>NZ_JAFEUF010000187.1 GCF_016901035.1 Streptomyces durocortorensis
ACGCCGTGGCGGGCGAGGCGGGCGGCGACGGCGGCGGGGCCGCCCTCGCGGTACAGGTCGATCAGCTCGGCCAGGTTCCAGGCGGCGGTACCGGTGATGCTGAAGGCGCGGGGCGGGCGTCGGGCGAGGGTGCCGCGGACGAGCAGCAGGCTGCTGTGGAACACCGTATGGGCGCAACGCCCGTGGCTGTCCTCGAAGAAGGCCAGGTCGGACAGGCCGGTGGGGTCGTCCAGGGTGGCGAAGATGACGCGCTTGCCGGAGCGGATCGGCGGGGTCTGGGTGGCGACCTTGACACCGGCGACGAGCACGGTGGTGCCGTGCCGGAGGCCCGGCAGATCGGCGGCGGGGGTCGCGCCGATGTCGGCGAGCAGGGAGCGGTGCTCGTCGAGGAGGTGGTGGGAGATGTCCATGCCGAGTACGTCGAGTTCGGCGGCGAGTTGTTCGGACGCGTCCATGGCCGGCAGACCCGTGACGGCGTCGTCCGCGCTGTCGCTCTCCGCCGCGGAGCGGGTGCCCCCCGCGCCTTCCGCGCCCCCCGCCTCCGCCATGGGGAGCTGACCGGCGGCGGATCCACTGGCGCCGCGCCCTGAGCGGTGCAGCTCGGCGACCTTCAGCAGCAGCTCGCGGCGAGGCCCGAACGCGCTCAACGCGCCGACCCGGGCGAGGCGTTCGGCCAGCGGACGGCTGGGCCGGGCGCGCTCCCAGAAGTCCTCGACCGAGGCGTACGGCTGTCCGGCCGCGATGCGCCCGCTCTCGGCCTCGGTGATGCCGCGGACCTGCGAGAGGCCGATCCGCACCCCCCACTTACCGGACACCAGTTCGATTATGTGTGCGGCCTGGGAGTGGTTGACGTCGGGGAGCAGCAGCGGCACCCCGTGGCGCCGGGCGTCCGCGGCCAGGACACGCTTGTGATACATCCCCGGATCGTGCGTGAGCAGCCCGGCGAGCAGGGCGGCCATCCGGTGGGCCTTGAGCCAGCTGGACTGGTAGGCAGGCTGCGCGAAGGCCGTGGCGTGCGCCTTGGCGAAGCCGAAGCTGCCGAAGTTCTCCAGGACCTTCCACACGTCCCGTACGACCTGGACCGAGTAGCCGCGCGCGCGGGCCTGATCGGCGAACCAGGCGCGGACCCGGCCCTGCCGCTCGGGCACGGACAGGGCGCGGCGGGCCTCGTCCGCCGTCCCCCGGTCGCAGCCGGTCAGCTTCGCCATGATCTTGATCACCTGCTCGTGGTAGACCACCTGCCCCTCGGTCTCCTCAAGGATCGGCTTCAGGTCGCGGTGCGCGTAACGGGTTCCGCTCCCGCTCTCCCGGGCCTTGACCAGCGGCTCCACCATGGCGGCCGCGACCGGTCCGGGCCGGAACAGGCTGATGTCGAGCGCCAGGTCGTCGAACGATCGCGGCCGCAGGTTCCGTACCAGCTCCCGCTGGCCGGGACTCTCCAGCTGGAAGGTGCCCAGGGTGTCCCCGGAGGAGATCAGGTCGTACGTGGCCGGGTCGTCCGGCGGCACCTGCGCGGGATCGTCCAGGTCGAGGGGTTCGCCGGTGACACGTTCGATCTCGGCGGCCGCGTGGGCGAGCGCCGACTGCATCCGTACGCCGATGACGTCGATCTTCGGGTGTCCGGTGTCCTCGATGTCCTCCTTGTCGAACTGGGACATGGCGATGTTCTCGACGGTGGTCGGCGCCATCGGGGTACGCCGTACCAGCGCCGCGTCGGAGACGAGCAGCCCGCACGGGTGCATCGCGGCCTCGAACGGCAGCTCGTCGAGCGCCTCCACCAGCTCCCAGAGCCGGCCGTGGTCCTCGGCGGCGACCTCGCGCAGCTCCGGCAGCTCGTCGAGCGCGGCCCGCACGTCCTTGGCCCGGATGTGCGGGAACGCCTTGGCCAGGCGGGCCGCCCGGTCCGGGGCCATGCCGCGGGCGCGGGCCACGACCTCGATCGCCCCGCGCGCCCGGTACGTCTTGTAGACGGCGAGCGTCGCCACCCGGTCGGCCCCGAACCGCTCCCGCACCGCCTGGTAGACCTCCAGGCGGCGGGCCGACTCGACGTCCAGGTCGATGTCGGGCAGGGCCGAGCGGTGCTCGGACAGGAAGCGCTCCATCACCAGGCCGTGCGGCACCGGGTCCACCGGGCTGATCCCCAGCAGATGCGTGACCAGCGATCCCACGCCCGAGCCCCGCGCGGCCACGCGCACGCCGAGCCGCTGGGCCTGCGCCGCGACCTCGGCGACGGTCAGGAAATATCCGGCGAAGCCGTGCCCGGCGATGATCCGCAGCTCATCCTCCAGCCGGTCCCAGCGCTTCCCCTCCCGGTGGTAGCCGCGGCTCAGCATGCCCGCCGCACACCGGTCCGCGAGCGCCCGGTCCGCCGACCCGGCGCTCACGCCCACGCGTTCGGGTTCCGGAAGGTTCAGCCGGCCGAGCCCGAACGCGTCGCCCGGATCGACGACGCACGCCTCGGCCGTCTCCTCGGTCGCCGCGAGCAGCCGCAGCGCGTCCCCGCTCCGGCCGCCCGCGGCCTCCGCGATCCGCCCGGCGATCCGTTCCATCTCACCGGCGTCCTTCAGCCACCGCTGCCCGGTGTCGAGCCGGGACGCGTCACGGGCGTCGATCGGCACCAGGAGGCGGGCGGAGTCCAGGATGTCGGCGACCTCGCCCCGGTCCGGGTCGGCGTAGCGCACGGCGTTGCTCAGCACAGGGACCACCTGCTGCTCGGCGGCGAAGCCCGCCATGCGTGCGGCCAGCCGCAGCGATCCCGGCCCGGTGCCGGACCGCCCGTGCCAGGACGTCTCGATGCGCAATGCCCGGCCGAACCGTGTCCGCCAGGGGCCCAGCAGGGTCGCGGCCCGGTCCGGCCGCCCCGAGGCCAGGGCCTGCCCCACCTCGGAGTCCGCCCCGAGGAGGACGAACAGCTCGTCCTCCGGGCAGGACAGGTCCTCCCAGGTGACACCCTGGTCCGACGCGGCCGACACCAGTCGGCACAGCTCGGCCCAGCCACGCGCGGTCCGGGCCAGGAACACCGCACGCTGCGGCGCCTCCGCGACGAACGCCCCGCCCCGGGAGGGGGTGGTCCGCTGCCGTTTCGCCGCCGCCGCTTCGGCCGCCGGCCCACCGGGCACCGCCAGGTCGACGCCGAACAGCGGCCGGACCCCGGCCCCCGCGCACGCCTTGGCGAAGCGCACCGCGCCCGCCAGGGAGTCCCGGTCGGTCAGCGCCAGGGCATCGAGGCCCCGCTCGGCGGCCCGCTCGGCCAGCGCGTGCGGGTGGCTGGCCCCGTACCGCAGCGAGTAGCCGCTCGCCGCACGGAGGTGCGTAAACGACATACACACCTCCTGTTACCCATGACCCCCCGTTTCCGTGGTCCGTGTCGTCCCGATTCATCCGGACCGGGAGAAGCACTCTAACCCCATGTTCGCATATTCGTTCGAATCGAGGGTGGACGGGAAAAGCAGTGGACAAAGGTCACACGAGCGACAGACTGACCCGCCTCCGGTGCAGCGGCTGTCACCCGGGAACGCCGGTCGGCACCGGGAACGCCCGCCTCGGTGCGGCACATCGCGCAGCACCTGCCGCACCACCGGCCCGCCCAAGATGCGGCGCGCCCGAATGTGACGAGACTGGGCGCTATGGCAGACCAACGTTCAGCGCGGGCCGCGAGCCCGGCAAGGGCTCGGAAGAAGACCGCGCCCAGGAAGGGGCCCGAGCACGCTGCTCGCGCTGCCTGCCAGAGCCTGGAGGGGCTGATCGGCCATCCCGCCGAAGGCGTCTCCGCGGTCCGGCGCTCGGACGACGACGGCTGGTGCGTGGTCGTGGACGTTCTCGAGGTGCCCCGGATCCCGGACACGACGAGCCTGCTGGCCTCCTACGAGGTGCAGCTGGACAGAGCCGGAGAGCTCCAGGAGTACCGCCGAGTCCGTCGCTACCGGCGCGGTGCCGCAGACGAGTGAACCGAGACCGTCCGAACAGCTGGAAGGACCCACCCCCATGGCAACCACCACCACGACCTACGCCGACGAGATCGCTCCGTGTCCGCCTCGCGCCGGCACCTTGTACGACGTGCTGGAGCTCATTCTCGACCGGGGCATGGTGATCGACGTGTTCGTCCGGGTCTCCCTGGTCGGCATCGAGATCATCAAGATCGATGCCCGCATAGTCGTGGCCAGCGTGGACACCTACCTCCGCTTCGCCGAGGCGTGCAACCGGCTCGACCTCGAACGGGACTCCGGCAGCACGACCGTCCCCGAGCTGCTCAGCGGCGGTGTGGCGAAGTCCGTCGGCAAGCGCAAGGTGCGCAAGGCCGCGGAGTCGGTGGGCGATTCCGTGCGCAAGGCGGTGGGGTACGACGACGATGCCGACGAGGCGGACGAAGAGGACGAGCGCCCGAAGAAGCGTCGTGCCCCGGCCCGCAGCGGCAGCGGTACAAGTCGGCGCCGCCGAGCGGAGGCCTGAGCCATGGACGGCGACGGACTGTACGTCTACGCGGTGGTCGGCGACGGAGTCGCGCTCCCCGAAGGGGCGGGCGGCGTGGGCGATCCCCCCGCCGCCCTGCGCGTCATCGGCACGGGGAAGATCGCCGCGGTCGTCAGTGACGCCCCCGCCCGGCTGCGCGCACGGCGACGGGACCTGCTGGCACACCAGGATCTGCTGATGGATCTGGCGGACAGCGGACCCGTCCTGCCGATGCGTTTCGGCATGGTGGCGCCGGACGAGGACGCTCTTCTCGCCCAGCTGGCCCTGGCGGAGACGAGCCACCTCGCCACCCTGAAGAAGCTCGACGGGCACGTCGAGGTCAACGTCAAAGCCCTGCCGGCGCAGGACTCCCTCGCCGACGTCGTGACCGAGGACGCCGCCGTACGGCGGCTGCGTGATGCGGCGCGCAGACGACCCGGTTACGAGGCCAGCGTGCGGCTGGGCGAGGCGGTGGCCTCCGCCCTGGCGCGGCGTGCGGCCGAAGCGGGCAAGGCGGTGCTGCGCGAGCTCGCTCCACTGGCTCGCGCGGTCGCCGCAGGGCCCGACGTGCAGGGGTGCGCGCTGAACACGTCCTTCCTCGTCCCGCGCGGCCACAGCGAACGGTTCCGTACGACGGCCGAACGGCTCGCCGGCGCACGCCGGAGCCATGTCGACATCCGCATCGCGGGCCCGCTGCCCTGCTACAGCTTCGTCGGTGACTCGGCCGCCCCGCGCCGTCCGGCAGCGGTGGCCGGAGGCTGACGATGGGACTGATCTCCGGACTCCTGCTCCTGCCGCTCGCTCCGGCGCGCGGCGTGGTGTGGATCGCGGAGCAGCTCCAGGAAACCGCCGAGCGCGAGTTGTACGACCCCGGCGTGATCCGTGCGCAGCTCGCCGAACTCAACCGCGATCTCGACGACGAACTCATTGATCTCGAAGAGTTCGAAGCGGAGGAGGAAAAGCTGCTCGACCGGCTCCACGCCGCTCAGAAGCGCTGCGACGTCGACAACAGAAGGTGACAGATATGGATGACCAGGCCAAGGTGGCACTGGCAGCCGCCGTAGTGGGCGGGTACGTGCTGGGCCGGACGAAGAAGGGCCGCCTCGCACTGAGCGTCGCGACGTATCTGGCAGGACGGCGATTCGGGCTCGAACCCCGTCAGCTGGCCGCCGAAGGGATGCGCCGGCTCGGAGAGGTGCCCCAGTTCGCGGAGTTGCAGGAACAGCTGAGGGGCGAGGTCCTGGACGCCGGGCGCCAGGCCGTGACCGCTGCCGCCAACCGGGGTGTGGCCTCGCTGGCGGACGCGATCAGTGACCGCACGCTGCGCCTCGGTCAGGCCCCTGAGGAGGACGAGGCCGACGAGGACGAGCTTGAGGGGGAGTACGAGGAGGAAGAGGGCGAGCCGGAGGCCGAGGAGGAAGAAGAAGAGTACGAGGACGAGGAGTACGAGGAGCCGGACGAGGAGGACGAGCCCGAGGAACAGGACGAGGACGAGGACGAGGAACAGGACGAGGACGAGGAAGCCACGGAGGAGGAGGCCCCGGCTCCGCGAGCGCGCCGCAAGAAGGCGCCTGCCGCCCCCGCGAAGAAGGCCCCGGCCCGGAAGTCCGCCCCGGCGAAGAAGTCGGCCCCGGCGAAGAAAGCTCCGGCCAAGAAGACGGCCCCGGCGAAGAAGACGGCGGCCAAGAAGTCCGCACCTGCCAAGAAGACGGCGGCCAAGAAGTCCGCCCCCGCCAAGAAGTCGAGCCCGGCGAAGAAGACGGCAGCGAAATCGACCGCCAAGAAGACGACAGCCAAGAAGACGACGGCGAAGAAGGGGTCCTCCAAGTCGGCCTCGTCGAAGCGGACAACGTCCAAGCGCTCCGGTAGCGGGAGGTAGACGTCATGGCTAAGTCGGACAAGGACGAACCGGAAGAGGCGCAGGAGTCGGGTATCGACCGGCTGAAGGACGAGCTGTCGAAGTACGCCGGCGCCCAGGTGCAGAAGATCGCCGAGAAGGCCGGTGGCAAACTCACCGATATCACGGGCCAGTTGAGCGATGTCGCGGAGAACGGCGGCTCGTTGCCCGCGATCGGCTCCCGGGTGCTCCAAGGTGATTCCCCGCTGAAGGCCTTCGTGTCGGAGAAGGCCAAGGGCGCCAAGGACACCGTCGTGGACAAGGCCAAGGAAGCCCTCGGCAGCGGCAAGGGCAAGCGCAAGTCCAGCGGCAGCAAGGTCATGAACATCATCGAGGTCCTCGATGTCGGCGTGCCTCTGCGTACGGCCTACGACGCGTGGACGCAGTACGAGGAGTTCAGCAGCTTCGCGAAGGGCGTCCGCGACGTCTCGAAGAGCGACGAGACGGAGAGCGACTGGAAGGTGAAGGTCGGCCCCTCGTCCCGCAGCTTCAAGGCCACGGTGCTGGAACAGGTGCCGGACGACAGGATCGTGTGGTCGTCGGAGGGCGCCAAGGGCACGACCAGCGGAGCGGTCAGCTTCCACGAGCTCGGGCCCACACTGACCCGGATCATCCTGGTCGTGGAGTACTACCCCTCCGGGTTCTTCGAGAAGACGGGCAACCTCTGGCGGGCCCAAGGACGCCGTATGCGGCTCGACTTCAAGCACTTCCAGCGCTACGTCACCCTCACCGAGGAGGAGCCGGAAGGCTGGCGCGGTGAGATCCGCGACGGTGAGGTCGTCGTCTCCCACGAGGACGCCGTCGAGCAGGAGGAGGCGGAGGAGCAGGAGAACGACGACGAGCAGGACGACGGGGAGTACGAGGACGAGGGCCGCACGGAGGAAGAGGACGAGGAGCCCGAGGACGAGGACGGGGACGAGCCGGAAGAAGACGAGCCGGAAGAGGAAGACGAGGACGAGGAGTACGAGGAAGAGGACGACGAGCCCGAGGAGGACGAGGAGCCCGAGGAGGACGAGGAGCCCGAGGACGAGGACGAGCCCCCCGCTCCGAGGCGTCAGAGCCGCAGGCGTCGCGCGAAGGAGTCGCGGTGACCGACCTCGACTTCCGGCAGGGAGATCAGCCGATCCCCGGGCCTCAGACCACCAACCTCGCCGACATCCTCGAACGCGTCCTGGACAAAGGCATCGTCATCGCCGGGGACATCAAGATCGATCTTCTCGACATCGAGCTGCTCACCATCCGTCTCCGTCTCTTCGTCGCCTCGGTCGACACCGCGAAGAAGGCGGGCATCGACTGGTGGGAGACCGACCCCGCCCTGAGCTCCAAGGCGTCGCGCAACGCCTTGGAGGACGAGAACCGTGAGTTGAGGGAACGCCTCCGGGCGCTCGAACCGTCCGCCGACGCCGGCCGGGAGAAAGAGAGCGAGCAGAGATGACACAGCCCTCGGACGCACAGGTGACGTCCTCGTCTGCGGAAGCGGCGGTCACGTATGTGTTCGCCGTCTGTCGCAGCACGCGTGCCACGAGCGCGTTGGATCTCACCGGCGTGACCGGCATGCCGGGCGGTGAGGCGGTCCGGCTGCTGCCGTCGGGCCTGCTGACCGCCGTGGTGCAGACCGTCCCCGCCGCCGACTTCACGGACGAGGTCTGGCAGGGCCGGCTCGCCGACCGTGAGGAGATCGAGCGGTACGCGCGGGCCCACCACGCGGTGGTGTCGGCCGTGGCCACGCACGGGCCCGTCGTTCCCCTGCCCCTCGCCACGCTCTACCACGACGACGACCGGGCCCGGAGCCGCCTGGCCGAGGAGGCGGACCGCTTCCACACCGCGCTGAAGCGCGTCGCACACCACGCGGAGTGGGGCGTGAAGGTGTACCGGCCCGCGACTCCCGATCCGGCCGCGGCGTTCGAGGAGCCGGCCCCGGAGACGGACGGCGGCCGCGCCCGGGGGGCGGGTCTCGCCTATCTGAACCGGAAGCGGGGCGCCCAGGCGCTGCGGGAGAAGCGCCGGGAACAGGCGCTGGACGTCGCCGAGTCGGTCGACGCCGAACTGCGCGGACTCGCCGCCGCCTCGCGTCGGCTGCGTACGCACGGTGCGGCGCTGTCGGGCGATCAGCGGGTGCACGTGCTCAACGCCACGTATCTCGTCGCCAACGACCGGGCGCACGAAGTCGGCCTGCTGGTCCGGGCGTTGGGCGAACGTACGGGAGCGCAGATCGAGCTGTCGGGCCCCTGGGTACCGTATTCCTTCGTCGGAGAGGTGTGACCGTGGCGCACGACGTGGTGCCCTGGGACAGTCCGGAACCCCTGAGCGGCCCTCTCGGGGTGCCCCTCGTCGATCTGCTGGACCGCGTGCTGGCGACCGGGGTGGTGGTCAGCGGTGACGTGGTCATCGCCATCGCCGATGTACCTCTCGTACGGCTGTCGCTGCACGCGCTGCTGTCGTCGGTCAACGAGCGGGTGCCCTCGCCGTGGAGCGACGGGGGGCCGCTGTGACGGGCCCGCGCGTGGATCTGGACTCCGAGCAGATGGGGCGGGACCTGGTAGCCCTGGTCCTGACGGTGGTCGAACTGCTGCGGCAGCTGATGGAGAGACAGGCCATCCGCCGGGTGGAGCAGGGCGATCTGAGCGACGAGCAGGTCGAGGAGATCGGCACCACGCTCATGTTGCTCGACCAGCGGATGAAGGAGCTCTGCGAGCAGCACGGCGTACGTCCCGAGGACCTCAACCTCGACCTCGGGCCGCTAGGAACCCTGCTGCCCCGCGACTGATAGCGCGCGTGGCGCCGCGCCACTCGAATGGCGTACGCGGTCGAGCAGGCGCAGAGTGAGGAGAGGGGCCCGCACGGGCCGGGGGGAGCAGGTCCGTGGCAACGACTCTCTGTGAGGCAGACATGGCCGACACCGAACCCCTGGGCGAAAGCACCGCGACCGGCGGGCGTTCCGAAGGATCCCGTGGTCGCGGCAGAACGACCATCACCGACAACGTCGTCGCCACGATCGCCGGCATCGCGATCCGTGAGACCGAAGGCGTCCACTCCGTCGGCCGAGGAGCGTCGAAGGCTCTGGGCGCCGTCACCGGGCGTATGTCCGGCTCGTCCAGCTCTTCCGGCGCGCGTCGCGCCGTCAAGGTGGAAGTGGGCGAGAAACAGACCGCAATCGATGTCGACGTCGAGGTGGAGTACGGCACGCCGATCCACGAACTCGCCGACCTGATCCGGACCCACGTCACGGACGCGGTGGAGACGATGACGGGGCTGGAGGTCGTCGAGATCAACATCGTGGTCTTCGACGTCCACATTCCCGGAGACGACGACGAGGACGATTCCGGTGACGAGGGCGGCTCCCGCTCGGGTGGAGGCTCTCCTCGCGTGCAGTGAGGGGACCGTATCCGGTCGTCGAAGGCAGCGGTCTGCCGTGCACCGGCTCCCAACGCGGGCCCGTCCCGTGCCCGAGTGGTCAGTGAGCGAGGAGAAACGATGCACGACAGCCCGGGCGGGCGTCCGATCCGCCGTGTTCCCGCCCGTCCTCTGGACGGGCGGACCGCGGTCGTCACCGGCGCCGCTCGCGGCGTCGGCCAGGCGCTCGCCCGCAGCCTCTCCGATGCCGGGATGCGCGTCGCCCTGCTGGGGCGGGAGCGGGCCACCCTGCTGGAGACCGCCGCGTCCCTCGCCGGTCCGAGCATCTGCGTCGTGTGCGACGTCACCGACCGCTCAGCGCTCGCGCACGCCGCGCGCCGTGTGGAGACGGAGTTCGGGCCCGCCGCCGTGGTCGTGGCCAACGCCGGTATCGCGGTGAGCGGCCCGTTCGACCGCACCGCTGCCGAGCTCTGGCAGCGCGTCATCGACGTGAACCTCATCGGCTCCGCCAATACGGCCCGCGCCTTCCTGCCCCAGCTCACCGCCGCCCGCGGGTACTTCCTGCAGATCGCCTCGACCGCCGCGTTCGGCTCCGCACCCATGATGAGCGCCTACTGCGCCTCCAAGGCGGGGGCTGAGTCGTTCGCTCTCGCACTGCGCGGCGAGGTAGAGCCGGACGGGGTCCAGGTCGGCATCGCCTACCTGCACTGGACCGGCACCGACATGCTGACCGGCATCGACGACCACCCCGTCCTCGAAGCACTGCGCCGCAATCAGCCCCGCCCGGCCCGCCGCGTCCACACCGCCGCCCAGGTAGCCGAGTGGCTCACCCGGGGCATCACCCACCGCGCCCCGCACATCTACGCCCCGCCCTGGCTCCGCTGGTGCCAGCCGCTGCGCCCGCTGTTCCCCGCGCTCGTCGCCCGGGCCACCCGCCGCGAGCTACGCTCCCGTCCCAGCGAGGACATGTCCTCCCCCGTCGAGGTCCTGGGCGCGGGAGGACGAGCCGACTGGAACTCCTACCGGGCGTCCCGCCCCGCTCCCCCACCCGACCGGTAGCGCGGCACAGCGGGTGACGTTCACGGCCCCTCACGTCGTACGCGGGTGGTCTCGCCTTCACGTCGTACGCGGGTGGTCTCGCCGGTGCGGCCCCGGCCGGCCAGCAGTCGCTGGGCGGCGGACAGCGCGGCGGCGGCCCGTGTCGAGCGGATGGCGGCGCGGGCGGCGTTGGCGCCCGGAGCGCCGTGCACCCCGCCGCCGGGGTGTGCGGACGCGGACGCGAGGTACAGCCCCTGCACGGGCGTTTCGGGGCGGCCCGTGCCCGGTACGGGCCGGAACACCAGCTGCTGGTGCATCGAGGCCGTACCGCCGTTGATGGCACCGTTGTACAGATTGGCGTCCGCGTGCCGCAAGGACGCCGGGGCGAGGATCCGCCGGGCCACCGTACGGCCGGTGAACTCCTTGGGCCCCAGCCGCACGCTGTAGGTGATCGAGGAGCCCAGCTCGGGCCAGTCGCCCTGCTCGCGGCGGGACTCGGAGGTCCCGACCACCCAGGTGCCGTACAGACGTTCGTCCTCCAGGATCGTCCATACGGCGGTCGGAGCGCGGTCGATGAGGTGGTGCCGGGCGGCCATCTTCTTCCTCGCTTCGTCGGTTTTTCGCTTCGTCGCTTCACCGCTCGGACGTCCCGGATGCCGGACGCCTTCAGGCTCACGGACGGTTCGGCTCCAGCTGTCGGATACGTCCGTCGAGTTCGCGCCGGTAGAAGTCGATGAAGCCGTCGGGGTCGGGGCCGGCGTTCTGCATGACCAGCCGGTCGAAACCCGCGTCCACGAACCCCTGGGCCACCTCGACGTACCGTCCGGGGTCCGCTCCGCAGGCGAACTTCTCCAGGATGTCCTCCTCGCGCACGGTGGCGGTCGCGGCATCGAAGTTGACCGGGTTGGGCAGCTCACTCATCACCTTCCACCCGGTCAGCGCCCAGCGCGAGGTCTCGAGCGCGGCGCGCGCGGCGGTGTGCGCGTCGGGGGCCCAGGCCATCGGGACCTCCCCGTAACACGGGCCGGTGCCACCGGCGTCGCGGTAGTGCCGGACGATGCTCGGCTTGTCCTCGGTGGCGAACAGGCCGTCGCCCAGTTCGGCGGCGATCCGGGTGGATTCCGGGCCGCTGGCGGCCACCGCGATCAGCGGCAGCTCGTCGGGGAGGTCGAAGACCCGGGCGTCCTGGAGCCGCAGGTGCTTGCCCTCGTAGGACTGGTAGCCCCCGCTCCACAGCAGCCGGATGATCTCCAGCGCTTCCCTGAGCAGGTCGTGCCGCGGCTTGACCGCGTCGGGGAAGCCCGGGCCGACGACGTGTTCGTTGAGCCGCTCCCCCGAGCCGACGCCCAGGACGAAGCGGCCTTCCGAGAGCAGGGCGAGGGTCGCGGCCGCCTGGGCGATGATGGCGGGGTGGTAGCGCACGGTGGGGCACGTCACCCCGGTCGCCAGACCGATCCGCGAGGTCCGGGCCGCGATGCTTCCGAGCACCGTCCAGGCGAACGGCGAGTGGCCCTGGTTGTCGAGCCAGGGGTGGTAGTGGTCGCTGATCTCCACGAAGTCGAATCCCGCCTCCTCGGCGAGCACCGCCTGCCTGACCAGCTCCGCCGGACCGAACGCTTCCGCCGCCAGCTTGTATCCCACCTGCATGTGGTCCTCATTCCGGGCGCGTCATGGTTGCTTTTGTCCGGACAGGGGTACCCCTTGCTCTCAGCGCGTAACGCCGCTCCCGCCCCGGTCCGCACCCTTCTCCCCGGGACGCCGCTCTTTGCCGTACGGGAGTTGGGCGGCCTCTCCCCGTCCATCGACCGGAATCGCCGGACTGAAAGAAGGGCCAGGGCCCATCGTGAGCGACGCCCCGTCCGGAGCCACGACCGGCCCGCCACGCCCGTCCACCGGATATCCCCTGCTTAACCCCTGTTCGCAGGGGCAGGCGATCCGCGTGCTTCGGACATGAGGCGCGCCCGTGGGAGTCCCGGGCGGCAAGGGTCCGGCGCCGCGCGCTCCTGCGGCGACCCGACGCATCGCCATCGAGGAGTGAACGCACACATGCAGGCTGCACCCGGCCATGAACGACGCACGGACGACGGAGAACGGGCAGGGCAGCAGGACGGCGGAGAACGGGCGGGCCGGCCGGACGGCGGAGAACGGGTGGGCCGGCCGGGCCCCTCACAGCCGGCCCACCGGTCATGAAGGCGGTACTCACGCGGATGGCACCGCGCATGCAGCGCCCCGACCGGTACCAGGTGGTGCAGTCGTTGAAGGCGGCCGCCGCGGCCATCATCGCCTGGGCCCTGACCGGGTGGTGGCTGGAAGCGCCCATGGCGTTGATGGCCCCCTGGGCGGCCGTGGCGCTGGTCCAGGGAACCGTCTACCGGTCTATGCGCACCGCGACCCAGCTCCTCCTGATGATCACGGCCGGGACACTGCTCGCCGCCGGTGCCGCCGCCGTCACGGGAAACACGATGACCGCCGTGGTCATCGCCCTCCCCCTCACCGCGTTGCTCGGCAACCTGGCTCCGGTCGGCGGTCAGGGCCTGTACGCGCCGACCACCGCCCTGTTCGTGCTGGCGTACGGCTCGTACTCGTTGCCGGCCGTCGGGCACCGGCTGCTGGAGACCCTGGTGGGAGCCGCCGTGGGCATCGCGGTGAACGCGGTGGTTCTGCCGCCGGTCCACTCGCTGCACGTCAACAGGCTGGCGTGTGCGCTGCCGCGCGACTGCGCCCGACTGCTCCGGGACATCGCGGACGGCATGGAGGACTACGACGCGCAGCGGGCGGAGCGCTGGCACCGGAGCGCCCAGGACCTGCTGGCCTCGGTCTCGCAGCTCTACGTGGGGCGGGGGTGGGACTCCGAGAGCTTCCGGCTCAACCCCGGCCACCGTCTCCGCCGCACGACGCCCGCCCCCTCGACGGCGTGGGACGTCGTCTGGGCCCGGGTGTCGAACCGTCTGCTCGCCCTGACCCTGACACTGTGGGAGACCGCGTCCGATCACAGGGGCCTGCCCCGGCCGCCGCTCCGCGCTCTGGAGGATCTCGGTCTGCTCCTGTCGGCCGCGGCAGAGGCCTGCGCGCCCCACGAGGCCATCATGGCGCACGGGTGGGACGAGGAGCAGCGGGATCGGCGGAACGCCGCCCTGGCCGACGCCCACCGGGCCCTCGCCGCCGTGAAGGAACACCTGCACGGGCAGGCACCCGATGTCGGAGCCGCGCTCGGCAGTCTGGCGGCCGACTGCCACGCCCTGCTCGACGACCTGGCACCCGACGAGGGAGACACGGGCGTTCGGCCGACCGGTGCACGGTGAGGAGGGGGCGCCTCCTGATGCCGCTCCCCTCGATCACGGCGGAG
>NZ_JAFEUF010000188.1 GCF_016901035.1 Streptomyces durocortorensis
CACCCCTCCCACCCGTCCACCCGGCTGCTGGCCGACGCGCCGAAGCAGTGGCAGCGGCTGCTGCCGTACGTCGTGGTGCTCGCCCTGACCGCGACCTTCATCCCGGTCACCATCAACGTCCTGACCTCGCAGTACGGCGTGCCGGGCGGGCTGGCCGGGGCGCTCGGGGTGGCCCAGGCGGCCCCGTTGCTGATGCTGGCCCACCGGCCTCTCCAGGCATGGTGGATCATCTTCCCGGCCGACATCGCGGGAGCGCTGGTGCTGCTGGCCCACGATCCCGGGCGGCACGACACCTGGCCGTGGCCCCCGCCGACTCTGGTCGCGTACCTCTTCCTGCTGCTGGCCCTCGGTCTGCGCGAGACCCGGCGGACCGTCCTCGCCGTGTGGGCGGCGACGGCCGCGGCCGGGGCGGCGCTGCATCTGGTCGCGTCCTCGGACCGCAGCACCGGCAGCGCCCTGCTGCTGCCGATCCTCGGCGCGGTGGTCCTGGTGATCGGCGGGGCGGTACGGGAGCGGGGCGAGGCGACCCGGCGGCTGGCCGAGCAGGAGACGATCAGCGAGGCGGAGCGGGCGCAGCGCACGCTGCTGGAGGAGCGGACGCGGATCGCCCGTGAGCTGCACGACGTGGTCGCGCACCACATGTCGGTGATCACCGTGCAGGCGGACTCGGCGCCGTACCGGATCACCGGGCTTTCGGAGCCCGCGCAGGAGGAGTTCGCGTCCATCGCGGCGGCGGCGCGGGAGTCGCTGGGCGAGATGCGGCGGCTGCTGTCGGTGCTGCGCAGCGACGGCACGGAGGGCGACCGGGCGCCGCAGCCGGGTCTGGACCGGCTCCAGCAGCTGGTGGAGGCGACGGTACGGGCCGGGCTTCCGGCGGAGCTGGCGCTCGCCAAGGATCTGGGCGAGGTGCCGCCTGCGGTGGATCTGTCGGCGTACCGGATCGTGCAGGAGGCGCTGGCCAACGTGGTGCGGCACGCGCCGGGGGCGCGCACCCGGGTCCTCGTCGCGCCTGACGACGGCCACCTCCTCGTGCTGGTCGTCAACGAGCCGTCCGTCAGGCCCGCTTCACCGCTGGAGAGCGCCGGGACCGGGCACGGGCTGGTGGGGATGCGCGAGCGCGTACGGTTGACCGGCGGCACGCTGGACACCGGGCCGCTGCCCGGCGGCGGGTTCCGGGTGGCCGCCCGGATGCCGCTGCCCCCGCCGGGCCCCCCGTCCGGCTCGCCTTCCAGCTCCCCTCACAACTCACCTTCCGTACGACCTTCTTCGGAGGATCTGTGACCATCCGCGTGATCATCGTCGACGACCAGGCCATGGTGCGGGCCGGGTTCGCGGCGCTGCTGGCGGCGCAGAGCGACATCGACGTGGTGGGCGAGGCGGCGGACGGCCGCCAGGGTGTGGACGTCAGCCGCCACCAGCATCCCGACGTGGTCCTGATGGACGTCCGGATGCCGGAGATGGACGGACTTGCCGCCGCGCGCGAGCTGTTGAACCCGCCGGTGGGGGTGGTGCACCGCCCGAAGGTCCTGATGCTGACGACGTTCGACGTGGACGACTACGTGTACGAGGCGCTGCGCGCCGGGGCGTCCGGGTTCCTGCTGAAGGACGCGCCGCCCGCCGATCTGATCGCGGCCGTACGGGTGGTGGCGGCCGGCGACGCGCTGCTCGCGCCCTCGGTGACCCGGCGGCTGATCGCGGACTTCGCGGCGCAGCGGCCCGCCGGGGCGACGCGCACCGGGCAGGCGCTCCGGCTGAACGCGCTCACCCCGCGCGAGAGCGAGGTGCTGGAGCTGATCGCCCGGGGGCTGTCGAACCAGGAGATCGCCGAGCGGCTCGTCCTGGCCGAGCAGACCGTCAAGACGCACATCGGGCGGGTGCTGGCCAAGCTGGACCTGCGGGACCGGGCGCAGGCGGTCATCTTCGCGTACGAGTCGGGGCTGGTGACTCCGGGGGACGCGGCGACCTAGGGGGTGTCCGGCAGGTCAGGGCCGGACACCCCCTGAGGGTCGGACACCCTCTGAGGGCCGGGCACCCTCTGGCCGTACCGGCTACCGACCTCCCCCACCCCCTACCCCGGTATCACACCGCAGTTGGCTCCCCGGTGTGACGTCACGTCACCCGTCCTCTTCCTACCTTCCTCCCGGTCGCACCGCTCGGTGCGGATCCGGAGAGGGAGGGCACAATGCGCCGATACGCGAGGACGCTGGCCGCGTTCGCACTGGCCACCAGCGTGGTGGCGGGGACCGCCGGCTGGGTCTCGGGGGATGCGCAGCAGGCGCTGACCGGGCCGCCGCCGGGCAGTGCGCAGTGGCGGACGGACGGGGCGCTCGGCACGGAACTGCCCGATCCGGAGCGCTCCACGCCTGCCGAAGTATCCGCGTTCTTCGCGGGGTTGAGCATGCGGGAGCGGCAACTGCTGGTGGTGCGGCATCCGTCCGTCGTCGGGAATCTCGACGGGACGCCGCTGGAACTGCGCTACCGCGCCAACTCCCTTGCCCTGGCCGCCGCCGACGACCCCCGCTACCGTTCGCTGGCCGCCCCCGGCCGCCAGATCCTCGCGTTCGACCCGCGCGGACGCGGTCAGGTGGCGGAGGTGTTCGGGGACCTGCGCGCGGCGCACCGGGTCTCGGTGCTGGTGCCCGGTTCCGACAACGACGCCGGGACCTTCGACCGGAAGGTCGCCGCGCACGGGGCTCCCGCCGGGATGGCCAGGACCCTGCACACGGCGGCCGGTCCGGGGACGGCCGTCGTCGCCTGGGTCGGGTACACCACCCCGGTGGGCGTCGGCATCGACGCGGCCACCGGCAGCCTCGCGGAGGCGGGCGCCGGGCGGCTGACCCGGTTCACGCAGGGTCTGACGGCGGACGGGCTGCCCGAGCCCGCCGTGTTCTGCCACAGCTACGGCTCCGTCGTCTGCGGGCTCGCCGCACACCGGCTGCCCGCCACCGACCTGGTGGTCCTCGGCTCCCCCGGCATGCGGGCGGACGATGCCGCGGGGCTGCGGACGAAGGCGCGGGTGTGGGCGGCGAAGGACCCGACCGACTGGATCGACAACGTGCCGAACGTGCGCTTCGCGGGCCTCGGCCACGGAACAGACCCGACCGATCCGGCATTCGGAGCCCGCCGCATACCGGCGGACGAGGCCCGGGGGCATGCCGGTTACTTCGCACCGGGGACGGATTCGCTGCGGACCTTCGCCGCCATCGCCCGGGGGACGGCCACACCGGAAGGGGCTCATGCTCCGGCGGACGCGCAGGCCCTCGGCGGCGCGGAAGCACGGGACGGCGCGCAGGCACTCGGCGGCGCGGAAGCACGGGACGGCGCGGGAACTCTCAAGGACGCGGAAGCCACAGCGGGCGCCCACGCCTTGGAAGGAACGGCCCGATGAACGCCGTACGCAAGAACGCGCGGCAGCTCGCCGCCCGGATCGACGCCTCCACGCCCGCCCACCGCGACCGGGCCGTCGACGGCCTGCGGGCCTTGGCGCTGCTCGCCGTGCCGCTCGGTCACTGGATGCTCGGCGGGTTCCGGCTGGACGCCGACGGCCTGCACAACGCGAGCCCGCTGGCCACGTTCGGCGCGCTCGCCCCCGTGAGCTGGGTGCTCCAGATGCTGGGGATCTTCTTCCTGGTCGGTGGGTACGCCTCGGTCCTCTCCTACGGCCGCCGGGCCTCGACGACGGCCGCCTGGCTGGGCGGCCGGCTGGCCAGGCTCGGCCGCCCCGTGCTCGGGGTGAGTGCCGTGTGGGCGGTGCTGCTCGCGGTGCTCTCCGCGCTGGGCGTGCCCGGCGACACGCTGCGTACGGGGTCGACGCTGGTGATCCAGCCGCTCTGGTTCGTCGGGGTGTACACCGTGGTCACGGCCCTCACCCCGGTCTGCGTCACCCTGGCGCGGAGGCTCGGCGGCTGGGCGGCGCTGCCGCTGCTGGTCTCCGTCGCTGCGGTGGACTTCCTGCGCTACGGGCCGTTCGGGGAGGCGATGCCGTCCTGGCTGAGCGTGGTCAATGTCCTGCCCGGCTGGCTGTTCGCGTATCAGCTCGGTGTGTCCTGGGGCGAGGGGCGCATCGGGAAGCGTGGGGCCCGGCTGCTGCTGGTCGGCGGCGGAGTGCTGTTCGCCGTGCTGCTGCTGGTCTTCCACTACCCGGCGTCGATGGTCGGGGTGCCGGGCGAGACCCGGACGAACTCGCATCCGCCGTCGCTGCTGGTGGTGGCGTTGGCGGCGGCGCAGAGCGGAGCGGCGATCATGCTGCGCGACCGGCTCGGGCGGCTGCTGCGCAATCCGCTGCTCTGGGCGCCGGTCGTGGTGGTCAACCTGTCCGCGATGACGATCCTGTGCTGGCACCAGACGGCGATGCTGGCCGCCGCCGTGCCGGCCTCGCTCGCGGGGGCCGGGGGCACGACGGTGGCGGGGCTGACGACCGCGCCGGACACGGTGGGCTGGATCCTCGCCCGGGCCGCGTGGCTGCCGGTGTTCGCCGGGCTGCTGGTGCTGATCGCCCGGTACGCGCGCCGCTTCGAGGCCCCGTGGCGGGCGGGCACCCGCGCCGCGAACGCCCGCCGCGCACTGGCGGGGCTGCTCGCGGCGGGGTTCGCGGTGTTCGCGCTGGGGCTGGCGTGAGGAAACGGCGTCGTCATGAACTCCATGAAGTTGATGAAGTTCATGAACCAGGCGATCACCCCCGTACGCCCCCGGCCTCTTCGCGACGCCTACTCCCGCGCCGCAGCCGTGCTGCTCATGTCCGGGTAGCGGTCCCCCGCCACCCGGTCCGCGATCGGCTCCAGCGCGGCCAGTTCGTCCGCCGTCAGGGTCAGGCGAGTCGCCGCGGTGTTCTCCAGGAGGCGGCTGCGCTTGCGGGTGCCGGGGATCGGTACCACGTTCAGGCCGTGCACCTCGGCGCGCTGCTGGACCCAGGCGAGGGCCACCTGTGCGGCCGTCACCCCGTGCGCGGCGGCGATCTTGTGGACGGGCTCCAACAGCGCCGCGTTGGCCCTGGCGTTGTCGCCGGTGAAACGGGGCTGGCGGGCCCGGAAGTCGCTCGCCGCGAGGTCCTTGCCCGCGTCGGTGAAGGCCCCGGTGAGGAAACCGCGGCCGAGCGGGGAGTACGGGACGAGCGTGACGCCCAGGTCGGCCGCCGCGCCGACGGCGCTCTTCTCGACGTCCCGGCTGAAGAGCGACCACTCCGACTGGAGGGCGGCGATGGGGTGCACCGCGTAAGCCTCGCGCAGCTCGGGGCCGGTCACCTCGCTCAGCCCGAGCTGCTTGACCTTGCCCTGCTGGACCAGCTCCGCCAGCGCACCGATGGACTCGGCGAGCGGGACGGCCGGGTCGCGGCGGTGCATGTAGTAGAGGTCGATGACGTCGGTGTTCAGCCGGCGCAGGCTCGCCTCGACGGCGGTACGGATGTACGCGGGGTCGTTGCTGATGCCCCGGTACTGGGGGTCGTCGGTGCGGACGAGGGCGAACTTGGTGGCGAGGGTGATCTCGTCCCGGTGCGCCCCGACGAACGGGGCGAGGAACTCCTCGTTGGCCCCGCGCCCGTAGGCGTCGGCGGTGTCGAGGAGCGTGACGCCGGCCTCCAGGGCCGCGTCCAGGGTGTCGCGGGCGGCGGCGAGGTCGGTGTCGCCGTAGAACTCGCTCATGCCCATGCAGCCGAGCCCCTGGACGCCGACGCGCGGTCCGCCCGCTCCCAGCTCCACGGTGGCGATCTTGTCAACAGTCATCAGGCACTGTGCCTCTCCGGCGCCCGGCGGGCGCCCGCATAGAACTCGATCTTGTGGTCGAGGACGGCGAGGGTGTCGTGGAGCTCCGCGATCCGCGTGATCACATCGCGGCGGGTCGCCTCCAGCAGCTCCTGGCGTGCCTCGACGGTGGACTCCCCCTCGCGCAGCAGCTCCGCGTACCGCACCATGTCGGCGACGGGCATTCCGGTCAGCCGCAGCTTGCCGACGAAGGTCAGCCAGTCGAGGTCGCGGTTGCTGAAGCGGCGCTGGCCGGTGTGCGAGCGGTCGACGTGGGGCATGAGCCCGATGCGCTCGTACCAGCGCAGGGTGTGCGCGGTGAGCCCGGTGAAGGCGACGACCTCGCTGATGGTGTAGCTGTCCTGGCCCGCGGGGCGGGGGTGCTGCGTCATGTGTTCCACGCTAGATCCTTGGAGTGCACTCGAAGCAAGCGGAACCGGCGCCGTATTCCCGAACCTCGCCCACCACACCTATCCGGTTTGTCCGAGATGAAGGAATGTTCATCCTGGCTTCATGTTCGTACCGCCCGGGACCGTCAGGGTGAACGCATGGCTTTCTCACCCCGTCTGGCGGCTCTGGCAGCCGTCGTCGCCGTGCCGCTGGGCATAGCGGCCACCAGCTATGCCATGACCGACACCTCGGAGGCGCCGAAGGTACCTCCCACCGTCCGGCTGGAGGAGAGTCCGCCCGGCACACCGCCGCCGGGCGGGGACACGCCGCCGAGCGGGAGCACCTCCCCGAGCGGCTTCCCGACGCCGAGCGATTCCTCCACGCCGACCCGTACACCGGACAGCTCCGTCGTTCCGGGCCCCTCCGCGGCCGATGACGACGATGACGACGACTTCGGTGATGACGGTTAGCCGGTCGACGCTGGGCTTTCCGAGGATTTCCGCCCGGGTACGGATCCTGCTGTGGCTGCTGGTCGTGATGGCGGTCGCGCTGGGAGCGGTCGCCGTCACCGTGCGCTCCATCCTCCAGCGGGACGTGGACCACCGCATCAGCCAGCTGCTCACCCAGGAGACCGGCGAGTTCGCGAACTTCGTGCCGCAGGGGGTGGACCCGGACACCGGCGGCCGGTTCGACACCGCCGACCGGCTGCTGCGCATCTATCTGCAACGCCAGTACGCCGACCCGGACGAGGAGTTGCTGGGTCTGACCGGCCCGGCCGGCGACCGGCCCGACATCATCCGGCAGCGCCGCGACCTCCCCCCGGACACGGCCCTGTGGCAGGACACCGCGTCGCTCACCCGGATCCGCTCCTCCCAGGACTCCTTCGGCACGCTGGAGCGCCCGCAGGGCGAACTGCGGTGGGCGAAGGTCGAGATCGGACCGTCCGCGGGCGGGCAGCCCGGGGCGTTCGTCGTCGCCTTCCACCCGGAGCGCGAACGGGCCGTCGCCGACAAGACGTTCTGGATGCTGCTCGCCCTGTCCGGGGTCGCCCTGCTGATGACGACCGGGATCGGCTGGGCCGTCGCCGGACGCATCCTCGCGCCCGTCCGGCTCGTGCGGACGACGGCGGCGGAGCTGACCGAGCAGGATCTGACCCGGCGGATCCCCGTGGAGGGCCGGGACGACATCGCGGCCCTCGCCGAGACGTTCAACGCGATGCTGGACCGTCTGGAGCGGGCGTTCGCCGCGCAGCGGGTCTTCGTCGACGACGCCGGGCACGAGCTGCGCACCCCGATCACCATCGTCCGGGGCCACCTGGAGCTGATGGGCGACGATCCGGCGGACCGGGAGGAGACGGTACGGCTGGTCACGGACGAGCTGGACCGGATGAGCCGGATCGTGGAGGACCTGCTGCTGCTCGCGGGGGCCGAGCGCCCCGACTTCGTGCGCCCGGAGCCCGTCCAGCTCGCGGAGCTGACCGCCGACGTGTTCGTGAAGGTGCGGACCCTCGGCGAGCGGGAGTGGGTGCTCGACGGGGTCGCGGACCGCGAAGTGCGCCTGGATCCGCAGCGGATGACGCAGGCGATGGTCCAGCTCGCGCAGAACGCCGTCCAGCACACCGTGCCCGGTCAGCGCATCCGGATCGGCTCCCGGGCCGTCGACTCGCGGGCCGAGGGCGACCGCGTCGAGCTGTACGTCGCCGACCACGGGCCCGGCATTCCGCCGGAGGACGCCGAGGTCATCTTCGAGCGGTTCCGCCGGGGCACGTCCCGGCGCGGAACCCGCACCAGCGGGGCCGGGCTCGGCCTCGCCATCGTCAGGGCCATCGCGGAGGGCCACCACGGCCGCGTCGAACTACGCCGGACCGAGGGCGGCGGAGCCACCTTCGTACTCACGCTGGAGACCGATTCATGAACCGCATCCTGATCGCCGAGGACGAGGAGCGCATCGCCTCGTTCGTCCAGAAGGGGCTGCGCGCCAACGGCTTCACCACAGTCGTCGCCGAGGACGGCGACCTGGCGCTCGGCCACGCGCTGACCGGCGGGTTCGACCTGATGGTCCTCGACATCGGGCTGCCCGGCCGGGACGGCTTCACCGTGCTGCGCGAGCTGCGCGAGGCGCGCGTCACGCTGCCGGTGATCGTGCTCACCGCCCGCGACTCCGTCCGGGACACGGTGGCCGGCCTGGAGGGCGGGGCCGACGACTGGATGACGAAGCCGTTCCGCTTCGAGGAGCTGCTCGCCCGGGTACGGCTGCGCCAGCGCACCGCCGCCCGCGCGCCCGAGGTCACCATGTTGCGCAGCGGCACCCTCGCCCTGGACCTGCGGACGCGCCGGGCCCGCGCGGAGAACCGGACGGTGGACCTGACGGCGCGGGAGTTCGTGCTGCTGGAGATGTTCCTGCGCCACCCGGGCCAGGTGCTGTCGCGCGAGCAGATCCTGTCGCATGTGTGGGGGTACGACTTCGACCCCGGCTCCAACATCGTGGACGTGTATGTCCGGGCGCTGCGACGGAAGTTGGGGGCGGAGCGGCTGGAGACGGTACGGGGCATGGGGTACCGGCTGCCCTGAGCCGGCGGGCCTCAGCCCCTCTCGGTCGGCCCGGCGGCAAGCCGGCGTACGGCGCGCTCGATCGGCGTGAGTGTCAGCACGCGAACTCCTCGTAGGGAGAGGGCCCGTGGGCCTGGATGTCCGTGGACGAAGCGCCCGTAAGCGCTCTGACGGCAACTCAGCTCAACCCGGCCCCACAACGCCTCTGCTCCTGCCGCTTCACAGGCATCGCGGAGCGGAGCAGCCCGGAGCAGCCTGCGGGTGAGATGAAAAGTCCTTAACGGGCGGCTCATCGACCGCTCACCCCGCCTTCAGATGCTGTACAGCGTGCCTCTCCCTCTCCGGCAGACCGTCGGCCTCTGCGCCGTCCTCGGGCTCTGCGCTCTCCTCGCCGTCCCCGGCGCCGCCCCCGGCCTCAGCGCCGACGGGCGGCTCTCGCTCGCCGTGTTCGCCCTGGCCACCGCCGCCTGGATCGCCACCCCGGTGGACGACGCCTACATCGCGCTCGGCGCGGGCCTGGCGCTGACGGTGACGGGGGTGATCAGCAGCGAGACCCTGTTCGCCACTTTGGGTGACGAGACGGTGTGGCTGCTGATCTGCGCCTTCGTCCTGGCGGCCGCCGTGACCCGGACCGGGCTCGCGGGCCGGGCCGCCGTCTTCCTGGTCGGCGGGGCCAGGACCGTACGCCAGTTGGTGCACCTGACCACGGCCGGTCTGGTCGTCACCGCGTTCGCCGTACCGGCCACGTCCGGGCGGGCCGCGCTCGCCCTCCCGGTGTTCCTGGCGCTGGCGGCCGCACTCCGTGAGCGGACCCGCCTGGTCGTCATGCTGGCGCTGCTCTTCCCCACGGTCATCCTGCTCTCCGCCGTAGCGACGCTGATCGGCGCGGGGGCGCACCTGATCACGGTCGGGGTGCTGTGGGAGCAGACCGGGGAACAGCTGAGCTTCGTCCAATGGCTCGTCCTCGGGCTGCCGTTGGCGGTCGTCTCGTCCCATCTCGCCGCCGAGCTGGTGCTGTTGACGACGACCCGGCGCGCCGACCGGAAGGGTCCGGTCTCGATCACGGCGGCGCAGATCCAGGAGCACTCCGAGACGGCCGTCGAGGGCCCGTTCACCCCGGCGGAGTCCCGGTGCCTGCTGCTCCTGGCGACGGTCGTCCTGCTGTGGTGCAGCGAGCCGTTGCACGGGGTGTCGCCCGCCGTGGTCGCGCTCATCGGCGCGCTGGTGGCGACCTCGCCCGCGCTGGGGACGGTTCGCTTCAAGGACGGTCTGCGGACGGTCCCCTGGCCGCTGCTGCTGTTCATGGCCGCCACGATGGCGATGGGCTTCGCCCTCTCCGACTCGGGTGCGGCCGACTGGCTGGTGGGGTGGATACCCCTGGGGGCGTCCACACCCCCGTGGCTGTTCCTGGCCGGAGTGGTCCTCGTCAGCACGGCCGCCCACCTGGCCCTCCAGTCGCGCTCCGCCCGGTCCTCCGTCCTCGTCCCGCTGGTGGTCGCGGCGGCGGTCGGGGCCGGGGTCAACCCGGTCACGGCGGCGCTGGCGTCCACGGCCGCCGCAGGTTTCTGCCACACCCTGCCGTCCTCGGCCAAGCCGGTCGCGCTCTTCGCGGACGTGCCCGGCACCCCGACGTACACCCCGCGCGACCTGCTGCGGCTGTCCGCCTTCCTCGCGCCGCTCACGGCGGCCCTCGTCCTCGCCTTCGCCCTCGTCGTCTGGCCGCTGCTCGGCGTGCCCGTCCTCCTGGAGATCCAGCCATGACCCCTCGCCCTCACCGCATCGCCATCGCCCCCAGCGGGTTCAAGGAGTCCCTGTCCGCCGCCCGGGTCGCGGAGGCCATCGCCACCGGGGTACGCCGAGTGG
Source organism: Streptomyces durocortorensis (assembly GCF_016901035.1). Classification (GTDB taxonomy): domain Bacteria; phylum Actinomycetota; class Actinomycetes; order Streptomycetales; family Streptomycetaceae; genus Streptomyces; species Streptomyces durocortorensis. Next base: position 10,541 of record NZ_JAFEUF010000188.1, read on the forward strand.
TCCCCGACGCCGAACTCGACCTCATCCCCCTCGTCGACGGCGGCGAGGGTACGGCGGAGGCGCTGGCCCTGGCGGGCAGCGGGCGTCTGGTCCCCGTCACGGCGACGGGCCCGGTGGGCGACCCGGTCGCCTCGCACTTCGCGCTGCTGGGCGGCGGCACAACGCCCGGCCCGCTGACCGCAGTCGTCGAGATGGCGGCCGTCGCGGGCCTCGCCCTGGTCCCGCCGGACCGCCGCCACCCGGGCGCGACGACGACGTACGGGGTCGGCGAGCTGATCCGGGCGGCCCTGGACTCCGGGGCGCGGCGCATCCTCGTCGGCTGCGGCGACTCCGGTACGTCGGACGGGGGCGCGGGCGCCCTCCAGGCGCTCGGGGCCCGGCTGACCGACCGGCACGGCCGTGAACTCCGGCCGGGCGGCGGTTCGTTGCACGAGCTGGAGCACATCGACCCGTCCGGCCTCGACCCGAGGCTCGCCGAAACCGAGCTGCTCGTGGCCTGCAACCCGTACAACGTGCTCTGCGGAAAGCGCGGCGTGGCCCGGGTGTTCGGGCCGCAGAAGGGGGCGACCCCGGCGGAGGTGGAGCTGCTCTCGGCGGGCCTGGAGCGGCTGGCCGCCGTCCTCACCCGGGACCTGCTCCCGGCGTTCGCCCCGCCGGCCGGCACCCCGGTCGACCTGCGGACGGCCCCTGGCACGGGAGCGTCGGGCGGCCTTGGGGCGGGGCTCGCGTCCGTGGGCGCCCGGCTCCTGCCCCGTTACGACGTCCTCCTCGACGGCCTCGACCTGGACGCCCGCCTGGCCCGCGCCGACTTCGTGATCACGGCGGAGGGGGCGCTCGACCACCAGACCGTACGCGGGAAGATCCCGGCGGAGGTCGCCCGGCGGGCGCAGGCCGCGGGGGTGCCGGTCCTGGTGCTGGCCGGGACGATCGGGCCGGGCGCGCAGGACGTACGGGCGGTGGGCGTGGACGCGTACAGCGCGATCCTGCCCGCGCCGATGACGCTGGTGGAGGCGATCGGCCGGAGCGGCGAGTTCCTGGCGGACGCGTCGGAGAGGGCGATGCGGATCATGGCGCTGGGGACCCGGCTGACACGGCTGGACCCGCTGGCCGCGTGAGAGGGCGATCCGCTCCTTCGGAGTGGCCTCTGGTGGGTTGCAGGACCGGGCCCCCGGCCCTGCAGCCCACTCCCCTGGGGACCTTTCGGCGGAGGGCGGCGTCCGGCTCCTGGGCGGCCGTCACGCCTGGGCCATGTGGCGCCTCGCCATCAACCCTTGAGATCCCACCCACGACATACGCGCCGGCCGCGATGAGGCAGACCACGCCTACTCCCAGGAAGCGGAATCGGATGACCGACTTGCCGATGGGAAAAGCCTTCGGCGGCGCAAATCCAGAATTCCGGTCACTGAGTCAGCAGATTCAAGGCTGACCGGCTTTCCTTTTCTGAGTGAAATAGTAAGTCACCATCAAGATGCATGCGATGAGAACCAGGAGCCCCCACCCTCCATTATTTCCCATGACAATGAGGAAAACAGAGAAGGCGATCCCCACAACTGAAAGTGCGGCGGTGAACTGAGCGTACCTCTTGACGAGGGCTCGCTGTTCCATGGACCATCCGACGCGAGGCATATGGTTGCCTTTCTGTGTCGCGATCCGGGAGGGTAAGGACAGAGATTCCTTCCTTCCCTCCCGGAATTACTTTACCCGCTCACGAGGTTGGAAGCTATTTGTCCTGAGCTCCACGAAATTGCATAACACCCGGCTGTGGCACCCAAAGATGTCCCCAGTGTGGGAGCAGCGGTGGCGCCGACCGCGGTTGCGCAACCTACGGCGGCAATGCCACCGACGACCACGCCTGCCACGTCGCCCCAGAGGGCTTTCGTGTCTCCTTCGGCCAGGTGAGCGATTCCCGTACCCACGTCGCCGATGGGGCCGAGTGCGTCCGCGATACCGCCCAGGCTGAGAAGCCCGGTGGGGTCGATGCGGTTGACGGGGTCGCCTTCGGCGTAGAGGTAGGGGTTCTGTTCCTGGCCGGAGGGGTCGGGGGTGGTGAAGCGGCCGATGTTGGGGTCGTAGTAGCGGGCTGCGAAGTGGTAGAGGCCGGTGGGGTCCTGGTAGCCGCCGGCGAAGCGGTAGGGCTGGGGGACCTGTTCGGTGGTGGCGGCTCGCTGGACGCCGCGGGGGCTGTAGGCGTACGTGTTGACCTTCGCGCCGGCTTCGTCCGCCAACGCCATAACACTGCCGGGTGCAGCCCTCAAAGGCACCAGGAGGGCGAGCACCATTGCGTGAGCTCGCCCTCCTGAATCCAGGATGGATCAAAATTGGTTCTTGTTCCGATGGCGTGCGCTCAAGGTGGCGGCGGCCCACGTGGCCAGGGTGATACCTAGGACGGTTAGACCGCCGGCAGTCATACCCATGGCCAGGAGCGCTATGGAGAGAATCACTCCAAGGAAGCCGAAGATATGACTGGTCACCAGCAGTCGTTTCAGCAGCGACTGCCGTTGCAGTGGAACTCCGACTTGGCGCATGCCATATCTCCTTTCGCAGCTCTGAAGGGATGACCCTCCAAGAGCGATCCGTCTAGTTAAAGGAAATTTGGGCTATCTGGCTGACTGCCCATCCAGCCGCATAGCAGCCAGCGGCAAAACCCAGTGAGGTTCCGAGTGTCAGCGGGGCCGCGACCACAGCGCTTGCGCAATCCACGGGAAGCCGCCCCCAGTCACCGCACCTGCTACGCCGCCCCACAACGCCTCGGTATCATCCTCAGCCAGGTGCTGGCCTGCTTGAATGAGGTCACCAGCAGGGTCCAGGGCATCCAGGAATGCAAGTCCGGTGGGGTCGATCTTGTTGACGGGGTCGCCTGCGGCGTAGAGGTAGGGGTTCTGTTCCTGGCCGGAGGGGTCGGGGGTGGTGAAGCGGCCGATGCTGGGGTCGTACTAGCGGGTGCCATGCCTGAGCTGACGGCGCAACAAATCAGGCATGGCAGAGCGAAAGAAGGCGAAGAATCGCTACCGTTTACGGGCCTTGCTCACCAGGAACGCGACCCCGACGATAACGATCAAGATGATCGCAATCATCCAGAAAGACGGGGTTCCCTGCCCAGCTCCCTTAGCCAGAATGAGCCCATCGATCATCTCTGTCTCCTTGTGTTGTTTGCGGCCAGTGATTAGTTGAGGACGCTGCTGGCGGCTTTCTCGCCGAGTTCGCCGGCCCCGTATCCGACTGCGAAGCAAGTGGCTCCGACGGCCAGGCCGCCCACGCCTGCGGTCGGGGCACTGACGGCGACGGCGACTGCGCCGCAACCGGCCTCAGCGGCAGCTCCCGCCGCCATGCCGACTCCCGTAGCCAGGGCGTCCTTGTAGTTGCCTTCGTCGATGTCCTTGGCCAAGCTTCCGATGTCGTACATGTCGAAGCCCTTACCGACGGCATCGAAGAAGGACAGTCCGTGCGGGTCGATCTTGTTGACGGGGTCGCCTGCGGCGTAGAGGTAGGGGTTCTGTTCCTGGCCGGAGGGGTCGGGGGTGGT
>NZ_JAFEUF010000189.1 GCF_016901035.1 Streptomyces durocortorensis
GTGCTGCCCGTGCGGGACCGTCCTGCGGATACCGGTGCGCCCGGTGGCCGCCGCGTCGCCCCCCGCCGCCCCGCCCCCCCCCCCCCCCCCCCCCCAACCCCCCCCCCCCCCCCCCCCCCCCGCGGCCCGGGCCTGAGTCGTTCCCCGCCCTCTTCCGGGTTGACCTTGACGCAGCGTAAAGATCTAGCGTTTCCGGCATGGAGTGGTCCATTCAGGAAATCGCCCGGCAGGCCGGCACCACGAGCCGCACGCTCCGGCACTACGGGGACCTCGGTCTCCTCGCGCCGAGTCGGATCGGGAGCAACGGCTACCGCTACTACGACCAGGACGCCCTCGTCCGGCTGCAGCGCATCCTGCTGCTGCGGGAGCTCGGGCTCTCGCTGCCCGCGATCAAGGACGTACTGGAGGGGCAGCGGGACACGGCGGTGGCGCTGCGGGCGCATCTGCGGCTGCTCGAACAGGAGCAGGCGCGCATCGGACGGCAGATCGCCTCGGTGCGGACCACCCTCCACAAGACCCAGGAGGGGATGGAACTCATGGCCGCTGAGGTGTTCGACGGCTTCGACCACACCGCCCACGAGCAGGAGGTCACCGAGCGCTGGGGCCGGGACGCGTACGAGGAGGGCGACCGCTGGTGGCGTTCGCTCGGGGAGGGGGAGAAGCGGGCGTTCCAGGAGGAGCACGAGGCCATCGCGCGCGACTGGGGGCGGGTCAGGGAGGCCGGGCTCTCCGCCGACGGGCCCGAGGCGCAGGACCTGGCGCGGCGGCACTGCGCCTGGCTGTCCTCGGCCGAGGAGCCCAGCCGTTCGTATGTGATCGGGCTCGGGGAGATGTATGTAGCGGACCCGCGCTTCGGAAAGAACTACGATCGCTACGGGGACGGCACCGCCGCCTTCGTACGGGACGCATTGACGGTCTACGCGCAGCACCGGCTCTCCGACTGACCAAGGCCGGCCGGGCCGCCACCGCTTTTTCCCCCTGTTCGGCCGATGCCCGGTCGCCGCTCGGCGCGGCTCCGGGAAGCCTGGACAGGGAGCGGTACCGTCCGCAGCCGTGGGTGGACCGGGCAGGAGTGCACAGGTGGGGATGGCCGAGAGACGGCGCAGCGGGGCGGCGGGGAGCATGGACGCCGTGGGCCGTGCGGTGTTCGGTTCCCGGGAGGGGGAGCTGGCATCCGGCGGCGGGCGGGGCACCGGGCGGTTCATCCGGATGCTGCCCGCCCTGCTGATCATCGGCGGACTGCTGTTCGACTCGCTCGCCCCGCCCAACTTCACCGCCGTCCCCCTCTTCGTCGCGGCCCCGCTGATCGCCGCCCCGTTCTTCTCGCTGTCCCGGACCGTCCGTACCGGAATCGCCGCGGTCATCTCCGTCATCGTCATGCGGATCTCCGACGGGACGTCCACGCAGGTCGTCCCGGTCATCGAGATGATCACCGTGCTCACGGGCTCGGTCCTGGCCCTCGTCATCAACGGCGTCGTGCGGCGCGGCAATGAGCAGCTCGCCTCGGCCCGGGCCGTCGCGGAGACCGCCATGCGGGCCGTGCTGCCGACGCCCGCCGAGCGGATCGGCGGACTTCAGGTGGCCGCACGGTACGAGGCGGCGCAGGCGGACGAGTTCGTGGGCGGCGACCTGTACGCCGTCGCGGACACCCCGTACGGCGTGCGAGTCGTGGTCGGCGACGTCCGCGGCAAGGGGCTGGACGCCGTCGGGGCGGTGGCGGTGATCATCGGTGCGTTCCGGGAGGCCGCCGAACAGGAGCGGTCGCTGGAGGGCGTGGCCCAGCGGCTGGAGCGGGCGCTGGCCCGGGAGGGGACGCGGCAGTACGGGCTGGACGCCATGGAGGGGTTCATCACCGCCGTACTGGCCGAGATCCCGCCCGGGGCGGCCACGGTCCGCCTGGTCAACCGCGGCCACCCCGAGCCGATCCTGCTCCACGCGGACGGGGCCCTGGAGGTGCTGGCGCCCTCGGCGCCCGCCCTGCCGCTGGGGATGGACCTCGGGGTGTGGCCGGACCGCGCCGACGCGTGGGTGATGCCTCCCGGGGCGACGCTCCTCGCCTTCACGGACGGCCTGTCCGAGGCCCGGGACGCGAGCGGGGTCTTCTACGATCCGGCGGCCCGGCTGCGCGGCCGGATCTTCCCGGGGCCGGAGGAGCTGCTGTCGGCGCTGACCGACGACGTACGTCTGCACACAGGCGGGCGCGCCACGGACGACATGGCGCTGATCGCGGTCGGCCGGCCGGCGGAGGGGCAGCCGGTGCGCCGGACGACGGTGAAGATCGTGGGCCGGGGTGATGACACGGTGCGTAACTGAAGGGCGTCGCTCCGCATAACGTTTGACGAACCGTCAGAAAAAAGGGTGTGGCTGAGCCCGGGTCAAGTAGCCCGATTCCACCCGCTTGTGCCCCGTACATCCCCACCCTGTTCGTTAATGATCAACAGGAACAGCTTGGAATCGGGCTCGTGTGTCTATTAACGTTCGATAACGCAGCGCGGTCGTCACAGCCGTCGTCAGAGACGGCGCCGCGCGCGAGCGCCGAATTCCGCAAGGGAACCGGGGAACCACCTACATGGGGTGAATCGGACGCCTGCGTCTCGTGAGAGGCGGAGGGGCCCGTAGGAGACCTTCCTGCTCCGAACCCGTCAGCTAACCCGGTAGGCGAGAAGGAAGGAAAGGAGTGCGCCCACGTGGCGTCCAACAAGCCTGCCCCTGAGGCCCCGTCACCCTTCAGCACCGACATCTACGGTGGCGCGGAGCAGTCAGTGGGGGAGTGGAATCCCACCGAGGAGTCCATCCGTCCCGTGCGCGGCAGGCACCGCGTAGCCAAGCAGCGTGGTCTGGCCCGTAGCTCCACCGTCCTCGGGGTCGGCGTCATAGCGGCCGTCGGAGCGGGTGGCATGGCCACCGCTCAGGACAAGGCACCGGTCTCCATCTCTCTTCCCGATTCCATCGCGGACAACCTCCCCGACGCCAAGTCCCTTCCCGGCGTCGGGTCCTTCATGTCCGACGACGCGGAGGCCGTCCCGGTCGCCGCGGCCGCGCCGCTCACCACCGCCGGGCTCACCAGCGCCGAGGCCGAGCAGGGCACCGACGCCGGCGAGGCGCTCCGCGCCCGGATCCTCCAGCAGGCCGAGCAGCAGCAGGCCAGTGCCGACGCCGACGCCAGGGCCGCCGCCGAGAAGGCCGCGGCCGAGAAGGCGGCGGAGGAGGCCAAGAAGCAGCAGGACGAGGCCGAGGCCGAGGCCGCCGCGAAGAAGAAGGCCGCGGAGGAAGCGGCGAAGAAGAAGGCGGAGGAGGAGCGTCTCGCCAAGCTCGCCGCCAGCTTCTCGCTGCCCGCCTCCTCGTACACGATCAGCTCGACCTACGGTCAGTCCGGCGCGATGTGGTCCTCCGGCCAGCACACCGGCCTGGACTTCGCCGGGGCGGCCGGTTCGCCGCTCAAGGCCGTGCACAGCGGCACGATCACGTCGGCCGGCTGGTCCGGTTCCTACGGCTACCGCACCGTGCTCCAGCTCGATGACGGCACGGAGATCTGGTACGCCCACCAGTCCTCGATGGACGTCTCGGTCGGCCAGAAGGTCACCACCGGCGAGACCATCGGCCGCATGGGCGCCACCGGCAACGTGACCGGCGTCCACCTCCACATGGAGGTCCGCACCGCGGGCGGCTCCGCGATGGACCCGTTGGCCTGGCTGACCAGCAAGGGCCTCTCGGTCTGACGCCCGCCGTCCCCGCGAGGACGGCACCCCCCTGAAACCCCGGCAGCCCTGACGCACACCCCCCGACGTCAGGGCTGCCGGTCTGTCCGGCGGTCGGCGTCCGGCGGGCCCAGGGAGGGCGGAATATGTGACTCCGCCACCGCCGTTGAACACACACATGACTTCTCTGCGCACGCTCGGCAGCTCCGACCTCCAGGTCTTCCCCCTCTCCCTCGGCGGCAACGTCTTCGGCTGGACGGCGGACGAGGACCAGTCCTTCGCCGTCCTGGACGCGTACGCCGCGGCCGGCGGCAACTTCGTCGACACCGCCGACTCCTACTCCGCCTGGATCGAGGGCAACCGGGGCGGCGAGTCGGAGACCGTCATCGGCAAGTGGCTCGCCTCGCGCTCCAACCGCTCCGACATCGTCGTGGCCACGAAGGTCGGCGCCCACCCCGACTACAAGGGGCTCTCCGCCGCCACCGTCAAGGGCGCGGCCGAGGCATCGCTGCGCCGGCTCGGCACCGATCACATCGACCTCTACTACACGCACTTCGACGACGAGAACGTCCCGGTCGAGGAGATCATCACCGCCCTCGACCAGCTGGTGAAGGAGGGCAAGGTGCGCCACATTGCCGCCTCCAACATCAGCCCGGAACGGCTGCGGGCCTCTCTCGACTTCTCCGAACGCGAGGGCCTCGCCCGGTACGTCGCGCTCCAGCCGCACTACAACCTGGTCTCCCGCTCCACCTACGAGGGCGCGCTCCAGGACACCGCGGCCGGCGCGGGCCTCGCCGCCGTCCCGTACTACGCGCTCGCGTCCGGCTTCCTCACCGGCAAGTACCGCCCCGGTGCGACGGTGGAGAGCGCGCGCTCCGCGAAGGCGGGCGGTCACCTGGAGTCGGAGCAGGGCCGCAAGGTGCTGGCCGCCCTCGACCGGATCGCCGCCGACCGGAACGCCGAGACCGCGACGGTCGCCCTCGCCTGGCTCGCCGCCCAGCCGACCGTCGCCGCCCCGATCGCCTCCGCCCGTACGGTCGAACAGCTCCCCGCCCTCGTCGCGGTCGCCGACCTGGAGCTGACGGACCGGGAGGTCGCGCTGCTCACGGAGGCGTCGGCCTGACGGGACCGGAGACGGGCTTCGCAACGCGCGTCATTACTGCGGCGGGCGTCGGTGGGTGTGGGGTGTGCTGCCGTACGGGTGGGGCGTCGGGTAGGCCTGCGGGGCCGGGCCGCCGTACCCGTATCCCCCGCCTCCGTATCCGTACCCGTTTCCGTACGGCTGCGGGTGGGCCTGGCCGTACGGCAACGGCGGCTGCGGGCGTGGCCCGGTGCCGGTCAGGTGGGCTGCGTGGGTCAGGGCCGGGGCCGCGATGTCCCGGCGTTGCCACAGGTGGTGCAGCAACTCCCGTTCCCGGGCGCCGAAGTCCGGGCCCACCGCGCCGTGGCGGGCCCGGCGGCGCAGACCCGCGAGCGACGTGGCGAACGACTCGTACTCCGCGACCGTGCGGGCCGCCGCCCGGCCCCGGGCCCGGTCCTGCTGCCAGTGGCGGGCCAGGTCGCGGGCCATGCCCCGGGCCCGCATGGAGGAGAGCGCCGACGGCTCGGCGGGGGTGAGCCAGCCGGCCGCTGCGTACGCGGGCAGCTCGGCCGCGAGGGTGCGCAGTTCGCGCTGGCGTGACCAGATCGCCAGCCAGGTCACGAGGCCGAACGCCGGGACCATGACGATGCCGTACACCGCGTAGAAGCCGTACGGGCCGAAGGCCGCCGAGCCGTTCCACAAGGCGTGCAGGCCCATCGCCAGCAGCAGGCCCAGCACCGGCAGGGCGATCCGGCGGACCCGGTGGCGGCGGGCGCTGACTGCCGCGAAGCCGAAGCCGAGGCCCGTGAGGACCGTGAACAGGGGGTGCGCGAAAGGGGACATGACGATCCGCACGAAGAACGTCCCCGCCGTCACCGAGGCGAACCCGGAGCTGCCCAGCTGCTGGTCCTCGCCGAAGGCGTTGCCCAGATAGAGGATGTTCTCGGTGAACGCGAAGCCCGTCGCGGTGAAGCCGGCGACGACGATGCCGTCCACCACCCCGCTGAACTCCCGTCTGCGGAACAGGAAGATCAGCAGCACGGCCGCCGCCTTCGCGCTCTCCTCGACCACGGGGGCGATCACCGTGGCCCCCAGGGTGTCGGCGCTCGCCGGGTCGGCCGTCGCGGTGGCTATCCAGCGCGTCGCGAAGGAGTTGGCGATGATCGCGACGAGCGCGGCGGCGCACGCGCCCCAGGCGAAGGAGAAGATCAGATTCCGCCAGGGGCCCGGCTCGACCCGGTCCAGCCAGCGGAAGGCGGCCATCAGCAGCGGGACCGGCAGCACCGCCAGTCCGAGGCCGACCAGGAACCCCTCCGGGCCGGTCTGTTCGCGGACGAGGGCCAGGATCACCAGCCCGCACAGCAGGAGCGCCACGATCACGGCCCCGGCGCGGAACACCTTGCTGCGCCACACCATGCCGACGCGGCGCGGCCGGTAACGCGCTCGGCCACGCTCCGGCGCGGCGCCCAGGACCTCGTCGAGCCGCTGCTCGTGGAGGACCGGGACGGCGGGCCGCGCCTGCTGATGCTGCACGGAAGGGTCGGACACCTCTTGACCCTAACGAGGAGCACTGACACCCGGCGACGGCGCATCCGGCCAGGACATGGCCGTACGCCGTCGTACGCCGTCCTGTGTCAGGCGCGGGCGAACAGCAGGTCGTGGACGACGTGTCCCTTGTCGAGGCCCTGTCCCTCGAAGCGGGTGAGCGGCCGGAACGCGGGGCGAGGGGCGTATCCGCCGTCCGCAGCGGTGTTCTCGAAGCGGGGGTGCGCGGTGAGCACCTCCAGCATCTGCTCGGCGTACGGCTCCCAGTCGGTGGCGCAGTGGACGATCGCGCCGGGCCTGAGGACCGGGGCGACCAGGTCCAGGAACTCGGGCTGGATCAGCCGCCGCTTGTGGTGGCGGGCCTTGGGCCACGGGTCGGGGAAGTAGACCCGCAGGCCGTCCAGTGACTCGGGGGCCAGCATCTCGCGGAGCAGGATCACCGCGTCGCCGTTGGCCACCCGTACGTTGGTCGAGCCCGCCCTGTCCGCGAGGCCCAGCAGATTGCCCTGGCCGGGGGTGTGGACGTCGACCGCGAGGATGCCGGTGCCCGGGTCGTCGGCCGCCATCTGTGCGGTGGCCTCGCCCATGCCGAAGCCGATCTCCAGGACGACGGGCAGCCCGTCGAACAGCTCGGCCAGGTCCAGGACGCGCTTGCCGTCGATGTCCAGGCCCCACTTCGGCCACAGCCGCTCCAGGGCCTCCTGCTGGCCGGTGGTGACCCGGCTGCGGCGCGGCTGGAAGCTGCGGATCCGGCGCTCGTGGTGCGAGCCGGCCGGGTCGGCGGCGGGGCCGCCGGGGAAGCGCGGCTCCATGCGCAGCCGGCGCGCGCGCTCGAAGGAGGCGGCCCGCAGCGCGGCGGCTTCGTCTGCGGTGGCCGCGTGGTTCGGGACGTCGGCGAGCGCGTCGGCCGCCGTGGAGCCGGTCCGTGCGGGGCCGGTCGGCGTCTCGTCGGTCGGCGTCGCGTCGGGGGATCCGGCGGGGGCGGGGTTCAGGGGCTGCTCAGACACAATGACCGGATTCTACGGCGGGCGGCTTCCACCCCGTCCCCCGAGCCCGGCGCAGCGCGAGCCGCGCCACCTCCCGTCCGATGGGCAGGCACGCCGTCGCGGCGGGCGACGGGGCGTTGAGCACATGCACGGTGTGCGGGGCCTCGCGGATCAGGAAGTCGTCGACCAGCGTGCCGTCCTTCAGCACCGCCTGGGCCCGCACCCCGGCGGGCGACGGGCGCAGGTCGTCCTCGGTGACGGCGGGCAGCAGCCGCTGGACGGCCCGGGTGAACGCGGACCGGGACAGCGAGCGGTGCATCTCGCCCGCCCCGTACCGCCAGTGGCGGCGGGCGATCTGCCAGGTGCCCGGCCAGCTCAGCGTGGACAGCAGTTCGGCGGGGCGGACCTGCGGCCAGGTGTATCCCTCGCGGGCCAGGGCGGGGACCGCGTTTGGCCCGACGTGGACGGAGCCGTCGAAGCCCCGGGTGAGGTGGACGCCGAGGAAGGGGAACGCCGGGTCCGGCACCGGGTAGACCAGACCGCGCACCAGCTCGGGGCGGGCCAGCGCGTAGTACTCGCCCCGGAACGGCACGATCCGCACCCCCGGGTCGTCCCCGGCGAGGCGGGCCACCCGGTCGCAGTGGAGCCCCGCGCAGTTGACCAGCACCCTGGCCCGCACGACCAGGCCGTCCGCCGTGCGCACGGCTACGCCCCAGGGGCGCCGGTCTATCGCGGTGACCTCCGCGCCGTACCGCACGATGGAGCCCGCCGCCGGGACCTCGGTCGCGAAGCGGTGGGGCACCGCGGTGAAGTCGCAGACGCCCGTCGTGCCGACCCGGATCGCCGCCAGGCCCCGGACCTCCGGCTCGTGCTCCGCGATCTGGGCGGGGCCCAGCTCCCGCACGGGCAGCCCGTGCTCGCGGCCGCGCTGCACCAGGGCGTGCAGCCGGGGCAGCTCGGAGCGCTCGGTGGCGACGATCAGCTTGCCGGTGGTGGAGTGCGCGATGGAGTGCTCGGCGCAGAAGTCCGCGAGCTCCGCCGAGCCTCGCAGTGCGTACCGCGCCTTGAGGGAGCCGGGGCGGTAGTAGATGCCGCTGTGGATCACGCCGCTGTTGCGGCCGGTCTGGTGGCGGGCGGGGCCGGGCTCCTTCTCCAGGACCGTGACCCGGGTGCCCGGAGCCGCCCGGGTCAGCGCATACGCGGTCGACAGACCGACGATCCCGCCGCCGATCACCAGCACATCGCAGTCGTACGCCGCGTGCGTCATCATCACGCCACCTCCCACCCCGATAGTGCACTGACCCACTGACAACCGGCTCAAACCCGAGATGGGCAGGGCGTGGCGCACACTCCGGACGGCGGGCGCACGGAACACGCCCGCCGTCCTGCTCAGGCCTGGGTCACCAGCAGCGGGCGGGCCCGCTCCCGCAGCTCCGCGACGCGGGGCTCGTCCCCGTACGGCTCCAGGCGGTGCAGCAGATCGCGCACGTACTCCGTGGTCCGGGCCGAGGAGATCCGCCCGGCGACCTCCACCGCCCGGGTGCCCGCCGCGCAGGCCGCGTCCAGGTTGCCCGACTCCAGCTCGGCGACGGCGGAGACGACGAGCCGCAGCCCGTGGCTGCGGACGAACTCCTCGGTCGGCCGGGACAGCGCCTGCTCGGTGAAGCGCCGCACCTGGCGGGGGGCCTTCAGGTCCCGGTAGCACTCGGCGGCGTCGGCGGCAAACCGGTCGTAGCCGTAGAAGCCGAGCCAGGGCGGGTCGGAGTCGCCCGCCCGGGACCGCTCCAGCCAGCTCTCCGCGCCCTTGAGCGCGGCCCCCGCGGCCGGTGCGTCGCCGGCCTTCGCGTGGGCGCGGGCCTCCACCAGACGGAAGAAGCTCATGGTGCGGGCGGTGGCGAGGCCCCGGTTGCGCTCGACGGCGGCCTGGGCGAGGTCGACGCCCTCGTCGGCGAAGCCCCGGTAGGTCGCCTGGAGGGACATCGAGGCGAGGACATAGCCGCCGAGCGGGACGTCGGCGGCGGCCCGGGCCAGCCGCAGGGCCTGGATGTAGTAGCGCTGGGCGGCTTCCTGCTGGCCGGTGTCGAAGGCCATCCAGCCGGCCAGCCGGGTCAGCTCGGCGGAGGCGCCGAAGAGGGCCCGTCCGACCTCGTCGGTGTACGAGCCGAGGAGCAGGGGTGCGGCGTCGACGCGTAAGCACTCGGGGACCATGGAGGAACGCCAGTCGCCGCCGCCGTACTTGGAGTCCCAGCGCCGGGCGTCCTGGGCCGCCTCGCGCAGCTTTGACACATCGCTGTGGCCGACCCGCAGGGGCGAGGCGTCCGCCGCGGTCTCCGGTCCCGGCTGTACGGGGACGGAGCCGGCCGCGCCGCCAGGTATGCCGGCAGCGCCTGGGATGCCGTGAGCGCTTGGCGTGCCGGGGGCACCGGGGGTGCCTGGCGTGCCGCCGCCGGTGTGGAGGATCTGTGCGCCCCGGGCGTCCGGAGCGGCCCCCGGCCCCCGGGGCCCTGGCCCGCCGGGGCCGTCGCCGCGCGCCCCGAGGACCGCCGCCTGTGCCGCCGTCGGATCCCGGGCCACCGACGGATCGGCGGGGGTTATCAGCCAGCGGGAAGCGGGCGTCGCATAGGCGCTCACCGAGAACGAACCCGCCAGGGACTGCCAGATCCCGCCGCCGCCCCGCCGCCCGGCCAGATCCAGCCGGTACAGCTCGGTCGCCGAACGGACCGCCTCACCCACGTCCCGGGGGAAGGCGAGACCGACCTCCGGGGCCGGGTCCGCGTCGGCGAGGCCGATCTCGTGCAGCGGGACCGGCCGGCCGAGCTTGGCCCCGATCGCCGCCGCGATGAGATGCGGCGCCGCGCCCTGCGGCACCATCCCCTTGGCGACCCACCGGGCCACCGAGGTCTTGTCGTAGCGAAGTGTCAGACCGCGCTGTGCTCCGAGGTCGTTGACCCGCCGGGCGAGCCCGGCGTTACTGATTCCCGCGAGGGCGAGAACCGTGCCGAGCTTCTCGTTCGGCCCGCGTTGCTCCCTGGACATGCGCCACCCCTCGACACACAGACAGCCGCCGCGTCACCGAGGACGGCGCGCGGCATTCGTACCGATGCCTCCCCAGGTTGGAACCCTCGTACTCCGCCTGCACACGCAGGTGGCCGAGCCCCGAGGAATATGCCCCCCTGTCGAGAACACCAGTAAACACAGCGTAGTTCTCCCTATCCCTACCGTTAAGAGGCAGACGTCCGGATGGCGGGATTGTTGTCCGTCCGGGCGGTCCGGTCCGTCCGGACGGGGGTGTACGGGCCGGGGTGGGGCGTGCTCCCGGTGTGTGGCCGTGCGCCCGGCCGTGCGCTCTGGCCCGGCCGTCGCCGGAACGCTTGGCTGGGACCTGCGTGGGTCGGCCCGCTGCACTGGACTCAGTGGGCTGGGGGAAACCGCCGCTCCATTCCCCGCGGGCGGTGGACCGGTCCGGGAGGTGAGGCCCACCTCCCGGACTGTGCGTGGAAGGGTCGCCAGGGGGGGCGCGGCACGGTATGCGCGCGTGGTGGCGCTTCGAGAGAATGGCCGAATAGCGACGGTCCGGTGAGAGTCTGGCCAACGGTCCGACTATGGCTGGATATCGGCGCTGTTTCCGGGCGGCGCCGGCCCCTCCCCTTCCACGGGGGGCGGGCCGGGGCGGCGCGGAGGCCGGACGGCCCCGACCCCGTAACTCCCGGAACCGGAAGTTCCGTTGCTGTCGTCGCGGTGAAGACCGCGTTCGGCCTTTGCCAGGGGCGCATGCTCTTCCGGCGTGCGCTGCCCGTACACCCTCTCCTGCGTCGTTGTCGTGGCAGCATGTCCCGCAGCGGCGTTTCGCTCATCAAAGGTGCGCCGTTTGTCCACAGCCTGTGGAGGCGGCGATGCGTTGGTTGGTGGGATGGAGCAGTATCGCCGCGAGCTTCGGCACCGTCGGCGCCGTCGGAAACGGCGGGGAGGGGCGCACGGTTCACCCCGTGGGCTCCCAACTCCTGTGGGGCGACCCGGATCCGCTGTGGGCGGTCGGCGACTGGCGGCCCGACGAGATCCGCGTCATCGGCGTCGCCACCCCCGAAGGAGCGCCCACCGCCCGCCTCGCGGTCCTCGGCTGCTGCGGGGCCACCGACGAGCAGCTGCGCGTCGGACTGCTCTCCGCTCGCGGCGGCGCGATGCGCCATCTCACCGCCTGGCCCGGCAGTTACACCGCCGTCGTGCAGATCGGCCGCCGCATCACCGTCGCGGGCGACCTGGCCGGCGCCCGGCCCGTCTTCCACACCCCCTGGGCGGGCGGCACCGCCTTCGCCACCGCCGCCCTGCCGCTCGCCGACCTCATCGAGGCCCAGCTCGACATCGGCCACCTCGCCGCCCTGCTCGCCTGCCCGGAGACCCCCGAGGCCCTCGGCGACGGCACGCCCTACGTCGGTGTGAAGCGGGTGCCGCCGGGCCACGCCCTCATCCTGCGCGAGGGCTCGCGGGAGATCACCGGGTACGAGGCCGTCGCCTCGCTCGCCGTCGCCGCACCCCAGGCCGACCCGGTGCACGCCGTGGAGGGCGTACGGGACGCGCTCGTCGAAGCCGTACGCGCCCGGCTCACGGCCCCGCGCCACGCGCCGGAAAGCACCCCGCCGGACCCGGGGCCCGTGCCCGGCATGGGCCCCGCCGACCGGCGCGCCGCCCGGGGCGGCCCGGTGGCGGGCATCGGCGCCGACCTCTCCGGAGGCAGCGCGTCGGCCACCCTCGCCCTGCTCGCCTCCGGACTGCCCGGGCTGCCCGGCACCCTCCTCGGTCACGGCACCGGCGCGGGCGAGCGGCTGCTCGCCGTCACCTTCAACGACCTCACCACCCGGGGCGACGAAAGCGAGTTGGAGCGGGCCCACGCCATCGCCGCCAACCCGCGCCTGCACCACGTGGTCGTCGCGGCGGGCGAAGAGGCCCTGCCGTACGCCTCGTTGGGCACCGGCCCGCTCACCGACGAACCGGCCCCCTCCCTCGTCCTCGCCGAACGCCACCGCCGCCGGCTCTCCGCGGGCAGCGCCGACCACCTCGTCGGCACCGGGGCCCGGCAGGTCCTGGACGCGCACCCGGCGCGCCTCGCCGACCTCCTGATGGACCGGCAAAGACGCCACCTCCTGCGTCCCGTCGCCGCCCTCACCAAGGCCGAAGGCCCCACGGCGCACTCGCTGTTCGTCCCGCTGACGGTCTACCGCGCCGCCCGCCGCCTGGCCCGTACGTCGTACCGCTCCGGCCTGGAGTCCGCCGCCGGGCTCCTCCCCGACGCCAACCGCCACGCCCCCGACCTCGCCACTCCCGCCGACGCCTCGCTCGCCGCCCTCGCCTGGTCACGCCCGGGGCCCGCGGCGCGCTGGCTGACGGGGGAGGCACTGGCCGAAGTATCGGTTCGCCTCCAGGAAGCGGCGATCCGGCCCGCTTCCGTACAACGCCCGGGGGAGGCCCGCGCCCGCGCCGCCCTCGCCCGGGGAGCCGCCGACCACCGGATCCTGGAACAGGCCGCCGAGATCCGCAGCCAGCGGCTGCACGCCCCGTTCCTCGACAACCAGGTCGTCCGGGCGGCCCGCGCCCTGCCCGAGTCGCTGCGCGTCCAGCCCGGCGCACGGGCCGCGATCCTGCGCCGGGTCCTCGGCGGTGCGGGCATCCACGATCTGCCGCCCGGCTGGGGCACGCCCTCCCAGGCCACCTCCACCGCCGTCACCCGCACCGGCCTGCGCACCGCGCTGCCCGAGCTGATGGCCCTCTTCGACGCCCCGCTGCTCGCCGACGCGGGCCTGGTCGAGGCCCGCGTGGTCCGCAAGGCCCTGCGCGCCGCCTCGGAGGGGGAGCCGCTGCCCCTGGACGGCCTGGCGGACCTGGCCTCCACCGAACTGTGGCTGCGCCGCCTGGTGACCCGCCGCGGCACCTGCTGGACGGGCACGGCCGCACCGCGCCAGCGCGCGGTCGCGGGCGGCGTGATCCCCGCCCGGCGCACGCTCCAGCCCTGACCGGAACGCGCCGCCCGGACGCCTTGGCCGGAAGTCGCCGCCGGGCAGGCGTGACCGGGGTGCCCACCGCGCCCGTTACGGCGGGAGCCGCGTGGGCGTGCGTACCGCTCAGGCGCAGCTGATCCGGGACTCCGCCCAGTCGGCCAGGCCCACCCCGCCGAGCGGCCCCTCCGGCTCCACCACGAGCCGGATCGAGGACTGGCCCGCGATGCCCACGCTCACCGGGACGGCGGGATCGCCGCCCTCCATCACCGGGGAGCGCCACAGCCGGGCCCCGTCCCCGTTGAACACGGAGAAGCGCACCGCGCCGAGCCCGAACGTCATGTCGTCCACCCCGACGACGGCCTCGTAGCGCGTGCAGGGCCGGTTCAGCTGGATGGTCACCGAGGAGCGGGCGTGCACCGTCACCCCGTGCGCGTAACGGGTCGAGGCGATCGACACGTTCGAACGCTGCCAGACCCAACTGCTCTGCCCTATCGCCACTTCCGGCTCGGTGTGGTCGCCGAACACGGAGTACGCCAGTTCGCTGACCCGGTACTCCTCGGGGGCGGGCGCTGGTGGTGTGGGCCTGGGCGGCTGGGTCGGCGTCGGAGACGGGGACGGCGGCGGGCTCGGCGCCGGCGGCGCGGGCTTCGGCGGCGGTTCGGGGG
>NZ_JAFEUF010000190.1 GCF_016901035.1 Streptomyces durocortorensis
ACCGCCCCGTGCGCGGCCGCGCCCACCGCCCCGCCGCCCAGCGCCGCGAAAGCCGCGGCGCCGGAGGCGAGGAGCAGCACGTTGGAAAGGCCGTCGGAGATCTGGAGGGCAGCGGAGTTGGAGCCCGCCTCCTCGGGGGCGGACAGCTTCAGCAGCAGCACACTGGTGGAGGCGATCACCATGCCCATCCCGAAGCAGCCGAAAGCCCAGGCGACGGCGACGGTCCAGACCGGGACGCCCTCGATCAGCACGGAGGGCGCGACGGCGATGGAGGCGGCGACGAGCAGCATGCCGGTCACCATCAGCCGCTCCCGGTGCGCTTCCATGCGCGGCCGGGACTGCACGAACGAACCGAGCGCCCAGGTCGCCCCGCCCACGGCCAGCGAGAGCCCGGCCATCGTCGGGGACAGCCCGCGCTGGGTGACCAGCATCAGCGGTACGAAGGACTCGGCGGCGATGAACGACCCGGCGGCGATCCCGCGCAGCAGGACCACCGAGGGCAGCCCGCGCCCCGCCCGTACGGTCCCGGTGGGCAGCAGTCCGCGGACGGCGGGCACCAGCAGGGCGATGCCGACGGCGGCCGGCAGGAGGGCGAGCCAGTTCAGCTCCTGCCCCGCGTACTGGAGCAGCCCCGCCCCGGCCGAGATCCCCAGCGCGAGCCGGATCCGGCGGCGGTCGTACGGCTCGGCGGCGGTGGCCGGGTCCGCGGGCCCGGAGGCGGTCCGCCGGATGGCCGGGAGGGCCAGGGCCAGCGGAATCACAATCAGAACCGGGATACCGACGAACACCCAGCGCCAGCCGAGCTGTTCGGTCACCGTCCCGGAGGCGAGCGGCCCGACGACGGAGGGGATCACCCAGCTCGCGGCGAAGGCGGCCAGGATCGCGGGCCGGATCCGCTCGGGGTAGGCCCGCCCGATGACGACGTACAGCGCGACGATCACCAGCCCGCCGCCGAGCCCCTGGACCGCCCGCCCCGCGATGAAGATCCACATGCTGGTGGCCGCCCCGGAGAGCAGCAGACCG
The DNA here is from genome assembly GCF_016901035.1 of Streptomyces durocortorensis. Taxonomy (GTDB): domain Bacteria; phylum Actinomycetota; class Actinomycetes; order Streptomycetales; family Streptomycetaceae; genus Streptomyces; species Streptomyces durocortorensis. The sequence continues at coordinate 1,024 of NZ_JAFEUF010000190.1, forward strand.
ACGCCGAACGCGGTGATCCCGGTGGCGAGCGGCTGGAGCGGCCCGCGCCGGTCGGCCCACTGCCCGGAGAGGACCATGGCGAAGAGGCTGGTGGTGAAGTACGCGGAGAAGGCGAACGCATAGAGCGGGATCCCGTTCAGCTCACGGGCAGCGACCGGCATGGCGGTACCGACCGCCGTGGCCTCGAACGCGATGAGGAACACCACGGACACGATGCCGATGCTCAGCGCCCGGTAGGTACGCCCGAGAACCCCTTCGACGGCCGCCAGGGGGACGTCGGACAACGGGTCCGGGGAGTGATCGTCGGTCGCGGGCGGCGTGAGGCGTGCGGCATCGGTGCCGTCACGCGGTTCGAGGGCGGTCATGGCCTCAGCGTAAGGGGCATGGCCCGGTTTGAACCCTGTCGATATGCGGTCCCGGGCTCGGCCCTTGGTCGTAGGTCCGGAGCCCCGCTCTCCCGCCCCAAGGCCCCGGGTGTGAACGGCGTATGGCGGTCGCATTGCGGCCCGGCCGGATTCCTTGAGTCGGCGGACGGCGGCCCGTAGCGTCATGGACAGAGCACGGGAACGCACCACCGCCGCACCACACCCCGTCTCACCGCACCACCGCACCACCGCCGACCGTGTGCCCGAGAGGCTCAGGGGCTCGACTGCAACTCGAGTTACACCGGTTCGAATCCGGTCACGGTCTCCAGCACGAAGGGGCCACTCCCAGGCAAGGGGGCGGCCCCTTCGACGTGCGCGCAGGCCGTATACGCGCAGGCCGTACGCGCGGCCGTACGCGCACGACGCACTCGCAGGCCCGTACGCGCACGGCTGCCGAATCTCAGCCCGTCTTCAACGCCTTCATCACATCGCGCATGTCGCTGATCAGGTCAGCCCGGTACGCGAGCAGCTCGGACTCCGGCGGATCGTCCGGCGGCTCCTCTTCGCCGTCGTCCGTGTCATAGTTACGCCAGGCAGTCAGGGTGAGGGTCACGACGGCACCGCCATCCACCACCTTCAGCTGCATGACGTTGTCGTTCAGGACCAGCAGATGGGCCAGTTCCCCGAGGTCCGGTACCCGCTCCACCTGTGTCACCTCCATGCCGTCGATCTCCGTCAGCGTGCTGCTCGCCTCGAACTCGGGGCGCGGGTCGGTCTCCTTGTGCAGCTCGGCCGTGACGGACGCCTCGTAGCTCTCCGTCCACCTCGCCGGTTCATCGCCGTCCTGCGTAGCGGCGTCCGCCGGGATGAGGGTGACGGTGCACCTGATGCGATGGAGAGCCGGATGCTCGATCCCGTCCAGTGCGGTCTCCGCCGGCTCGGTCTCCGTCGCCCTCACCACCTCGGCGAGGGCCTTGAGCTCCACGGCAGCGCAGGAGTCGGACTCCACCCGGTAGCCCCGCAGGTCCGGCTTCGGGTCGCCGCCGATCCCGTACCCGAACACCGCCGTCGCCCACACCGCCGACGCCGTGACCGCCCCACCGGCGGCCCACAGCACCCCGCGCCACCGCCGCCGCCCGGTCGCAGGGCCCTGCCTGTCGTCGAACCCGCTCACTACGTCCTGGGGCGAGCCCGGCCCGTCCTCCCCCACCAACTCCGGCTCAGAAATCACACCGGCACCTCCCCCTGGTCAAGGGGTACGGTACCGGGCGGGCTTATCGCCGGGGCTGCTGCGCACGTCACGCGGGGTCGAGTGAGGGCCGCGCCTCCAACCCTCCATCGTTCTCGCAGCGCAGTTCCTTCGCCATGGCCAGGGCGAAGGAATGGACCACGGTCGCGTAGGCGTCCTTCAGCTTCTCTGGATCACCCTCGGGGTCCATGGGCAACCAGCGCTGCACGCCAATGTCGATGTGAGTCGGCGTGGAACCGGGCAACTTCGCGCTCTGGCAGGCGAACTGGACAGCGGCGGCGTCCGGAGCGGTCAGGGCCCGCTCCCCCATGGGGAGCACCGTGAACTTCGAAGCGGGTTCGCCCTTCGGCGGCCCGCCGGTCAGCTCCCAAGTCACCTCGATGTATTCCATCGGTGATGCGCTCATCCCGTAGACACGGCAGATGTCCCCGTCACCGACGACAGCGAACGCGAGGCGCTCCCTCATCGCCCGCACGGCCTGCGCGAGGGTGTACTCCGGTCCCGACCCCTCGAACCGGGACGACCCCGTAATCACCTTCAGCGCCTCACCCGCCTCCACGGAGACCGCTTCGCCGCCACAGAGTTCCGTCGGCCCCGTGGACCAGTCAGGCGTTGCGCCCGCAGTCTCCCCGTCCGTACAGCCGACCGCACCCGCCGCCAGGGAAACCGCGATGACCGCGCCGAGGAGACCGAGGCGGCCACGGTTGGAGGTCCTGCTCATGCAGATGTCGGCATTGTGGAAGGAATGACGGGAGGCTTCGTGCAACCCATCTCGTCCACGACCGACCGAGCGAACACACTGAGCAGTTCCCACCGGAGCTCCGTTCCCAGGCTCGTCCCCGACACGTCGAACTGGAGTGGCAGGTCGGACGGCTGGGAGTCGATGGTGCCGGGTACGGCACATTTTGCTATCAACCGACTGCGGCCTGGGCCCGCTTCCGTTTCCACGTAGACAGATTCGTTCGCCTGACGCCACGTCCGGCTGTTCTTAGGGCTATCCATCATTCCCAAGGAGAGGGCGGACCACTTCACCGACGCATCGACGGTGCCGCTGATCTCATCACCCTCGAAAGCGTCCACTCTGCAGCCGGTGTAGGAGGTGTGCTGCAGATCCGACTCCTGCCACTGCTTCGCCTCCCGTACGAGGCGTTCCGCCAGCACATCGGCTTGAGGCGTCCCACCCACCTCGACATCGCTGCCGCCGGTCGTCCTGACGGCCGCTTCCACGTTCTCGTCACCGAGCAACGTCTCGCACTGCCCCCGTTTCGGCGAATCCGCGCGTTCCTCGCCCCCGGAGCATCCTGAGAGAAGTCCGCCGATGACCAGAAAGGTGATGGCCGTCACCCCGGTCCTCCAGCAGCGCAGCATCCTCACTTGACCCTCCCCTGGTCACTGACCGCGGTCTTACCGTTCCCGTAATAGGTCTCAATGTCCAAGTTGAGCTGACGCTTCTCTTCAACCGACAGCCCGATGTCGTCCGCATAGTTGAGCAGGGGCGTGACAGCTCCCCGCTCCCCCTCGGCCTTGAATTTCTCAATCCCGCTCAACGCTTCGTCATTGTTGTCGTACTCGCGCTGCTTCAGGTAATCCATCGTCTCGCCGGCGTATCCGGTGTCAATCGCCGCGGTTGCGGTATCCATGACGAGAGGGACTGCTGTTGCGGCCACGACGCCTGCCGCGGGCCCCAGAACCACTGCAGTGCCGACCCCCACCACAGCGCCTACGCCGGAACTGACACCAAACTTCCTCCACTCGGCTGCCTTCTCCATCTCGAGCGTCTTGGCTTCTTCTGCACCCTTGAACTGCTGATGGATGCCCTCGATGCGCGCCTCGTCGAGGATCCCGTGCACCTTTGCCCCGCCGTATCCGAAGTGCAATCCGAGATCCTGGCGCTCGGTCCCGAAGGCTTTCAGCCCGCTTGCCTCGTACACCTGCTGTGCCGAAGACAACGTCTTCCAGCCCTCTTCATCGGCCGCCACCACGCCCATGAACCGGCGCGCCGCAGCTTCGCCAAAATCGGTCCGCTCGGAACCATCGCTGCTGTTCGCGAACAGCTCGTCCCGCCCGAGTTCGTCGCCAGCCGACCCGAAGTTGTATGTCGAGTAATTCAGGTCGTCGATATACGCAGCCCCCATACGACCCAAGCTGTCCTTGAGCGCTTCATGCCGGCCGAGGAGGCCCGAGTCCGATCCGTAGCTGTCGATCACATTCTTCATGATGCCCGCCGTCACCTCGTCGCGCTTCAGCGTGGGTGAGGGGTCGTCCCAGGCGTGCCCGATGGTCGCCGCTTCCAAGGCCTTGCCGAGCGCGTCGGGCATGTACTGCGTGGACTTCTTCACGTCGTCAGGGTGGTGGCTCGCAATGTCGAAGAACGGGTCGTAGTCCTCGTTCTGGAAGAAGTCCAGGTAACTGGTGATCTCCTCCCCGTCCTTGTTCTTTCCGAGGTCAGCGTCACCGCTCTTCAGGGTGCCGTCCTCGTTGTACGCGGTGGGCTCGGCAGAGAAGAACTGCTTTGCCGCCTCCGGGCTGTGCCCCAGGGCTTCCAGCATGCTGTTCACCGGGTCATAGCCGGAGCCGTTGACACCTGAGGGATTGAACGGATTCTCCGGCCCACCGGGCACGCCCTTTGACGCGTAGAAGAAGTCGTGGTCCTTCTGCCTCAGCTGGACCACATGCTCCGCCATGGGGTTGAGGAACTTGGGGTCGTAGTTCCCGTACCGCATGATGCCGCCGAGCAGTTGGTAGCCGAACGGCCCGCCGCTGTCGTTCTTGGCGAGCGGGAAGCGTTCCGTACCCATCTTGCGGAGCTCCGGCCCCCACTCCGCCGTGAACGCCTTGTCGTGCGAGGCGGTGGCCAGGTTGAGGCCGAGGTTGCGCTGGAGGGCCTGGACGTCCGCCAAGCGCTCCTTGTCGACCTTGGTGATGTCGTGCGTGTCCGTGGCGAGCTGCCCGAAGAAGGTGATCGCCTTCTCCGGGCCGAGCTTCTCGTAGAAGCCCTTGGCGAACTCTGGTGACCTGGCGTTGTCACGCAGCAGTTCATTGAGCGCCTGAAGTTGGGCATGCGTGAGGTCGCGTCCCTTGCGCGCAAGGTCGGCCGCACGGGCGGCTTCCTCTTGGTCCAGATTCTTGTACTTCGGGCTACTGAAGTCCTTGCCCTCCGTGACGTTGGCCTCAAGAGCGTTCCTGAAAGCGACGTCGGTGTCGTTGCAGTTGTCCACGATCAAGTCGATCTTCTTCTGCCACGACTCGATGTTCTTCCTCTCCTGCTGGAGGAACTTAGTGAAGTCGGGATCGTGCCGCGCAGCGTTATTCTCGGACACCGGGTTACGCGCCGTCACCTTGCCCTTGGCGTCCACATGGATGCCCGCCTCGCGCCCTTCTACCTCGCGGATGTTCACTAGATCATCCTTGGCCTTCTTGAAGGCTGTGTGCGCGTCCTCCAGGACGAGCTTGACGCCTTTGGCCTCGGCAACCGCGTCCTTGAACTCCTTCGCGGTCTTGCCGATGAAGCCTTTGGTGACGCCGGCGTTCGCACCCTCCCACTCGGCCTTGTCCGCCTTGACCTTCATGCCGTCGTTAGCCACCTCGGCCAGGCGTTGCAGCTTGGTGACTATCTCCGACCAGTCGTCGGCAGCCTCCTTCAGCTTGCCGAGCGGTGCGTCGATGATGTCCTCGTACTTCAGCACGCCAACTCCCCCGTGATTTACTTCAGATACTCGTTGAGCTTGGAGACACTGAGCAGCTTGCCGACGATCTCGACGTCGTCCTGGTGATGGGCGGCCTGCGAGTAGTCGAGGTGGTTCGAGATCTGCGCGCAGGCGTCGAGGAGCGTCTTGAGGTGTGTCTGCCAGCGGTCGTGAACCTTCAGCAGCCCGGACCCACTCACGAAGTTGCCGTTGGTGAGCGCGATGGCCGCGTCGAAGGTCGCGGGCCGGGCGTGATCGCCGTCCTTCGACAGCCGCGTGCGCAGCTCGTACGCGTCATGCCCGATGGCGCCAAGGTCGTCATCGTTGACGGCAAGGTCAGCTTTGGACGGGCCCTTCGAACTTCCTGATTCGGCAGGTACGCCATTAAGGCGCATATCAACCCTTTGGGTCGATTCAGCGCGAAGCGTTGACCATTCTGCGTGGAACGTCATGAGTTCCCCTGTGGCCACTTGCGAAGTCCTTCGAAACCTTGGCGACTTCACCCGACATGAATTCCCATGCTAGCGACCTGGCATCGATCGGATCGCCGCGAATCACGCGGTCTTCGCAACTCCGCCACACGGGAGGGGACGATTCCGGCTCGCAACTCCCCTGCCACCCAGCGAGCGACGCCAATCCCAGCCAACTACCACCCGTAAGACTCTTGCCCCACGCCCCCAGGAAGAGCAGGCAGCACTACCTACAGAGGCTGCATTGACGCGATAAAAGACTTCGTTTCGGCCAAATGAATAGGCTTGAATTCCGCCATAATGCGTCCCATCACAGAACAGAGCACCATGCGCTGGTCGCACACTGAGCTTCTCCGCGTAGCCCACTGATCAGGTGACGGGTGCCGTGACACGTAACAAGCGGGCATCCAGGGAGCCTTGACCGAGGACGTGAGGTCTCCACCGCGTTGCTCGGGGCCTCGTCGGTCATCTCTCCTGCCGCACTCGACCTGCAGCAGGCACTTCTGGACTGGGCCCTCATGCTCCTCGGCAGCCACGAGGGGGTACGCCGGGAACTCCGCCTGTTGAAGATCCCACCCCTAGTGCTGGGCCGAGGACACGACCTGACCGCTGCCCGGACCCACCGAATCATCCGGAACTGGAAACGGCAGGGTGCCCAGTTCCCGCCGATCCCGCCTACTGGGCGAAGCATCTGGCTGACCAGGGAATGGTCAAACTGTGCACCGGTCACGACATGGGCAGAAACCGAGCGTGGTGTCGGCCCATCCCGGGAGCACCGCGCATCCCATCACTCGACATCATGCCGAGCAGAGGCCTGGCACGCTCTTCAGCCGACGGAGCCGGGGCCTCGGCCGGGAGGAGCCCCGTAGGGAGCGTCGGGGTACGAGTTGCTCGGCGGTGAACCGTAGGGAGAGTGCGGCGGCTGCAGATGCTGTTGGTGCGGATACGGCTGCTGTTGCCACGCTGGCGGAGCCTGCGCCGCAACAGCCTCTCGCCGACGGGAACGGACCACTAGCGCAGTGGCGACGCCAACGACTATGACGGCCGCGCCAGCTCCGAGGCCGAGCCAGAGCCCGGTGTCGCCGCCCTCACCCGTGGCCACGGCAGCCGGTTCCTTGCTGTCCTGAGCACCATCCGCGGCCTTAGAGGGCTGCGGGGAAGGCGCCTTGGACGCCGCTGCGGCGAGATCCGGAAGCGGGTACACATCTGCCGGCCCGGGATCCCCAGGCGTCTTGAGCGCAATACGCGGACGAACAATCCCGTAACCGATCCCGTCCGACCGCTCCTTGCCACTGACGGGACCGCCCGCAGTGTTCAGCATGACCCGCAGAACCTGATTGTTCGTCCAGTCCGGATACTTCGACCAGATGAGGGCCGCCGAGGCAGAGGCGAGAGCGGTTGCGTGGCTAGTGCCGCTGCCCTTACACAACTGGGTTCCTCCAGAACATGCGTGAACGGTGTCCACGCCTGGAGCTGCAAGATCAACCTGCGGTCCGTACTGAGAGGATTCCGCCCTTCGAAGATTCTTTCCGACGGACCCCACACCGACAACACCCGGAGTCCCGGCAGGATACTCGAGCGCGTTTTCCTTATCTCCACTGTTGCCCACAGCTGCGAAGATCAGCGATCCTTTATCGAGGGCATAACTCACGGCATCCGTCAACCGTTGCGATCCGGCCTCACCGCCGAGAGCAACATTGATGACCTTGGCACCCCGATCCACAGCAAAGAAAATTGCCGCCGACAAGTCATCGTTGAAATATTTATCTCCAGTCGCACCATTAACTTTACCCGTACTATCTCTGACGCGAATCGGGAGAATTTTGGATCCAGGGGCCAGGCCGAAAGCACCGTCCCTACCGCCGACGTTGCCGGTTCCAGCAATGAGTCCAGCCATCCCCGTTCCATGATTGGCGTAGTCCGTATGCTCGCCTCCCGGAGAGTCTGTCGCCAGGTCTTTCCCCTTGAGGACGCGCCCCTGAAGATCAGGGACTGAAGTATCCACGCCTGAATCGATCACAGCAACAGTGACATTCTCGCCAGTGCTGGTCTTCCACATCTGCTCGGCACGCATCACATCGAGATGCCACTGACCAGAACGAACGGAATCAGCGTGTGCAGAGGTAGCGCCTACCAGGAGCAGTGCCGCAACGACTGACAGGACGGCCCCACGCCGGGCAACGGCTGCACTACTGGCACGCATTCCATTCCCTTTTTCTAGATTCTTGCTGCTCAGCCGATCACCGGCGACACGGCATGGCGGGCATTCTGCTGCAGAATCTCTTGGTCCACCGCAGCACACAATCAGGCCTCTCACCTTCACCCATGCGTGAGACATCAGTGGGTTGCGGAACCCATAGCTCACCCCATTGCCTTGTACGCACCCCCTCCGCAAGGACCGGCTCGACCCTTTCAGGCAGCGGGGCCCGACCCTTGGCCGGGTGGAGGCCCGTAGGACGTATTGGGGTACGGACTGTTCGGTGGTGAGCCGTAGGGAGAAGGCAGCGGTTGAGAGTGCGGGGGTGGATAGGCCTGCGGAACCGTCGGAGCAGCGGCGGCAGCACGCCGGCGCCGGACAACCAACAAGGCACATACCACACCCGCCAGCGCCACTGCCCCGGCACTCAGGCCGACCCAAAGGCCCGTGTCACCACCGCCGTCGTCACCCGAGGCGGCTGCGGCAGGGTCTAGAGACCTCGCTGGGCCGTCGACAGGCTTGGACGGCTCCGCGGAGGGCTTCTTCTTCGCTGCAGCCTCTGCCTCAGCCAGGTCCGGGAGAGGATACTCATCGGCTGGACCTGGATCGCCGGGCTTCGTCAACGCCGCCCCAGGACGCACTGCGCCATAGCCGACGTAGTCGTTGCGCTTGGCGCCGCTGGTCGGGCCACCGGCCGTATTGAGCATGGCTCGAAGGACCTGGTTGTTCGTCCAGTTCGGGTACTTGGACCAGATCAGGGCGGCGGAGGCGGAGACGATGGCGGTGGCGGTGCTCGTGCCATAGGACTCGCAGAAGCCTGTCTCGCTGCTACAGGCGTGAACCATTTCTTCGCCCGGAGCGGACAAATCGACCTGAGATCCGTAGTGAGAGAAGTCGACCTTCTTGAGATTTCTGCCGATCGCGCCGACGCCCACTACTCCTGGAGTGGATGCTGGGTACATGGCCTTGTTTCCCTTTTCTGCATCATTTCCGACAGCAGCGAAGATCAGCGCCCCCTTGCCCAGGGCGTACTTCACAGCCTCATCGAGGTTCCGCGACCCCTTCTCGGCCCCCTGAGAAAGATTGATGACTTTCGCGCCAGAATCGACAGCGTACCGAATTCCCTCTGGCACAGTTCTATTGAAGTCCTGCAACCCCTCCGCCTGGTTATTCAACTCACTTCCAGGGGTCATGCGAATCGGTAGGATCTCCGCTCCCGGAGCCAGCCCAAAAGCGCCACCTCCTTTATTCCCCTTGCCTGTTCCAGCAATCAGTGCCGCCATCCCTGTACCGTGACCATCCGGATCGGTGTGTTCGTCTCCCGGGGCCCTCAATGCCAGGTCTTTGCCCTTGAGTACACGGCCCTGCAGGTCAGGAACGGATTCATTGACACCGGTATCGATCACCGCCACCGTGACTCCCGCCCCGGTACTCATGACCCACATCTCTTCAGCCTTCATGGCATCGAGGTGCCACTGCATCGACCTCACGGCATCCGCATGAGCCGGTGCAGCACTACCCACCAGCAGTCCGATCACCGATACGAGAACGGCATGGTTGTGCACTTTTCGCTGACTGCCGATGGGCATGCGTTTCCCTTACCAGGTGTTGGTCAGTCGATAACTGGCGGCACTACGCGCCGGGATCCCTGCTGCCACGTTTCTTCGTCCTCCGTCAGATAGTCAGGCCTCTCGCTGCCCTCGTTCCGACGTGAGTCGCCAGCACGTTGCGAGCCCACGGCACCTCGCCCCATCGCACCCGTGCTGCGTGCACCTTCGCCTGACGCTGCTCCTCGTACCAGGCCCGTGCCTCCGGGCGTGAATGGCCGTGCACCGGTTTGGCCGGGCTGCTGAGGGCGGCCACCCACCATTCCACCTGTTTCGCCGGCGAGTCGACGTCCGCCGACGATGCCGCTCTGGCCGCTTCCAACTGCACCGCCCGGCGCGTGCATCATCGGTGCACGACCACCGTGAGCGCCTTCGCCGCCGACCACCAGCCCGCGCGGCAGGCCACCCACCGGCCGCCCTGTGGCCTGCGGGGCAGGCCGGCCGCCGACGATGCCGTTGGCCGGAGAAGGGCGTCCGGCTTGCCCGCCACCGAGACCGTTTTGACCTGGCATAGCCAGAGAAGGCCTCACGGCATTTACCGGCCGGCCCGAGCCGTTCGTCGGCGGCAGCGGAATAACACCCTTGTTGAGGATCGGAGGAGCTCCACCTACAACAGGCGGAGGGCCGACGTCGGACCTCCCCCCACCAGGCTGTCCCTGAACCGGAGTCGCTGACGGCAGCGCAGGCGCGTCGGGAAGAGTCGCGACGCTATTGATACCCATTTCGACTGGAGGAACTACCGGTGACGCCGACGTAGGGGGCCTGATCGCACCTACGTCTGGACCACCTCGGGTCACGCTCCCGTCGGCCCCAGATACGGGGCCCAACATCTCGCCACTCGACGAGGAACTGCTACCGCCCGACGCAGCTGGACCAATGCTTCTAGTGCCGCCGTAGTTGGTCTCATCCCTCGGCACGATCGCCAGCGGCGGAGGTGGGAAATTAGGCTTCTCCAACCGGCCCATCTCCGTCGAGGACTGGTTGTACGCCTCCGACAGAGCCTTCATGCGCTGCGCAGCCTCTTGGCGGGCGGAGTCGTTGGCTGCGATCTGAGCCTCCGCCTTTCTCGCGATGGCCGCAGCGTCCGGGTCGTTCCTCGCCTCCAGCGCCGCTTCGAGGTTCGCCTCCGCGCCCTTGTGGATGGTGCGGGGAATGGTGGTCTTGGCATGAGTGATCGCGTGGGATGCCTGCGTGAGCCACTTGGCCGCGCCCTCGCTGTAGTCGCCGAGGCGCAAGGTCTCGTTCGCCAGGTTCGCCGTCCAGGTGCGGAACGCTTCGCTGCCGTCGCCCCTCCACTTCACGATCTGTGGACGGACTTTCAGCTCCTCGGCGATCTTGTGGATCTCCTCGGCCGCAGACTTCAGCCGGTCTGCGGCCCCACGCACCGCACCGCTGTTGGCCTGGTCCAGCCACTTCAGCATTTCTTCGTGGGTCATGCCTTCGAACCCGCTAGCCATCCCGCTCCCCCATCCGGTCCGGTGCCTTACGCGTGATCACTATTCCCATGAGAGTCCATCTGTGCCCGAGGTGTCGCCGCTGGACGACGGCGCTTCTGCCGGGCGGTCACCACTCTGCTTGGTCGCAGGCACTTCCGACTTGTCCGGCTTCGGATAGTGCTCCTCCACACCCGACTTGATGGCGAGCATGCGGTCGCGGATGTCCTGGTCCAGGTTGTCGTAGCCCTTGTGCGACGCCAGGACCGCGATGCTCATGCCCTCGATGGAGTCCGAGAGCAGCTTCGACAGGGTCTCCAGCTCGCCGACGACCTTCTCGTACGAGGCGAACATGCCCTTTGCCTCCGGCCACCCCACGTCGCCGAACTGGCTGTCCTTGATGGACATCTCGCCCAGCTTCTTGGCGTCCGCCGGTGAAGCCTTCAGGTCCACCAGTATCTCGTCGATACGGTCACGGAACTTGGTGAAGGATTCCAGCTCCGTGTAGAGGTCCGAAACCATGTTCTGCGCCGCAGCGACGGCGCCCCCAATGAATCCCCCGAAGAGCCCCCCGGAGGAGCCGGCCCCTTCGGAGCCCTCTCCCGTCGCCACAACACCCTCCCCGTTGCCCTGCTGGTACAGCTTCGAGGATCACTGTAGCCAGCATCGGTGACAGCTCGCACCCTTTGATTGCACGTGCAATGCGCATCACACCGCCCCGACGGCGATAACGAGCCAGTCAGGGCTTGGGCGTTGCCACCGCCGCCTGGGGTCTGATGGGGAGTCGGTTCACCGGGCGGCCCGTCGCCGAGCGGACCGCCGAGGCCACCGCGGCGGGGGCCGTGACGACCGGGACCGCCGAGGCCGGCTTCGCGCCGAACGGGGCCACCACGTCGCGTTCCTCGACCAGTTTGACGATGCGGATGTCGGGGGCGTCCAGCGCGGTCGGGAGCGCGTAGCCGGTCAGGTCGGGGTGGCGGATCAGGCCCTTCGCGGTGCGGAGGTTCTCCGTGAGGGCCGCGCCGATGCCCTGGGTGATGCCCGCCTCGATGCGGATCGCCAGCTGGGCCGGGTTCAGGACGCGGCCCACGTCCTGGGCTACCGCCATCTCGACCACGCGGATCGAGCCGAGCTCGATGTCCACGTCCACCACCGCCCTTACCGCGCAGAACGCGAGCCCGACGAACGCGTCGCCCTGGCCCGACTCGTCCAGCGGTTCCGTGGGGTGCGGGCGGCACTGGGCCGTCGCCCAGAGTTCCTTGCCGTCCAGCGCCTCCGTGACCGTGGTGGAGAGCACGCCGTCGTACGAGGTGATCTTCCCGTCGGCGATCTGGAGCAGCTCCGTGGACATGCCGAACTTGTGGGCCAGCGGCTGGAGGAGCTGGGTGCGGACCATCTTCGCCGCGCGTTCCACCGCCCCGCCGGAGACCCAGGTGTGGCGACCGTGGGTGGCCGGGCCCGCGGGGGGCTGGTCGGTGTCCACCGCCGCTACGTGGACCTCTTCGACGCCCAGGGTCTCCTGGACGATCTGGCGGGCGAGGGTGGTGAAGCCCTGGCCCGTTTCTACCGCCGCGCAGATGACGGTGGCCACGCCGTCGTGGACCCTCACCGTGGCCGTGGAGACCTCGTCCGTGCCCTCGGCGCCCAGCATGTGCACCATGCCCAGGCCGTAACCCACGCCCCGGCGCACCGCCCCCGGCTCCCCCGCGCGCCCCCGGGCCTCCCCGCCACGACCCGGGAGGCTCCGGCGGTCCGCCGCCCCCAAGGCGCACGCCCGGGG
>NZ_JAFEUF010000191.1 GCF_016901035.1 Streptomyces durocortorensis
CCGGGGGGGGGCCCCGGGGGGGGGGGCCCGGGGGCCCCCGGCGGCCCGCGCCGTAACCCCCCGGGGGGGGGGGGGGGCCCCCCCCCCCCCCCCCCCCCCCCGTCACATGCGGGGCTCCTCAGCGCCCCGATCTCGCGGGCAGCGCCTGCACGGCCTGGTCCAGGGCCTGGAGGAAACGGTTGGTCGTGGCCCGGTCGCGGACCGCGAGCCGCAGCCACTGCGGCCCGAGCCCCGGGAACGTATCGCCGCGCCGGGCCGCGAACCCCAGCAGCCGCAGCCGCTCCCGCACCTCCGCCGCCCGCTCAAGACGCACCAGCACGAACGGCCCCCGGGCCGCCTCCACCGCCTCCACCTCGCTGAACTCGGCAAGACCGGCGAGCAGATGGGCCCGGTCCACCGTGATCCGGTCCGCCGCCTCCGCCGCCTCCACCAGCGCCCGCGGCTCCATGCACGCCTCCGCCGCCGCCAGTGCCGGGGTGGACACCGGCCACAGCGGCTGCGCCCCGGCGAGCAGCGCCACCGTCTCCGGCTCGGCCAGGACGTAACCGATCCGCAGCCCGGCGAGCCCCCACGTCTTGGTGAGGCTGCGCAGCACCACGAGCCCCGGGACGTCCGTCCGGTCGCACAACGCCTCGCGCTCGCCCGGCACGACGTCCATGAACGCCTCGTCGACCACCAGCGTCCGCCCGGGCCGCGCCAGCTTCTCCAGCAGGGCCGCCGGATGCAGCACGGACGTCGGGTTCGTCGGATTGCCGATCACCACGAGGTCCGCCTCCTCGGGCACCGCCGCCGGATCGAGCCGGAAGCCGTCCTCCTCCCGCAGCAGCACCCGCCCCACTCCGTGCCCGGCCGCCCGCAGCGCCGCCTCCGGCTCCGTGAACTGCGGGTGCACCACGACCGGGCAGCGGGCCGGGAGCGCCCGGGCGACCAGGACGAACGCCTCGGCCGCGCCTGCCGTCAGCAGCACCCGCTCCTCCGGCAGCCCGTGCCGGCCGGCGACCGCGGCGCGGGCGGAGGACCCGTCCGGGTAGGCGGCCAGCGAGGTGAGCGAGGCGGCTATCCGCTCGCGCAGCCACGGGGGAGGGGTGTGGGTGCGGACGTTCACGGCGAGATCGGTCAGATTCTCGCCGCGCACCTCCGCGTCGCCGTGGTGCCGCAGGTCCGGCCCGGCGCTCTCGATGTCCCGCATGGGGGGATGCGTGGGGGGAGTCATGGCAGCCATGGTGAACGGGCGGGAGCCTGCCGTCACCGGTGAGGTGGAAGTTTTCCTCCCGGAAACATCGAAAGTCCCGTCGACGGCCGGGAACCGGCGGGCCACCGCACAGGTCGCCACCCCCTTCCCCGCCGTCCTCCCGCCCGGGGCGCGGGTCTTCGGCACCACCAGCTCGTCCGCCTCGATCAGCGCCGCCGCCTCCGCGACCGACGCCGTACCCACCGCCGCGCCCACCTCCCCCGAGGGGTGCGGCACCCGCACCGCGGCCAGCGCCCCGGCCGGGTGGGTCCGCACCGGCACCCCGGGCCGGGCCGCCGCCCCCACGATCCCCGGCTCGTCCGCCTTGGCGTCGACCGTGGCCACCTCCACCACGTCCGCCGGGTCCAGCCCCGCCCCGCTCAACACCGCCTCGATCAGGGCGAACACCACATCGCCCGAGGCCCCCCGGCGCGCGCCGACCCCCACCACCAGACTGCGGGCGCCGGACTCCGGTCCGGGGCCGACGGATGCTCCGGTCATCGGCGGAGTCCTGCCTTTCAGTTCATACGTCTCGGTGGTACGTCGGTGGCACGGGGAAGGGGACGGGACCGCTCCGTATACGAAGCGCGGACCCGGGCGAGGGGAAGGGCGGCGGGAACGCCGCCGGTAAGGACACCCTCAGATGCGGAGAGGGGGCCCGATCGGCTAGCAAGGCCCCATGGCGGTGTTCGTCGCGCTCGGCGCGTTCCTGATGACCCTGGCCGGCGGCTGGGTCGCCCAACGCGTCACCGACCGCCGTCATCTGGTGCTCGGCCTCGCGGGCGGGCTGATGCTCGGCGTGGTCGGGCTCGACCTCCTGCCGGAGGCCATCGAGGCCGCGGGCGCCCCGGTGTTCGGCGTGCCCGCCGCCCTGCTGCTCTTCGTGGGCGGCTTCCTGGTGGCCCATCTGGTCGAGCGGCTGCTCTCCGTACGCCAGGTGGCACACGGGGCGAGCGGCGAACGCGTGCCGCAGGTGGGGCTGACGGCGGCCGCCGCGATGGTCGGCCACAGCCTGATGGACGGCATCGCGCTCGGTGCCGCCTTCCAGGTCAGCGGCTCCATGGGCGTGGCCGTCGCGCTGGCGGTGATCAGTCATGACTTCGCCGACGGATTCAACACGTACACCCTCACCAGTCTGTACGGGAACGCCCGCCGCAAGGCGCTCCTGATGCTGTTCGCGGCCGCCGTGGCACCCGTCGTGGGCGCGGCGACGACGCTGCTGTTCACCCTTCCGGAGGAACTGCTCGGCGGCTATCTCGGCTTCTTCGGCGGAGCGCTGCTCTACCTGGCCGCTGCGGAGATCCTTCCCGAGGCGCACCACACCCATCCCGCCCGCTCCACCCTTCTCTGCACCATCGGGGGCGTGGGCTTCATCTGGCTGGTCGTCGGCATCGCGGAGTGAGCCACGCGTACGCCCGCACACGTCGGCGAGGCACACGCGCGGGTCGCTCACCGCGCCCGGCAGTGCTCGACGAACCGCCGGGCCACCTCGGGGGACGCGGCCCAGTGGGTGTGCAGATAGCTCGCGTGGACGCCGCGCTGGACGTACCCCTCGACCCGCCGCTCCGGCTGGTGCATGCCCCAGGCCGGCGTGGTCCCCGCCCCCGGCTCCAGCACCGTGCGGTGGAACTCGTGCCCCCGCATCCGGGTGCCCGCCGCCGCCAGCGGACTGTCCGAGACCGCCACCGCCTGCCGGTAGCCGAGCGTGAGCCGCTCCGACATCCGGGCCTCGGCGTCCAGCACCCCGCACATCGGCTTCCCGTCCAGCTCCCGCGCCAGATACAGCAGCCCCGCGCACTCGGCGGCCACCGGCGCACCGCTCAGGGCCAGCTCCGTGACCGCCCGCCGCAACGGCTCGTTGGCCGACAGCTCGGGGGCGTACACCTCCGGGAACCCGCCGCCGATCACGAGCCCCGCCGTTCCCGTCGGCAGCTTCTCGTCCCGCAGCGGGTCGAACGTCACGACCTCCGCACCGGCCGCAGTCAGCAGCTCGGCGTGCTCCGCGTACGCGAAGGTGAACGCCGCCCCGCCGGCCACGGCGACGACGGGCCGGGGGCCTTGACCGGAGGCGACGACGTGCTTCTCGGCGCCGGGCCCGGAGGCGTACGCGGGCTCCCACGGCTCGTCCGTCAGCGCGGGGGCCGTCCGCGCCAGCGCCAGCAGCGCGTCCAGGTCGCACCCCGCGCGCACCCGCTCGCCCATGGCCCGTACGGCCTCCACCGCATCGCTCTGCCGCTCGGCCACCGGAACCAGCCCCAGGTGCCGCGAGGGCGTCGCGACCTGCGGCGCCCGCCGGATCACCCCGAGCACCGGCAAGCCCGACTCGTCCAACGCGTCCCGCAACAGCGCCTCGTGCCGGTCGGAGGCCACCTTGTTCAGGATCACCCCGCCGATCCGGACCCGGGGATCCCAGGAGGCGAACCCGTGCACCAGGGCCGCCACCGACCGGGACTGCGAGGAGGCGTCCACCACCAGCACCACGGGAGCCCTGAGCAGCTTGGCCACCTGCGCGGTGGACGCCAGCTCACCCTGCCCCGAGGCGCCGTCGTACAGCCCCATCACGCCCTCGACCACGGCGAGGTCGCACCCCGCCGATCCGTGCGCGAACAGCGGGGCGACGAGATCCGTCCCGCACATGTACGCGTCGAGATTCCGGCCGGGACGGCCCGTCGCCAGGGAGTGGTAGCCCGGATCGATGTAGTCCGGGCCCACCTTGTGCGGCGAGACGGCAAGACCGCGCGCGGCGAAGGCGGCCATCAGACCGGTGGCGACGGTGGTCTTGCCGCTGTTGGAAGCCGGAGCGGCGATGACCAGACGGGGCACACTCACCACTCGATGCCCCTCTGGCCCTTCTGCCCCGCGTCCATCGGGTGCTTGACCTTCGACATGTCGGTCACCAGGTCGGCGGCCTCGATGAGCTTGTCGGGCGCGTTGCGGCCGGTGATCACCACATGCTGGGTGCCGGGCCGGTTCCGCATGACCTCGACGACCTCGTCCGTGTCGATCCAGCCCCAGTGCAGCGGATAGGCGAACTCGTCGAGCACGTACAGCTTGTACGTCTCCGCCGCCAGGTCCCGCTTGACCTGCTCCCAGCCCTCGCGGGCCTTCTCCTCGTTGTCGAGCTGGCCGTCGCGCTGGACCCAGGACCAGCCCTCGCCCATCTTGTGCCAGTCGACGGTGCCGCCCTCGCCGCTCGCGCCCAGCACCTTCAGCGCGTTCTCCTCGCCGACCTTCCACTTCGCCGACTTCACGAACTGGAACACCCCGATCGGCCACCCCTGGTTCCAGGCCCGCAGCGCGAGCCCGAACGCCGCCGTCGACTTGCCCTTGCCTATGCCCGTGTGGACGAACAGGAGCGGTCGGTTGCGCCGCTGACGGGTGGTGAGCCCGTCGTCCGGCACGGTGGTCGGCTGTCCCTGCGGCATTAAGCGGCCCTCCCGGCTGCGGTGACGTCCTTGACGAGCCCGGCGATCGAGTCGGCCCGCAGCTCGTCGAGCGTGACGGCGGTGCCTCCCAGCTCCCGGGCCAACTCCCCGGCGAGACCGAGGCGTACGTACCCCGACTCGCAGTCCACGACGACCGAGGCCGTCCCCTCCGAGCGGTGCAGCCGCCCGGCCCGCCCCGCGAGCGCCACGGGCTCCGGACCGCCGGTCGCCCGTCCGTCCGTGACCACGACGAGCAGCGGCCGCCGCGACGGATCGCGCAGCCGCTCCACCCGCAGCACGTCATGGGCCTTGAGCAGCCCGGCGGCGAGCGGAGTGCGCCCCCCGGTCGGCAGCGACTCCAGCCGGGCGGCGGCCGCGTCCACGGACGAGGTCGGCGGCAGCGCCACCTCGGCCTCCTTGCCCCGGAAGGTGACCAGACCGACCTTGTCCCGCCGCTGGTAGGCGTCCAGCAGCAGTGACAGCACGGCCCCCTTGACCGCGCTCATCCGCTGCCGGGCCGCCATCGACCCGGACGCGTCCACGACGAACAGCACGAGGTTGCCCTCCCGCCCCTCGCGGGTCGCCTGCCGCAGATCGTCCCGGCGCACCACGAGCCCGCGCCCGGAGCGCCCGCGCGCACGCTGGTGCGGGGCGGCGGCCTGCACGGTCGCGGCCAGGTGCAGCTTGGTCAGCGCGCCCTGCGGCCGGACCGCTCCTGTGGTCCGACCATGCGCTGTACGGGCCCGGGAGCGCCGCCCCGCAGCACCCTCGCCGAGCCCCGGAACGCTGAGCATCTTCGTCCGGAACGGCTCGGCGGACGCCACGGGCTGCTGCTCGGCCCCGGTGGGCCGGCCGGGCGCGTCGGGGCTGCCCTCAGGAGCCTGCGACGGCGTGTCGCCCCCTTCGCCTTGCGGCGGCGTACGGTCGCCGTCGGCCTGCGGAGGCACACCCCCGCCGCCACCGCCGCCGTCATCGTTCCCGCCACCGTCCGGGTCGGGATCGGGGTCGGGCTGGTCATCGTCGTCGTTGCCGTCCTGCGGACCGGCCTCGTCCAGGGTCTGGTCGAGCTTGTCCTCGTCCAGGCCGGGCGCGTCGAACGGGTTGCGGCGACGCCGGTGGGGGAGCGCCAGCAGGGCCGCCTGCCGTACGTCGTCGGCGGTGACCTCCTCGCGCCCCGCCCAGGCGGCGAGCGCGGTGGCGGTACGGGCCATCACGATGTCGGCCCGCATCCCGTCGACCTCGAACGCGGCGCAGGTGGCGGCGATCTGCCGCAACACGCCGTCGCCGAGCACGACACGCGGCAGCAGGGCACGCGCACCGGCGATCCGCTCCCGCAGGGCGCTCTCCTCCTCGGCCCAGCGCGCGGCGAACCCCTCGGGATCGTCGTCGTAGGCGAGCCGGCGCCGCACGACCTCCACCCGCTCGTCGGTGTCCCGGGACGCGGCCACCTCGACGGTCAGCCCGAACCGGTCCAGCAACTGCGGCCGCAGCTCGCCCTCTTCCGGGTTCATCGTCCCGACCAGCAGGAACCGTGCCGCGTGCCGTACGGAGACGCCTTCGCGCTCGACGTACGAAGCCCCCATGGCCGCCGCGTCCAGCAGCAGGTCCACCAGGTGGTCGTGGAGGAGGTTGACCTCGTCGACGTACAGGATCCCGCGATGCGCGTCGGCCAGCAGCCCCGGCTCGAACGCCTTCACGCCCTCAGAGAGCGCCCGCTCGATGTCCAGCGCCCCCACGAGCCGGTCCTCGGACGCTCCGACAGGCAGCTCCACGGTCCGCGCCGGACGCGACACACCGGCGGCCTCCGCGTGCGGCCCATCAGGACACGCCGGATCGGGCGAGACGGGATCACAGGAGAACCGGCACCCGGGCACGACGGAGACCTCGGGCATCAGCGCGGCGAGCGCCCGCACGGCGGTGGACTTGGCGGTCCCCTTCTCGCCCCGCACGAGCACCCCGCCGACGGCCGGACTGACGGCGTTCAGCAAGAGCCCGAGCCGCAGGTCGTCCTGCCCGACGATCGCGGTGAAGGGATACGGCGTACTCACAAGGCCTCCTGGTCGACATGCTGTTCAGCTTCTACGTGACCGGTTACATCAAGCTCCTGGGGCGTGGCTTCCGCGGGCGCGGCATCCTCAAGCCCCTGGCCCCTTGACCCAGCGGACCCGGCAATTTCAAGCCCCTCCGGCGATTGAGGAGCGGGGTCCGGGGCAGCGCCCCGGCTCTCCGGAGCACCCGCACCCACGTCACCCGGCACCGAAGGTGCCCCCGGCGGCACAAACGGCAACCCCGCCGGCGCGCCCCCCTCGATCAACCGCCACAACGCATCCGTGTCCGCGTGCTCCTCCACCAGATCCCCCAGCCGATCCAGCTGCTCCTCCCGCAGCACCCCGAAACTCGTGTCCGGCGCGGGAACGAACCGTCGCCCCGCGGCCCGGGCCACCTCCACCAGGAACCGCCGCCGGAACGCATCGCTCTCCAGCGACCCGTGCCAGTGCGTCCCCCACACCGCCCCCACCCGGCACCCGTCCAGGAACGGCTCCCCGCCCCGTACGTCGGCCACCCCGTGGTGGATCTCGTACCCCTCCACGGGCTCGCCCAGCGCCGAACCGACCGGCCGCGCCAGCGTCTTGTCCCGGTCGAAGCGAATCCGTACGGGAAGGACCCCCAGCCCGTCCACGACCCCCGCCCGCGACTCCACCTCGTCCTCGATCCGCTCACCGAGCACCTGGAACCCGCCGCAGATCCCCAGCACCGGCCGGTCCTCCGCCGCCCGCCGCACCAGCGCGTCCGCGAGACCTCGCTCACGCAGCCAGGCCAACGCCTTCACCGTGCCGCGCGTCCCCGGCACGATCACCAGGTCCGCGTCGGCCAGCTCCTCCGCCCGGTCCACGAACCGCACGACGACG
Organism: Streptomyces durocortorensis; assembly: GCF_016901035.1. Lineage (GTDB taxonomy): Bacteria > Actinomycetota > Actinomycetes > Streptomycetales > Streptomycetaceae > Streptomyces > Streptomyces durocortorensis. The sequence continues at coordinate 7,566 of NZ_JAFEUF010000191.1, forward strand.
CCCGGTTCGGCGGCCAGCGCGTCCACGTCAGTGAAGTTGGACATCAGCGGCACCGCGCAGACCGCGACCCGCAGCACGTCCTCCCCGTGGGGCGGCGCCACGACCGACTCCCGCACCGCACCCCGCAGGGACACCCGCAGGCCGTCCTCCTCGTCGATGCCGAGCCCGTGGGCGTACGGGAGCACCCCGTACGTACGCCGCCCGGTCAGCCCGTACAGCATGTCGAGCCCCGGCTCCAGCAACGAGACGTCACCCCGGAACTTGTTCACCAGATAACCCGCGACCAGCGACTGGTCCTCCGCGCTCAGCAGCGCCGTCGTCCCGAAGAACGAGGCGAAGACCCCGCCCCGGTCGATGTCCCCGACTACCAGCACGGGGAAGCGGGCGGCCCGCGCGATCCCCATGTTCACGATGTCGGTGCGCCGGAGGTTGATCTCGGCCGGCGACCCGGCCCCCTCGCAGATCACCGCGTCGTAGGTCGACCGCAGCTCCTCCAGGCAGTCGGTCACCGTGCCGAGCAGCGCCTCCTGCCGGCCCCCGTGGTACCCCCGGGCGCTCATCTCACCGACCGGTTTCCCCATCAGGACGACCTGGCTGGACCGGTCGCTGCCGGGCTTCAGCAGCACCGGGTTCATCAGCGCCGTCGGCTCCACCCGGGCGGCCTGCGCCTGCATCGCCTGGGCCCGCCCGATCTCCGCGCCCTCGCGGGTCACGAAGGAGTTCAGCGACATGTTCTGCGCCTTGAACGGCGCGACCTTCACGCCCCGGCGCACCAGCCAGCGGCAGATGCCCGCCGTGACGACGCTCTTGCCCGCGTCCGATGTGGTCCCCGCGACCAGCAGCCCACCGCTCATGCCCGACCCCGCCTCTGTCCTGTCGACGACCGCCCCGCGACCACGCGCCCGGCGACCAGCCGGCCCGCCACACACACCCCCAGGGCCAGCGCACTCACCCGGCGCGACAACCGCACCGCACGCTCGATGTCCGCGCCCCGGACGTCCCGCCCGGCCGCCCCGTTCAGCACCGGCCGGTGCTCGACGCGCCCCGCGTACGCGAGCGTGCCGCCCAGCCGTACGCCGAGCGCCCCCGCGAACGCGGCCTCCACGGGCCCCGCGTTCGGGCTCGGGTGGCGGTGAGCGTCCGCCTTCCAGGCGCGTACGGCCTCCGAGGGCCGCCCGCCGCCCACCACGGCCAGCGCGGCCGTCAGCCGGGCGCCCGGCCACCCCGCCACGTCGTCCAGGCGGGCCGAGGCCCAGCCGTAGCGGCGGTGGCGGGGCGACTTGTGGCCGACCATCGCGTCCAGCGTGTTCACCGCCCGGAAGCCGACCAACCCCGGCACCCCGCCGATCGCCCCCCACACCAGCGCGCCGACGACGGCGTCCGAGGTGTTCTCGGCGACCGACTCGGCGACCGCGCGGGCGATCCCCGGCCCGTCCAGGGAGTGCGGATCACGCCCGCACAGATGCGGCAGCCGCTCCCGGGCCACCTCCAGGTCCCCGGCGGCCAGCGCGCCCCCGATGGCACGGGCCTCCCGCCCCAGCGACGTACCGCCGACGACGGACCAGGCGGTGGCGGCGGTCAGGGCGACGGCGAGCGCGGGGCGGTCCCGTACGGCACGGGCGGTCAGCGCGGCGGCCCCCACGGCGCCTCCGGCGCAGACGAGGGTGTGCAGCGCGCCCCGGCCACGGTCGTCACGCCACAACAGGGACTCGACGCGCGCCGCGGCGCGGCCGAATCCGGCGACGGGATGGCCCCGCCGGGGATCGCCGAGCAGTGCGTCGGCGACCATCCCCGCCGTGGCGCCGTACGCGAAGATGCGATCGGCACGCACGGCTCAGCCCGTCGCGGAGAGAGGCGTTCCGGCACGGAGGGGCACAGGAAGCGGCGCAGGGATGGGCGCACGGCGGCCGGGCATGGCGTAGGTCCTCACTCAGGGTCCGCGCCCTGGTTCGACGTGACCGGCGACGAGAGTCTCCTGGCTCCCGGATCCGCAGTTCCCCCGGCCTTCCAGCCCGCGTACCGCGAGCCGTGACGTCCGGTGTGGGGGAGTGCTCCCCGGTGACAGTGGCGGGACCGCGCCGGATTCGCACCGGCTTCCTCTGCTGTCGCCGTAAATGGCTCCGGCAGTCCACCACGCCCCGAGAACAGCCGTCAACTCGCTGTTGACCTGCGAGGCTCCACTGTGGGCGGACGCACATCGGGCCGGACACACGAGGGTGTGTCCGGCCCGAATGGAGTGCGAGGAACGCGGGGGTGCGGCGTCAGGCGACGATCAGATAGATCCCGTACGAGACCGCCGCCACGCACAGCGCGAAGCAGGCGTACGCGCCGGTGCGCGCCAGCGCGACCGACCCGCCGGAGGCGCTGCCCCCGGCCGTGGCGGACTGCTTGGAGAGGGCGACGATGCCCACGGTGAAGAGGCCGACCAGCGCGACGGTGACCACGAGGCTGACACCGAAGACGGAGGCGAGAGCTGCCCAGTCGATTTTCATGCGGATCTTTCCTTACACCTTGGCCGGCGGCCGGGCCGGGTCGTCGGGCGCCGAGGCCGGGGCCGGGATGCTGGAGATGAGCTCGGGCTCGGAGGCCGGGCCTCCGATGGGCGGCGGCTGGACCGCGGCCATGGCCGTGGTGACGACGCCCTGGGGCTCGTCGCCGTCCGTGTCGTTGACGTTGGTGTGGTCGACGGGCTGGCGGCGCGAGGCCACCCAGATCGCGAACGAGCCGCCCACCAGGATGACCGCCGTGACGGCGATGCCCCAGGGGCCCTGCTTGGTCAGGAACTCGGCGCCCGCGCCGACCAGACCCGCGGCCGGCAGGGTCAGACCCCAGGCGACGAACATCCGGGTGGCGGTGGACCAGCGGACCACGCCTCCCTTGCGGCCGAGGCCCGAGCCCATCACGGCGCCGGAGCAGGACTGCGTGGTGGAGAGCGAGAAGCCGAGGTGCGAGGAGGCCAGGATGACGGTCGCCGCACTGGTCTGGGCGGCGAAGCCCTGCGGCGGCTGGAGGTCGGTCAGGCCCTTGCCCATGGTGCGGATGATGCGCCAGCCACCGAGGTAGGTGCCGAGCGCGATGGCGACACCGGCGGAGACGATGACCCACATGGGCGGGTTGGAGCCGGGGGCCAGGACACCGCTGGTGACCAGGGCGAGGGTGATGATGCCCATCGTCTTCTGGGCGTCGTTGGTGCCGTGGGCGAGCGAGACGAGACCGGCGGAGGCGATCTGTCCGGCCCGGTAGCCCTTGGCGGTCGACTTCAGCTGGTTCGGGTCGGTGACGTTCCGGTTGATCCGGTACGTCAGCCGGGTGGCCAGCATCGCGGCGATACCGGCGACCAGCGGGGCGGCGATGGCGGGGAGCAGCACCTTGGTGACGACGGTGCCGCCGTTGATCGAGGACCAGCCGGCCGACATGACCGCGGCGCCGATCAGACCGCCGAACAGGGCGTGGGAGGAGCTGGAAGGCAGCCCCAGCAGCCAGGTCAGGAGATTCCACAGGATGGCGCCGACGAGCGCCGCGAAGATGACTTCTGTTCTGATGCCGTCTTCGTTGACGATCCCGCCGGAGATCGTCTTGGCGACCTCCACCGACAGGAACGCGCCGATCAGGTTGAGAACGGCGGACATGGCCACCGCTGTCTTGGGCTTCATCGCGCCGGTCGAGATGGTGGTCGCCATCGCGTTGGCGGTGTCGTGGAAACCGTTCGTGAAATCGAACACGAGAGCTGTTACGACCACAATCGCAAGCAGCAGCGTGATGTGTTCCATTTACCCAGGCAATCGTTCGACGTCAGTGGCTCGTGGACCGTAGGCAACCTGGGTGAACGGAAGATGAACTGGGCAGGGCGCTGTGGTGACCCCAAGCGGAGTGGGCTGCTTCCGCTTGTGTGCGGGTGGGGTAGTGCGAGGTCAGTGGGGCACGGCGTGGACTGCTCTTTGCCGCCCTTTGGCGAACATTTTGAACGGCCGTTCGGCGCCCGGAAGAGATCCCTGTCACTCCCCACGTGACGTTCCGGTTGCGCGCCTTCCCCCCTACGCTCGCCCCATGAGCGAGCAGCAGCCGGAATCCGTGCGCCAGGCCTGGCAGGGCGTCGTCGACACGGCCCGACGGAGCGCGGCGGACGGCCTCGTCGTCGGCACCTCCGGCAACGTCTCCGCCCGCGTCGGCGACCTCGTCCTGGTGACGCCCAGCGGGGTGCCCTACGACCGGCTCGGCCCCGACGACGCGGTCGGCGTCGACCTGGACGGACACCAGGTCCTCGGGGACCTCGGGCCGACCAGCGAACTCCCCCTCCACCTGGCGGTCTACCGCTCCACCGACGCCGCCGCCGTGGTCCACACCCACGCCGTGCACGCCACCGCCGTGTCCACCCTCCTGGCCGAGGTCCCGCTCGTCCACTACGCGGCGGCCATCCTCGGCGGCCCCGTCCGCACCGCCGCCTACGCCCGCTACGGCACTCCGGAGCTGGCCGACGCCATGCTCGAAGCCCTCCGGGACCGCACCGGCTGCCTGCTCGCCAACCACGGCACCGTCACCTACGGCGACACCCTCGACCAGGCCTACGACCGCACCGCCCAACTGGAGTGGCTGTGCCACCTCTGGCTCACCGCGAGCTCGGTGCCCGGTCGCACCCCGGCCCTGCTCACCACGGCCCAGCTGGCCGAGGTGACCGAGGCGCTCAAGGGGTACGGCCAGCGCGGCTGAGCGACGCTTCCCTCCGGAGCCGGACCTGCCCCGGACGGCCCCGCCCACTGGCCCCCCGCCGCCCGCGCCACGACACTGAAGCGGTGCGCCCGGTAACCGCGACGGCAACGGCCGTCACCACGATCCTCGGCGTCGGCGCGGCAGCGGTCGCGGCCGGCCGGTACGCCAGCGACGTCGCCCTCAGGGCGACGCCCGGACGTCCCCTCCCCGCCGACCGCAGACTCACCGTTCATGCCACCGCGGCCGGGCAGGTGACCCTGACCCGCTCCTTCTCCGCGCTCCGGCCCGGCACCTGGGGCATCGCCGGACCCGGGGTCCACGCGGTCGTCGGGCCCGTCGTCGAAGGGGCCTCCCAGGGCGCCGACACCGTCGTCCGCAGGCTGGAGAGCGTCAGCGAGGGCATCCTCGAACCGGGCACGAAAGTGCGCCTCACCCCCGCCCTGTACGGCGGCGACCCCGGCAGCGACCTCGGCCTCGGCCACCAGGAGGTCGAGATCCCCGGCGAGCTCGGCCCCCTGCCCGCCTGGTACGTCCCCGGCGCACGCGACACCTGGATCATCACCGTGCACGGCCTCGGCACCACCCGGGCCCACCCCATGAACCTGATGGGGTTCCTGAACGCGCAGCGCTTCCCGGTGCTCGACCTCGCCTACCGGGGCGACCCCGGAGGCGGCCGCCCCGCCGACGGCCTCGGCCACCTCGGCGCCTCCGAGTGGCGCGACGTCGACGCCGCCCTCCGCTACGCCCTGCGCTACGGCGCCCGGAACGTGATCGTCCACGGCTGGTCCACCGGCGCCACCATGGCCCTGTACGCCGCGGTCGAATCTCCGCTGCGGGACCGGATCAGCGGCATCGTCCTGGACTCCCCGGTGCTGGACTGGCCCGTCACCCTGCGCGCCCTGGCCGCCGCCCGGGGCGTCCCGGCCGCGCTGCTGCCGCTCGCCGTCCGCGCCGCCCAGGGCCGTACCGGAATGAGCCCCGCCCCGGTGCTGGAGACCTCGCTGCCCGCCTCCCTGCGGACTCCGACGCTGATCCTGCACGGCCCCGACGACACGACCGCCCCCTGGGCCTCCTCCCGCGAGCTCGCCGCCCGCCGCTCGGATCTGGTCAGCCTGCACGCCGTGGCCGAGGCTCCGCATGCGGCGATGTGGAACGCCGACCCGGCCCGCTACGAGGAGACCCTGCGACGCTTCCTCACGCCCCTGATGTGAGCCGATGGGGTGAACTCTCCCCCTTGCCGCCGCATCGGGGGAACCTTTCACGTACCGGTGAAACGGCTTCCGTTTGGGCTTTCGGGCCGTCAGGAGCAAGACTGCTCCCGTGACGTCCCGTACCCCGCGCGACTCCAGGCTGCGACTTGTCCGCCCGCGACCCCTTGCCACCGCCCGCAAGGCCGTGACCACCCGGCGCACCAGGCCGGCTCCCCAGTGGGCGATGCGTACGGCGTCGGCGAGCACCGCCCTGGCC
>NZ_JAFEUF010000019.1:0-22329 GCF_016901035.1 Streptomyces durocortorensis
GCAGACCGTCGGCCCCCGGCCCGCCGAGTGTGACCCGGAGGATGGACGGGCCCAGCCGCCTCGTCCGCAGGACGGTCAGATCGAAGGGCCGGAACGGGGCGACTTCGGGGGCGGCGGCAGTCGTCGACGTCAACGGGGGCTCCTCCGGGACGGGCCGGAGCGGCGGACGGACGGGCCCGGCTTCCGGCTGGGGCGATCCGGGGGAAGGTTAGCCTACCCTTGTCTAACCAGGGGGCTGCGTAACGCCGACGTCCACTCCGGCGGGTCGGGTGGCACGCGCGTCCACTCCGGCGGGTCGGGTGACGCCCGCGTCCACTCCGGCGGGTCGGGTGACGCCCGCGTCCACTCCGGCGGGTCGGGTGACGCCCGCGTCTATTCCGGCAGATCCGCCCCGGTCTCCCGCAGCACGGCCGAACCGGCCCCCGTCACCCCGCCCTTGGCCCCGGGCAGGATCCGCACCGTGTTCTCACTCGGCGCCGAAACCGCCAGATCGGCGCGCCCGTCCCGGTCGAGATCGCGCAGCCGCAGGTCGTAACCGAAGTAGTCGTGGGCCACCGTGCCCCCGGCCACCCCGGGCAGCGTCTTGTCGAACACGACGGAACGCGACCCCTTCAGCCCGCCCGAGCCGCCGCGGAACACGTACGCCGCGCCGGACGCGCTCTTCTCCCCGGCCGCCTCACCCGGTACGCCGACCGCGAGGTCCGCGTACCCGTCCCCGTCCGCGTCCCCCGCCGCCAGCGAAGCGCCGAACTCGTCGTTTGCCTCCGAGGCCCCCGGGATCCCGGCCGTCGACTGGCTGAAGGCGAGGCTCCGCGACCCCGGCCCGGCCGAGGCCCCGTACCAGAGGGTGACCGAGCCGCGGCTGCCGCTCGCGTACGGATTGCCGACCGCGATGTCCCCGTAGCCGTTCCGGTCGAAGTCCCCGATGGCCACGTCGAGCCGTTCGTGCTGCTTCTTGCTGTCGATGACCTTGGCCGGGCCGGAGGTGAGACCGGCGCCGTCGCCCTTCAGGAACCACGCCTCGGTCCGGAACGTGCCGCCGACGCCACGGACCCCGACAGCGACCAGGTCGGTCTTCCCGTCCCCCGTGACCTTCCCGGCCGCCAGGCTGTCGGCGTACCAGCCCTGCCCCGCCCGGTCGTACGCGGTGACCTTCCCGAGGCCGCCGGACTTGGTGAACCCACCCCGGTACAGCAGGACGTCACCGGCGTTGACGGTCGCGATGTCGGGACGTCCGTCCCCGTTGAAGTCTCCGGTCGCGATATCCCTGCCGAACGCGCCGAAAGCCCCACCGCCCTTGCGCGGGACGGCCGTTCCGCCCTTGAGTCCCTTGGCCGAGCCCCACACGACGGTGACCGAGCCTACGGGGGTCGTCCCCGACTCCTCGCTCGGATTGCCCACGACGAGGTCCGCGTACCCGTCCCGGTCCAGGTCCGCACTGGCGAGCGCCCCGCCGAACTGGTCGTTCTCCTCCCCGGCCCCGGGAACCCCCGGTGAATCCTGATGGACGAGCTGCGTCTTCGTCGTCAGCCCCTTCGGGCCGCCGAAGGTGACGAGCACCGCGCCGCCCGAGAAGGAGACCGAGCCGTCGTCCATGCCGCTGTACGCGTACGGCACGGCCAGGTCGCGGTAGCCGTCCCCGTTGAAGTCGTCGTAGTGCTTGGCGGCGGCGGCCGACGCCGGAGCGGCCAGCAGGAGCGGGGCCGGGCAGGCGGCGAGCACGACGCCCGCGGCGACCGACGCCGCACGGAGGCGGGGCAGTCGCCCGCGGGAGGCGCGGGCACGGGGGAGGAGAGATGACTGGATCATGAAGGGCTGCTGCTCCTGCGGTTCAGGGCCGTGTCCGTATCCGGCGCACGGCTGCCGACGACACAGCGAAGACCCGTACCGAGGGCGAAGGGTTGTACGACGGGGGGCGGGAACTGCCGCCTCAGATCCCGAACTCCGCCCGGCAGGCGTCGAGTCCCTCCACCGTCACGTCCACGCCGCGATGCGTCTCCCACCGGGCCCGGTCCAGGCGCAGCCGCTGAAGAGTGACGGGAGCCCCGCGCACGACATCCGTCTGAAGGCCGTCGTCGGTGTACCCGAGCCGCCGCGAGACCCCGAGCGAACGGGGGTTGTCGGTCATGGCGGCGGACACGGCGTACCGTGCGCCGAGCCCGGCGAACGCGAGGTGGAGGGCCGCGGCGCGCATCTCCGTACCGAGGCCCTGCCCCTGGTACGGGAGCCCGAGCCACGACCCGGTCTCCGCCTCCCGCCGCACCCCGAAGTCCCGCCCCATCAGGTCCTGCCGCCCGACGACCTTTCCCTCGTGGAGGACGGCCAGGCTGAGCGTCCAGTCCCGTACGGACCAGCCGGCGACGGTTCCCAGCAGATGCTGGAACACGGCGCGCGCCACCTCGTCGGGCTTCCCGTCGGTCCACGCCACACTGAACGGCATCCGGTCCGGATCGTGCAGCCCGCGGGCCGCCACCGAGGCCAGCTCGTCGAGGAGTTCCAGTCCGGGCAGGCGCAGTTCGAGGCGCGGGGTGCGGAGGCGAAGCCCGTAGAGGGGCCAGTGTTGGGGGTTCATGACGGAACTCTGCCGGACGGGGCGGAGGGGTGTCGACCGGTAATTGGGAGCGGCGCGAGGTGCGACGGCGGGGGTACGGTCCGCCGACGTCCCCGGCGCGACCGTACCCCCCGTGCCGTACGCGTGATCAGGATCCCAGCCCCGCGGGCTGCTCGACCCCGCCCGGTGCCCTGCTCCCGTCCGGCACGCCCCCGGACCCGCCGACGGGGGAGCCCGGCACCGCCGCCCGCCGGGTGCGGAGGCCGGACGCGCTGACGGCTACGGCGATCAGAGCGGCGGCCAGCGGGACGACCAGGGCCGCCCGGTACCCGTCGAGGAGCGCCGCCTGTGCCGTCCCGCCCGTGGCGGCGACGTTGACGGCAGCCACGGCGGACAGCCCGAGCGCCGCCCCGAACTGGAAGGACGTGTAGAGCAGTCCGCCCGCCACGCCCTGTTCCTCCTCGGCGATGCCGTCCGTGGCCACGATGGTGAGCGGCCCGTACACCAGGGAGAAGGCGATACCCAGGAGGAGCAGGCCCGGGAACATCGCGGCGTACGTCCAGTCCGCCGCGAGCGGCAGGAACAGGGCGTACGACAGCGAGGCGAGGAACAGCCCGACGACGATGACCCGGGCGTTGCCGAACCGGGCCACCAACTTCGGGGTGAGCAGCGGTGAGAGGACCGCGTCCACGCCGATGACGATCAGCGCGAAGCTGGTCTGGAGGGACGACCAGCCGCGTAGTTCCTGGAGATAGAGGACGGCGATGAACTGGAAGCCGAAGAACCCCGCGGCGAACAGCAGCCCCGACACGTTGGCGCGGACCAGCGGCCCGCTGCGGAAGATGCCCAGGCGCACCAGCGGCGAGGACGAGGCGCGCTCGATGACGACGAACGTGAGGAAGAGGAGCAGGGCCGCGCCGATCGTGACCACGGTCCAGCCGGCCGGGGCGTGCGTGGCCCGCTCGACGCCGAAGACCAGGAGCAGGATCCCGGCGGTGCCGGTGACCGCTCCGGCCAGGTCGACGCCCTTCCCCGTGCGGTCGGGGCGCGGCGAGGCGGGGATGAGGGCGAGCGCGGCGACCAGGATGCCGAACGAGAGGATGACCGGGGCGAAGAACACCCAGCGCCAGTCGATGGCGGAGAGCAGCCCGCCGACGACCAGGCCGATGGAGAAGCCGCCCGCGGCGGTGCCCGCGTAGACGAGTAGGGCCTTGTTGCGCTGCGGCCCCTCCGGGAAGCCGGTGGTGATGATCGACAGCCCGGCCGGGGTCATGAAGGCCGCGGCGATCCCGGTCACGAAGCGGGCGACGATCAGCATCCAGCCCTCGGTGGCCAGGCCGCCCAGCCCGGAGAAGAGCAGGAACACCACGAGCCAGAGGACGAACATCCGTCGCCGGCCGAAGAGATCGGCCGCCCGTCCGCCCAGCAGCATGAAGCCGCCGTAGCCGAGGACGTACGCGCTCATCACCCACTGGAGCGTGCCGGTGGACAGATCCAGATCGTCGCGGATCGCGGGCATGGCCACGTTCAGCATGGCCACATCGATGCCTTCGAGGAAGATCGCGCCGCACAGGACGAACAGCACACCCCAGGCGCGTCCGGTCATGCGGTCACTGCTCGGTCTCGAGGGGGATGGCGATGAGGACACGGGACTTCTCCTTGTACGCGGACGAAACGGGCATGGCGAACAGCCGCCAACAGCGTTCGGGTGGGATGGGGTTCGCGTGCAGGGGCCTCAAGCAGCGCGAAGGATGGGCGAGTTACCGATCTGCCGGTCGGTTCCCTCTTGTAACCACTTGAAGCTTGCGGCACCGTGGGGCGGTATGGAAGAAGGCACTTCGAAGTCACCGAGTCACTGCGTCGATACCGACGCCGGTCCGGACTACGACATCAGCCAGTGGGACGTCCGCGAGGGCTGCGAGGTCCGGCAGATCCTCGACCGTGTCGCGGACAAGTGGTCGCTCCTCGCCATCGCCCATCTCGAACGCCGCACGCTGCGCTTCTCCGAGCTGCGCCGGCTGATCGAGGGCATCAGCCAGCGCATGCTGACGGTGACCCTGCGCCAGCTGGAGCGCGACGGCCTGGTGCGGCGCACGGTGTACCCCGTCGTCCCGCCCCGCGTGGAGTACGAGCTGACGGAGCTGGGCGCGACGCTGCACACGACGATCAGGTCCCTCGTCGACTGGACCGAGACCCACCAGCAGGAGATCGCGAAGGCGCGAGCCGACTACGACAGCCGGCAGGCCGAGGGGGCGCCGGCCTCCTGAGCCGTGAGTCGGCCTCCCGATCCCGCAGCAAGTCCGCCTCAGCCGCAAGCAGGCCGCCGGATCCCGCAAGTCCACCTCATATCGGCCGGGTTGGTGCGGGGTTAAGGTGAACCGGTGACCTCACCTCAGGGAAGCGCCATGGCGCGCGTGGGCGAAGACGACCGCGAGAGCGCCGTGCGGCGCGTGCGGGAGGCGTACGCCGAGGAGCGCATCTCGCACGAGGAGATGGACGAGCGGCTGGGCCGGGTGCTCGCCGCCACGACGCACGGCGAACTGGCGGCGGCCCTGGACCCGCTCCCGGCGGAGGACCCGGGCACGACGGCAACGATCGCTGCCGCCGGTGGACGGATCAAGCGGCGGGGTGCGTGGCAGGTGCCCAGGATCCTCAAGGTCGAGTCCGCCTTCGGGCGGGTGCGCCTGGACCTGTCCCGGGCGGTCATCGCGTACCCGGTCGTCGACATCGAGCTGAGCCTCGGCACCGGCAACGCGAGCATTACGGTGCCGCGCGACGCGATCGTCGAGGTGGAGGGTCTGGCGACCGGGTGGAAGGACCTGCGTTACCGGCCCCGGCAGCCGTCCCGCCCCGGCGGCCCGCGCATCCGGATCTCGGGGGCGCTGGGATACGGGCGGCTGAGGATCCGCCACGCCTGGCGCTGAGGCGCCCACCGGGTGCGCGTACCTCGCGGCCTCGCGGACATGGCCTGTTGGTCAGGTCTTCCCATCCCGGCCCTCTCGGGGAAAACTGTGCCCAGCACTGTGGTGCACGCGCCCGGACGGGAGTTGGACAACGTTGTCATCCATCACGGATGACCGCTGACGCCCTCCTCCCCGACCGGGCCCACGCCTTCCGTTCGCCCTCCGTTCGCCCTTCCTTCCGCCTTTCCGTCTGCCCCGAGAGGACCGCTCATGCGGGAACCCACCGCCGCCGCACCCCCGCCGCCCCGGACGAGACGGGGGCGGCTGCACGCCGTCGCCGTGGCCGCCCTCACCTCGGGCGCGCTCGGCGCGGGCCTGGCGCCCGCCACCGCCACCGTGACGGCAGCGGAGGCCGCCCCGCGCGCCTCGTCGATCAGCCCGTACGACGCGGTCGACCCGTTCATCGGGACGGAGCTGGACCCGGCCCAGAACAAGGGCAACAGCGCGTACGGCAACACCTGGCCGGGCGCGACGACCCCGTTCGGCATGGTCCAGTCGAGCCCGACGACGTACCGCTCCTCGGACGGGGACCAGAAGGGCGGGTACGAGTACAGCGCCGACAAGATCCGCGGGTTCGGGATGACCCGGCTGTCCGGCACCGGCTGTGAAGGCCGGTTCAGCGCCTTCGACTTCCCGGTCCTGCCGTACACGGGCGAGCTCGACGGGGGCGCGCTGCCGGCCAGCCCCGGCACCAAGATCGACCCGTACTACCTGGACTTCGACCACCGCGACGAGACGGCGTCCCCCGGCCACTACACGGTCGGCCTCGCCAACGGCGTGGAGACGGAACTGACGGCGACCACCCGAACTGCCGTCAACCGCTACGAATTCCCGGCCCGCAAGGACTCCTCGACACTCATCCTGGACGTCGCCGGCTCCAACAACCGGGTCTTCGACAGCGAGGTGAAGGTCGAGGGCCGCACGGTCAGCGGCTGGGTCGAGACGGCGTCGGTGTGCGACGAGGGCGGCCGCTACCGGGCCTACTTCTCCTCGACGTTCGACCGGGCGTTCACCTCGTACGGCACCTGGCAGGGCGGCGAGGTCACGGCAGGTGCGGCGACCGCACGCGGTGGCGAGGCCAAGCACGGCTCCGGCGCGTATCTGGTCTTCCCGAAGGGCGCGACGGTCACCGCGCGGACCGGGCTGAGCTACGTCAGCGTGGCGAACGCGGCGCGCAACGCCGAGGTGGAGACGGGCGGTCGCACCTTCGACCAGGTGCGGAAAGCGACGGCGCAGGTCTGGAAGGACGCGCTGTCCACGGTGAAGACCACCGGCGGGACGAAGCCGGAGCGGGTGAAGTTCTACACGGCGCTCTACCACTCCCTCCTCCACCCGAACATCGCCGACGACGTGAACGGCCAGTACCCGGGCCACGACGGCAAGGTGCGGAAGGTGGCGGCCGGCCGGCACCACTACGTGACGTACGCGGGCTGGGACATGTACCGGGGGCAGGCGCAGCTCATCGCGCTGCTCTTCCCGAAGGTCGGCGACGACATCAACCAGTCGCTGGTGGACCTGGTGAAGCAGACGGGTGCGTGGCCCAACTGGCCGCATCTGAACCAGTCGCAGCAGAAGATGAGCGGCGACTCGCTCCAGGTGGTGCTGTCGTCGATCGACGCGTTCGGCAGTGTGGACTACGACCGCAAGGCGGCGCTGACGTCGATGCGGAAGACGCAGTCACTCCCCGCCGACGCGACGAAGCGGGCGCACGCGCAGCAGTATCTGAGCGCCGGTTTCATCGACAACGGCAAGGGCGACTCGGCGACGTCGAAGACCCTCGAATACGCCGTCGACGACTTTGCGATTGCCCAACTGGCGGACCGGCTGGGCGAGAAGATGACGTACGACCGGTTCATGACGCGGGCGCAGAACTGGCAGAACCTGCTCGACCCGGAGACGGACCGGATCCGCCCGCGTGGCCGCAACGGCTTCGACCGGAGCTTCAACCTCGGTGAGCGGGGCAACCAGTTCGAGCAGGCGACGGGCTACCAGTACGGCTGGATGGTCCCGCAGAACATGGGCACGCTGATCGAGAAGCGGGGCGGCGTCGAGGCGGTCACACGGGACCTGGACGAGCACACGAAGTCCCTGGACGCGGGCGTCTACAACACCAACGGCGCCTACCTCTCCAACCAGCCCAGCTTTTCCATGCCGTACGCCTACAACTGGCTGCGTCAGCCGCACCGCACCTCGGAGGTGCTGCGCCGGGCGACGGACGAGATGTACGACACGACCCCGTCGGGCCTGCCGGGCAACGACGACCTGGGCTCGCTCAGCTCCTGGTACGTGTGGGCGAACCTGGGGATGAACCCGACGGTGTACGGGACGGCGAACCTGGTGCTCAGCTCGCCGATGTTCGACAAGATCACGATCGACAGCGCGGACAGCGACCGCCGGATCACCGTCAAGGCGGCGGGTGCGGCGGCCGGCAAGCCGTACGTGACCGGCCTGAAGGTCAACGGCCGCTCCACGTCGAAGTCCTGGCTGCCCGAGGACTTCGCGCGGGCGGGCGGCGAGCTGACGTTCACGATGGGTGAGACGCCGAAGGCCTGGGGCACGGGGCCGGCCGATGTCCCGCCCTCGTACACGGACGGCTCCGACGCCCGCAACAACATCGGCTCGACGCCGGACGGCCAGGGGAAGCTGGGCTCGCTCGACCTGAGCGACAACTCCCTCTCCCGGGAGAAGCTGGCGGCGGCGGGCGCGGCACCGGGCGCGAAGCTGCCGCTGGGTGACACGGGGGTGACGTTCACCTGGCCGGACACCGACGCAGGTCAGCCGGACAACTGGATCCCGCACGGCCAGCGCATCGACCTGGCCGGCCGGGCCGGCAAGGGCGTGAAGGCCACGGGCATCTCCTTCCTGGGCCTGGCGACGAACGGCCCGGCGCAGGGTCTGGCGACGGTGGAGTACGAGGACGGCTCGACGCAGAACGTGGCGGTGCAGTTCACGGACTGGACGCCCGGCACGAACTACCTCTACGGCAACGTCCCGTTGGTGGCCACGGAGGGCCGCAACAAGGTGAACGGCACGTCGGACACGACGCGCACGGTGGTCTTCGGCACGGTGCCGCAGGTGCTGGACGGCAAGAAGCGCGTGAAGTCGGTGACCCTGCCGCAGGGCACGGACCGGGGCATCATGCACGTCTTCGACGTGGCGTTGACGACCAACCCGGACCTGGAAGCGCCGGGCGTGACCCCGGAGCGCATCGTCCTCACCCTGACGGAGACGCCCTCCACCTCCCAGGCGGTGACGTGGCGGACGGGCAGCGGCACGACGAACGGCGAGGCGCAGTACCGCGAGAGGGGCTCCAACTCGGCCTGGCGCAAGGCCGGAGCGACGGCGAACGAGGAACTCCTGAGCAACGGAGTCCCGACGCGCACCCACTCGGCGGTGATGGACCGGCTGAAGCCGGGGACGGCGTACGAGTACCGCGTGGGCACGGGGGACAAGCTGAGCGAGCGGTACGCGTTCACCTCCGCCGGAAAGCCGGGCGACGCGTTCACGTTCCTCTACTTCGGAGACGCGCAGAACGACCTGAAAGCGAAGTGGGCCCCGGTCGTCGACCGGGCGTACAAGCGCTTCCCGAAGGCGATCGGCAGCGTCAACGCGGGTGACCTGGTGGACTCGGGCGGCAACGACGGCCTGTGGGACGAGTGGTTCGGCGCGATGAACGGCCACAGCCAGACGACGAACGTGATTGCGGCGCCGGGCAACCACGAGTACAACGCGGACCTGTTCCTGAAGACGTGGAAGTCCACGTTCGCGTACCCGGCCAACGGCCCCACCGCCGTACCGGCGAAGGACGAAACCCCGGCGGAACGCCAACGGGTGGCGTACGAGGTCCATATGGCGAAGTCGATCACCGAGACCGCGTACTACACGGACTACCAGGGCGTCCGCTTCATCACCCTCAACGCGAGCACGCACGACGCCCGCGAGCTGATGACCCCGCCGGACCTGCCGCCGTGCTCGCAGGA
The DNA here is from genome assembly GCF_016901035.1 of Streptomyces durocortorensis. Lineage (GTDB taxonomy): Bacteria > Actinomycetota > Actinomycetes > Streptomycetales > Streptomycetaceae > Streptomyces > Streptomyces durocortorensis. The sequence continues at coordinate 9,495 of NZ_JAFEUF010000019.1, forward strand.
CTGCCCGGACCCGCAGAAGCTCTGGCTGGACCTCCAGGCCCGCTGGCTCGACACGATCCTGGCCGACAACCCCAACAAGTGGTCGGTCGCCACCTTCCACCAGCCGGTCTTCTCGGCGGCGGCCGGCCGCGACGAGAAGCCGATCCGCGACGCGTGGCTGCCGGTCTTCCAGCGCAACGACATCGACCTGGTCCTGATGGGCCACGACCACGTGTACGCCCGTGGCTACGTCAACGAGGACGCGACGGACACCCCCGGCGTGACGACGGGCCCGGTCTACGCGGTCGCGATGGCGGGCCCGAAGTATTACGAGCTGTCCCCGGCCGACGACAACGTCTGGACCCGCAACGGCGCGACCCAGGTGGCCCGCGCGGCGCACACGTCGACGTTCCAGGGCATCACGGTCTCCAAGGACACGATCCGCTACGAGGCGGTCATCGGGGCCAAGTGGGACGACAAGTCGACGACGGACAAGGAGGTGGGGGAGACCCTGGACGCGTTCACGATCACGAAGAACGACGACGGCGTGAAGTACGTGACGGAGGACGGGGTGGCGGTGCCGGGGGCGGAGCGCTCCTAGCCGACAATGCCCCTGGCCGCCGTGGACCGGTCCACGGCGGCCAGGGCGTCTGCCGCGGCCTCGCCCGGGGCAGGCAGGGCAAGCCGGCTTCGGGGTGCGCCCGTCCGACCGGCGGGCGGTCGTACCCTCCCGGGAGCTTGAGTACGCGTACTCAAGCGGGGCGCGACGCGCCGACAGAGACTCGGCACATGCACAACTCACCCGTTCCATCAGCGTATTCGCCCACAGCCGACGCGGTCTCGCCGCTGCCGCCATCGCCGCTCTGGCCCTGACCGGCTGCGGGAGCGAGCAGAGTGGCGGCGGGGCGCGGGGCGAGCAGAGCGGGAACGCCGTTTCCACAAGAAGTTCGCCGCAGCCGTCCCCCGAACAGGCGGCGTTCACGGCGCTGTTCGACAAGTTCGAGAAGGCGTGCCCGGCACCCGGTACGCCCGCGAAGAGACCCGGCGGCGGGAACGCCGATACGGAGAGGCCGGAGAGTGTCGCCCCCGGGGAGACACCCTCGACCGACCCGATCGAGCCGGCTCCCCCCACCGGGCCCGAGGCGGAGCTGAACGCCCGTGACTGGTGCGTGAGCGGCCACCACGAACAGCGGGTCGTCGAGGCCCTCCAGAAGCTGGCGGACCCCACCCCCGCCAAGGTCCGGAAGACCCTGAACGGCCTCGGCTACACCGACGACCTGATCCACGCCCTGAAGCAGGACGACGAGACGACCCGCTTCTACCTCGACCTGCGCGAGAGCGGCGGCCGGCTCTGCGAGTCGGGCCTGGCGGCGGGCAAGGCGTCGGACATCATCCCGTGCGTGGCCGCCGCCACCGGCCCGTTCAAGGTCACGGCCGAGAACCGACCGTAACGCCGACCGGCGAAGGCCACGCCCTACGGGATCAGCCGACGCGTGAACCCGGTCTCGACCAGCCGCTCGTAAGCCGCAGCGACCCGGTCGGGGACGGGCTGCTCGGTCATGAACCCCTGCGCGGGATGCACACCTGTCGGGCATCCGACCATGACTGGGTCGTGATCACGGCTGCTTGCCCTGCATCTGTGCCGAGTCCCGAATCGTCTCCACCATGAGCACCGGGTCGAGAGGCTTCACGAGCTCCCTGGTGGCTGCGGCCACGAGATGCGCGGGTGCGTCACCGGCCGGCCATGCGCTCACGTAGGCGAGGGCTTCCGCGGGCGAGAGCGTGGGCAGCCTCCGGCGCAGCATCCGCGCCGCGTGCAGGCGTCCGCGCGCGGCGGCGACTTCGCGGAGTGCATCGTGCAGGTCGTCCACCGCCGTGCGGACCGGCAGTCCGCGTATCCGGGCTCGGTAGTCGGCCTCCCACTCCCTGGTCACAGCGGAGACGACGCCGATCCGGTGCAGCCCGCCGTCGACACGGTCCACCAGGTACGGCCCGTTTCCGGCCAGCATGAACTCCGGGTTTCCGGTGCGGACGAACTCCTCGGAAGTCCAGGAGACGATCCACACCAGCTCGTGCTCCTCGACGTCGACCACCGCCATCCGCAGCGGATCCTCTCCGGTGGCCCGCCACCGTAGGTAGTCGCGCTCCAGCTGGGCCTTGACGGTCCGAATGGCGGCTTCTCGCTCGATCACGCATGCAGCCTCCCGCACGGACCCCTCTCCCGGACAGCGAATTCGCCGGGCCCGGTCCCGGGCCCGATACGACAGGTCTGATGGGTGCCCCTGACGGACACGACCGCCCCCGGGGCCGTGGGCGAGTCCACGGCGCCGGGGGCGGCAACAGTCGGCGAAGCAGTCAGCGCATCGGCCGGCGGCTCAGCGCAGCAGCCGGCAGCTCAGCCCGGCAGGCCCAGCTCCCGGGCGATCAGCATCCGCTGCACCTCGCTCGTCCCCTCGCCGATCTCCAGGATCTTCGAGTCGCGCCACATCCGCGCCACCGGGTACTCGTTCATGAAGCCGTAGCCGCCGTGGATCTGCGTCGCCTCGCGGGCGTTGTCCACCGCGACCGTCGAGGAGTACAGCTTCGCGATCGCCGCCTCCTTCTTGAACGGCTCGCCCGCCACCAGGCGCGAGGCCGCGTCGCGCCAGCCCACGCGGGCCATGTGGGCGCGCATCTCCATGTCGGCGATCTTGAACTGGATCGCCTGGTTCGCGCCGATCGGCCGGCCGAACGCGTGGCGCTCGGCCGCGTACTTCACCGACTCGTCCACGCAGCCCTGTGCCAGGCCCGTCGCCAGGGCCGAGATCGCGATGCGGCCCTCGTCCAGGATGCGGAGGAACTGGGCGTAGCCCCGGCCCTGTTCGCCCAGGAGGTTCGCCGCCGGGACGCGGACGTCGGAGAACGACAGCTCGCGGGTGTCGGAGGCGTTCCAGCCGACCTTCGAGTACGGGGCGGCGACCGTGAAGCCGGGGGTGCCGGACGGGACGATGATCGCGGAGATCAGCGGGCGGCCGTCCTCCTTGCGGCCCGTCACCGCCGTGACCGTCACCAACTCCGTGATGTCCGTGCCCGAGTTGGTGATGAAGCACTTCGAGCCGTTGATCACCCACTCGTTCGTCGCCTCGTCCAGCACCGCCGTCGTCCGCGTGCCGCCCGCGTCCGAGCCGCCGTCCGGCTCCGTCAGGCCGAACGCGCCCAGCGCCTCGCCCGCGCACAGCTTCGGCAGCCACTGCCGCTTCTGCTCCTCCGTGCCGAACAGGTGGAGCGGCATCGCGCCCAGCGAGACCCCGGCCTCCAGGGTGATCGCCACCGACGAGTCGACCCGGGCCAGCTCCTCCAGGGCGATCCCGAGCGCCAGGTAGTCGCCGCCCATGCCGCCGTACTCCTCCGGGAACGGCAGCCCGAACAGGCCCATCCGGCCCATCTCGCGCACGATCTCGTACGGGAATTCATGGCGCTCGTACAGGTCGCCGATCTTCGGCGCGATCACGTCGTGCGCGAACTCCTCGACCGTGCGGCGCAGTTCCTCGTGTTCGGCGGTCAGCCGGTGGTCCAGGGACATGGGGTCACTCGCTCCTTGTGGGAGAGGAAGAAGGGGGAGGGGTCAGGGCGCGGACCGTGCGGGACGGGCTCGGCCGGCCCAGGTGTTCGGCCAGCCAGACGCTGGTGGCGGTCAGTTCGGCCAGGTCGACGCCCGTTTCGATGCCCAGTCCTTCGAGCATCCAGACCAGGTCCTCGGTGGCGAGGTTGCCCGTGGCGCTCTTCGCGTACGGGCAGCCGCCCAGGCCGCCCGCCGAGGCGTCGACCGTGCTCACCCCGTGCTGGAGCGCGGCCAGGGTGTTCGACAGCGCCTGGCCGTACGTGTCATGGAAGTGCACGCCGATCGCGGGCGTCGCGACGCCCGCCTCGTTCAGGGCTGTCAGCAACGCCGTCACATGGCCCGGCGTCGCCACCCCGATCGTGTCGCCCAGCGACAGTTCGTCGCAGCCCAGGTCCATCAGGGCCTTGGCCACCCGCACCACCTGGGCGACCGGGACCGCGCCCTCCCACGGGTCGCCGAAGCACATCGACAGGTATCCGCGGACCTGGACCTTGTCCGCCTTCGCCCGGGCCACCACCGGCTCGAACATCGCCAGCGACTCGTCGACCGTACGGTTCAGATTGCGCGCCGCGAACGTCTCCGTCGCCGAGCCGAACACCGCGATCGACCGCGCCCCGAGCGCCAGCGCCCGGTCCAGGCCCCGTTCGTTCGGGACCAGCACGGGGAGGGATACGTCCCCTACGTCGGCGATGTCGCCGAGGAGCGGGAACAGCGCCTCCGCGTCCGCCAGTTGAGGCACCCACTTCGGGTGCACGAAGCTCGTCGCCTCGATGGTGGTCAGGCCGGCCACCGCCAGACGGCGGATGAACTCCGCCTTCACCTCGGTCGGGACGGTCTCCTTCTCGTTCTGCAGGCCGTCCCGCGCCCCCACCTCGTGGATGCGGACCCGGGAGGGGAGGGCGGGGGCCGGGACCTTCATGGGGAGTCCTTGTGCGCTCATGCGTCCTCCCCCTCGGCCGCCGGGACCACGACCGCCAGGATCTGGTCCATCGCCACCGTCGCGCCCGCCGTGACGTCCAGCTCGGTCACCGTCCCCGCGTGCGGGGCCGAGATCACGTGCTCCATCTTCATCGCCTCCACCACGAGCAGGCTCTGACCCGCCTCGACCTCGTCGCCCACGGCTACCTTCACCACCGTGACCGTGCCCGGCATCGGGGCCGCCAGCGTGTCCGCTCCGCTCCGGCCTGCGCCGCTCAGGGCCGCCTCCACCGGGTCGTGGTCCTGGACGTGCCAGGTGTCGCCGTCCCGGCCGAGCCAGTCCCCGGAGCGGTGGAAGTGGCCCACCGCGCCGTCGAGTTCGACCGTGACCCGGTCCGCTGTGACGGTCGCGCCGACGGGGGCGCCGTGAGTAACGGGTTCACGTCCCGCTACGCGCAACGGGAACGCCAACGGCACCCGCACACCCCCCGTCCGCCACCCGCTCGGCACCGAGAACGGGTCCGTCCAGCCGCCCTCGTCCGGCCGGGGGGCCAGGGCGTCGAGGCGCACCGCGGCCGCCGCCGCGTACACCTCGTCCGGCACTCCGTCCGGCACCAGGCCCTCCGCCTCGCGCTCCACCAGCCCCGTGTCCAGGTTCCCCGCGACCACGTCCGGGTGCGCCAACAGGCGGCGCAGGAAGCCCGCGTTGGTCGGGACGCCCAGGATCACCGTGTCCGCGAGGGCCGCCCGCAGCTTGCGGATGGCCGTCGCGCGGTCGGGGCCGTACGCGATGACCTTCGACAGCATCGGGTCGTACAGGCTGCCCACCGGCACGCCCTCGCTGAGCCCCGAGTCCGTCCGTACCCCGCCGCCCTGCGGTTCGCGCAGCGCCAGCACCGTACCGCCGGAGGGCAGGAAGCCGCGGGACGGGTCCTCGGCGCAGACCCGCGCCTCGATCGCCCAGCCGGTGAGCGTGATGTCCTCCTGTGCGTACGGGAGTTGCTCGCCCGACGCCACCCGCAGCTGCCACTCCACCAGGTCCAGGCCGGTGATCAGCTCGGTCACCGGGTGCTCGACCTGGAGGCGGGTGTTCATCTCCATGAAGTAGTACGAGGACGGGTCGTTGCCCGGGACGATGAACTCCACCGTCCCCGCCCCGACATAGCCGCAACTGCGCGCCGCCTGGACGGCCGCCTCGCCCATGGCCGCCCGGGTCGCCTCGTCCAGCAGGACGGACGGCGCCTCCTCGATGATCTTCTGGTGGCGGCGCTGGAGCGAGCACTCGCGCTCGCCCAGATGGATCACGTTGCCGTGGGCGTCCGCCAGGACCTGGATCTCGATGTGACGCGGGCGGTCGATCCACCGCTCGACGAGCAGGGTGTCGTCGCCGAAGGAGGCGCGGGCCTCTCGCCTCGCCGCCGCGATCTCCTCGCCCAGCACCGCCGCGTCCCGGACCAGGCGCATGCCCTTGCCGCCGCCGCCCGCCGAGGGCTTCAACAGGACCGGGGTGCCGATCTCCCTTGCTGCTTCATCCAGTTGGGCGTCCGTCAGGCCGCTGCCGGAGGAGCCGGGCACGACCGGAACCTCGTACGCCGAGACCGTCTCCTTGGCCCGGATCTTGTCACCCATGAGCGCGATCGCGGAGGCGGGCGGGCCGATGAAGACCAGGCCCGCTTCCGCACACGCGGCAGCGAACTCCGCGTTCTCCGCCAGGAATCCGTACCCCGGGTGGACTGCCTGCGCACCCGTGCGGCGGGCCGCTTCAAGGAGCGCCGGGACGTTCAAGTAGCTCTCGGCGGCGGGCGGCGGGCCGATCCGTACCGCCGTGTCCGCCTCCCGGACATGCCGGGCGTCCGCGTCCGCGTCGCTGAAGACCGCGACCGAGCGCACCCCCTGCTCCCGTAGGGTCCGGATCACCCGGACCGCGATCTCGCCGCGGTTGGCGACCAGCACGGTGTCGAACATCGTCGTCATCTGTTCCTCACATCCGGAAGACGCCGAAGCCCGGACCGGCCGGGTCCTTCTGGGGCAGCGGGGCGTTGGCGCAGGCGGTCAGGGCGAGGCCGAGGACCTGCCGGGTGTCCACGGGGTCGATCACGCCGTCGTCCCAGAGCCGGGCGCTGGCGTAGTACGCGTTGCCCTGGGTCTCGTACTGGGCGCGGATCGGGGCCTTGAACGTCTCCTCGTCCTCGGTGCTCCAGTCGTCGCCCAGCTGGTCGCGCTTGACCGTGGCGAGGACGGAGGCCGCCTGCTCGCCGCCCATGACCGAGATCTTGGCGTTGGGCCACATCCACAGGAAGCGGGGGCTGTAGGCCCGGCCGCACATGGAGTAGTTGCCCGCGCCGTACGAACCGCCGACGACGACCGTCAGCTTCGGCACCCGGGTGCAGGCCACCGCCGTGACCATCTTCGCGCCGTGCTTGGCGATGCCGCCCGCCTCGTAGTCCCGGCCGACCATGAAGCCGGAGATGTTCTGGAGGAAGACGAGCGGGATGCCGCGCTGGTCGCACAGCTCGATGAAGTGCGCGCCCTTCTGGGCCGACTCGGAGAACAGGATGCCGTTGTTCGCGACGATCCCGACCGGGTGGCCGTGGATCCGGGCGAACCCGGTGATGAGCGTCTGGCCGTACTCCGCCTTGAACTCCTGGAAGCGGGAGCCGTCCACCACGCGCGCGATCACTTCGCGGACGTCGTAGGGGGTGCGGGAGTCCACCGGGACCGCCCCGTACAGCCCGGCCGGGTCCACCTTCGGCTCTTCGGCCGGCTCGACCGACCAGGGGAGCGGGGCCCGGTCCGGGAGGGTCGCCACGATGTTGCGGACGATGCGCAGGGCGTGCGCGTCGTCCTCCGCGAGATGGTCGGTGACCCCCGACGTACGGGAGTGGACCTCGCCGCCGCCCAGCTCCTCAGCCGTGACGACCTCGCCGGTGGCGGCCTTCACCAGCGGCGGGCCGCCGAGGAAGATCGTGCCCTGGTTGCGGACGATGACGGCCTCGTCGCTCATCGCCGGGACGTACGCCCCGCCCGCCGTGCAGGAACCCAGCACCGCCGCGATCTGCGGGATGCCCGCCCCCGACATCCGGGCCTGGTTGTAGAAGATCCGCCCGAAGTGGTCCCGGTCGGGGAAGACCTCGTCCTGCATCGGCAGGAACGCGCCGCCCGAGTCGACCAGGTACAGGCAGGGGAGACGGTTCTCCAGCGCCACTTCCTGGGCGCGCAGGTGCTTCTTGACGGTCATCGGGTAGTACGTGCCGCCCTTGACGGTCGCGTCGTTGGCGACGATCACGCACTCCCGGCCGGAGACCCGCCCGATGCCCGCGATGACGCCCGCGGCCGGGGCCTGGTCCCCGTACATCCCGTTCGCCGCCAGCGGGGCCAGCTCCAGGAACGGCGAGCCCGGGTCGAGGAGGGTGTCCACCCGGTCCCGGGGGAGCAGCTTGCCGCGCGCCTCGTGGCGGGCCCGCGCCTTCTCACCCCCGCCCAGCCGTGCCGTGGCGAGACGTTCCGCCAGGTCGTCGGAGAGCGCGCGATGCGCCGCCTCGTTGGCCTGCCAGGCCTCCGATGCGGGATCGGCCGCGCTCACCAGGACCGGTGCCTGCTGCATCGTGTCGAGCCCCCTTGCCCGTACCGCGATCATCTGCGCTCGTTAATGAGCGTTAACGCGTTTCCCTCAGGTTAACGAGCGCTAACGACCCTGTCTAGAATGAATCCTCATGAGCACCCATGCCGCCGCCCGCGTCGCGGCTCCCACCCGCCGCGAGCAGATCCTCCGGGAGGCCGCCCGCCTCTTCGCCGAGCGCGGCTTCCACGGTGTCGGCGTCGACGAGATAGGCGCCGCCGTCGGCATCAGCGGCCCCGGCCTCTACCGTCACTTCCCCGGCAAGGACGCGATGCTCGCCGAACTGCTCGTGGGCATCAGCGAACGCCTGCTGGAGGGCGGACGGCTGCGGGTCACGGAGGACGAGGCCCGGGGCGACGGCTCCCCGGAGGCCCTCCTGGACGCGCTCATCGAGGGCCACATCGACTTCGCCCTCGACGACCGCCCCCTGATCACCCTCCACGACCGCGAGCTGGACCGGCTGCGCGACACGGACCGCAAGCGGGTGCGCCGCCTCCAGCGCGAGTACGTCGAGGTCTGGGTCGGCGTCGTCCGCGCCCTCTACCCGTCGCTGCCCGAGAACCGGGCCCGCGTCACCGTGCACGCCGTCTTCGGCCTGCTGAACTCCACCCCGCACCTGGCCCGCCCCGACGCCCTGCCCGGCCGCGCGGCGACCGCCGCCCTGCTGCACCGGCTGGCCCGGGGTGCGTTCGCCGCGGCGGAACCCTCCTGAGCTGCGGCTTTCCCGCCTGAGTCGCTCGTGGTTCCGGGCAACCATGAACGGGGTACGTACGTCTCTCCGGTCAACACGCAACGAATCGGGGAGCCGCACGATGACCGTCTCACTGGGCGAAGAGATCATGCTGCTGTCGCTGGACGACGAGACCGGCGCGGCGAAGGGGGAGACCGCCGCCCGCTGGGGTGTGGCGGCCGGCATGCTCCTGGAGCTGGTCATGGCGGGGCGCGTCACGGTGCGGGGCGGCCGTGTCGAGGTCTTCGACCCGACCTCGACCGGCGACACCCTCCTGGACGGCCGGCTCGACCGGCTCACGCGCTGGGTCCACGAGACCTCCAGCAGCCGCAAGGTCGTGGCCTGGCTGACCCGGGACCACGCCAAGGGCTCCCAGGACGTCGTGGACAGCCTCGTCGCCCGCGGCCTGGTGACCGAGGAGAAGCACCGGGCCCTCGGCGTCTTCCCGGTGCGCCGCTACCCGGAGGCCGACGGAACCGTCGAACGGGAGCTGCGCGCCCGGCTGGCCGCCGCGGTGCTGGAGGGGGCCGAGCCGGACGCCCGCACCAGCGCGCTCGTCGCCCTGGTGCACGCCACGGGGATGCACCCGCAGGCCTTTCCCGGCCTGCCCAAGAAGCAGGTGGACCCGCGTATGGCGGAGATCGCCGAGGGGCACTGGGCGGGCGTGAGCGTGCGCGAGGCGATCCGCAACCTTCAGGCGGCGATCACCGCCGTGACCGTCGTGACGGTGCTCTCGGTGGTCCCGTAGGCCCAGCTCCCCGGGGATGCCGCCCCTCACGTTGCAGCCGTCCCCGAGGCTGCCGTCCCTCAGATCGTCGGCGACAGGTGCCGGTGCGCCCAGGTGGCGAACGAGGTCACCGGAATGCCGAGTTCCCGTGCGAGCTCGGGGCGGGCCGGCTGGGTGATGGCGTTGCTCCACAGATGGCCGGCACCCCACGCGGGCATCCCCGCCGCGAGCGCCTCGTCGAGGTCCATCGACGGGGCCGTCACCGGTACGCCCCAGGCTGTGGACAGCACCTCGGCGACCTGCTCCATCGTGAGGCGGTCACCCGCCAGTTCCAGCTCCACCCCGTGGAACCGGTCCGGCTCCTGGACGGCGTGGGCGACGGCCGCGCCGATGTCCTCGCTCGCCACCAGCGCCAGGACCGTGTCCGGCCGGATCACCGTCGCCAGGCCGCTCTCGGGCCCGCTCGGCGCCAGTTGGGGCAGGTTCTCCATGAAGAACGCGGGCTTCACCACGGCCCAGCGGGCGAACCCCGCCCCGCGCACCTGCTCCAGGATCGCCTGCTTGGTGTCGAAGTACGGGGCCATCGCGGCCCAGTTGCCCTCGGCCCAGCCGGGCGTCTCCGCGTGCGCCCCGACGCCGCTGGTCGAGGACTGGACGAACTGGGGCACGCCCGCCGCCCGCGCCGCCTCGATCAGGTTCGCCGCCTGCGCCCGTTCCCCCGCGAAGTCGACTCCGCTGGAGTCCATCGGCGGCATCTGCACCGAGAACACCGCCCGGACGCCCGCGCAGGGCGCGTCCAGCGAGGACCGGTCGGTCAGGTCCCCGGTCACCAGCTCGACGCCCAGCGCCTCGACGTCCTTCGCGCGCCGCGTGTGCGGGTCGCGCACCAGCGCGCGCACCGGGATGCCGGCGGCCAACAGGGCCCGGGCGACGGCCCCGCCCTGGCGCCCGGTGGCGCCGGTGACCAGTACGGGGGCGGTACGTGATGCCATGGCGATGTCTCCTCACGACCTGGAACATGAAACGGCGGGGCCCGCCGTTTCCTTCCCGGTTACGATATGGCGGGGCCCACCACTTAGCAAGCAGGGAGAGAAAGTGACCGGTCAGCGCGCGGACGCCCGCCGCAACTACAGCCGCATCCTCGCCGTGGCCGAGGCCGAGGTCGCCCAGCACGGGGCCGCCGCCTCCCTCGAACAGGTCGCCCGCACGGCAGGCGTCGGCTCCGCCACCGTGCGCCGGCACTTCCCCACCCGGCAGGCCCTGCTCGAAGCCGTCTTCCAGGAGCGCATCCAGGGCCTGTGCGAGCGCGCCGGCGAGCTGAGCCGCGCCGAGGACAGCCGCGCCGCCCTGCTGGAGTGGCTGCACGACCTCCTCGCGTACGCCGTCGGCGCCCGCGGCCTCGCCGACGCCCTGACCTTCGAGCCCCCCACCGACGCCCCCGCCGAGCCCGGGCAGCACTCCTGCGGGGCGATGATCGAGGACGCGGCCGCCCCGCTGCTCCGCCGGGCCCTGAGCGACGGGGCGGTCAGGCCGGGCACCACCTTCCACGATCTGCTGACCCTCGCCATCGGCATCGCCCTGGCCACCGAGCACCACACCGAACCGTCCGTCCAGGCCGACCGCCTCTTCGCCCTCGCCGTCGAAGGGCTCAGCCCGAGCCCCCCGAGTCGCTGACGGCCGCACCCCGCCGTCCCCCGATGTCCTCCGTTGATCAGGAACCGGGCACGGTCCGCACACCGGACGGCACAATGGGTCCATGCCGATACCCAGCCGCGCCGTCCTCGTCGACCACCTCGTCCGTTCGCGTATCGCGGGGGACGTCGCCACGCCACGCGACAACAACCTCTCCCACTACCGCAAGCTCGCCAACGGCGACCGCCACTACTGGCTGGGCCTGGAGCTGGGCGACCGCTGGACCGACGAGCAGGACGTGCTCGCCGTGATGGCCGAGCGCTGCGGTGTCATCGACGACCCCGCGCACCGGCAGGGCCAGGACACCATCGACCCCGAGCTGACGGTCGACGCCCTGGAGCGGATGGCGGCCCGCCTGCGCAAGGCCGCAGACGGCCGCGAGCGGGTCCTCTTCGCCACCGGGCACCCCGGCGGCCTGCTGGACGTGCACCGGCAGACGGCCGACGCGCTGCGCCGGGCCGGCTGCGAGATCGTCCGCATCCCGTCCGGGCTGATCGCGGACGAGGGGCTGGTCGTCCAGTTCGCCGACGTCGCGATGCTGGAACGTGGGGCGACCCTCTGGCACACCCACTCCCCGGCCCCGATGGCCGCGATCCTGGACACCATGGCCCACCTGGGCCGCCCGCTCCCCGACCTGGTCGTCGCCGACCACGGCTGGGCGGGCTGCGCGGGACAGCGGGGGCTGGACGCGATCGGTTACGCCGACTGCAACGACCCGGCCCTCTTCCTCGGCGAGTCGGAGGGCACCCTCCAGGTCACGGTCCCGCTGGACGACCACGTCACCGACCCGCGCTTCTACGACCCGATGACGGACTACCTGCTGCACGCGGCGGGGCTGCTCGAAGAGGAGGAAGAGACCGCCGAGTAGAGGCTTCGGCGATGAGTTTCCGGCGCGGCGGGCGTCTGCCCTGACAACAGCGGGCGGAGACGAAGGGTGCGGGCCATGAAGTTCAGGACGACGATGTTCCAGAGCGGGAACAACACCGGGATCGAGGTCCCCGAGGACGTGGTCGAGGCCCTCGGGGCGGGCAAGCGCCCGCCGGTGAACGTGACCGTGAACGGGTACGCGTACCGCTCGACGATCGCCCCGATGGGCGGGCAGTACCTCATCCCGTTCAGCTCCGACAAGCGCAAGGAGACCGGCATCGGCGGCGGGGACGCCATCGAGGTGGAGCTGACCCTCGACACCGCGCCCCGCACGGTGGAGCCGCCCGAGGACCTGGCGGCGGCGCTGGCGGCGGCTCCCGGGGCGGCGGAGGCGTTCGCGGCTCTCTCGCCCAGCCGCCAGAAGGCGCACGTGACGTCGGTCGAGGGTGCCAAGGCGCAGGAGACACGGGAGCGGCGGATCGCGAAGGCGGTGGCGGAGTTGACGCTGTGAGCCCGTGGAGCACGGAGGCGTGTCCGCACGGCGCGGGGCCGGTCCGGCCCGCGTCACCGGATCCGGCCGGTGCCGGGACGAGAAGCTTCCGTGGGGGGCGGCGGGGGGGGGGGGGGGCGGCCGGGGGGGGGGGGGGGCCCCCCGCCGCCCGCAACCAGAGCACGCCGCCCCGGGGGCGCTGGGGGGAGGGG
>NZ_JAFEUF010000019.1:22339-57347 GCF_016901035.1 Streptomyces durocortorensis
GCGGGCGGGCCGCCCGCGGGGCGGGCGCCCGCCGCGCGCCCCGCCGCCGCCCGGGCGCGGCCGCACCCCCCCCCCCGCCCCCCCCCGCCGCCCCCCCCCCCCCCCCCCCCCCCCCCCACGGGGTCAGCGCACGTCCACGCAGTCACCGGTGCCGGAGACCGGCGGCGTGGTGGAGGTGCCCTCGAACGTGTAGCGGTAGCAGCGGTCGGTCGTGGCGGTGCGCGTCTTCTTCTCGACGCCCGCCTGGCTGCCGGTGCCGGTGCGGTGACTGCTGGTGGTGGCGTACGAGCCGGTCAGCGAACGCTCCTGGAGGTGGACGATCTGCTGGGTGTAGCCCGCGTACTTGTACGTGTCCCAGTTGGCCCGCTCCAGCTTGCCGGTGATCGTGATCGTCTTGCCCTTGGCGACGGGCTCGGGGGCCGCGTTGTTGCTCAGCCGGGACCAGCGCTGGAGGTACCAGGTCCTGGCGTTCTCGGTGTCCACGCCGGTGGTCGCGTCGGTGACTGCCCAGAGGCGGATCTTCCAGGCTCCGGCATCCTCGTTCTCCAGGTCGTTCCGGGGGTTCAACGTGAAGGTGGCCGTGCAGTCGAACGTGGCGTCGCCGGACGGAACGCAGGGTTCGGTGCCCGCGTCGAACTGCTCGGAGGTGAGGAACCGCTCCAGTCCGCTGTCGCTGTCGCTGTCGCTGTCGCTGTCGGTGCCACGCCAGAGCGACGCGTGGCTGCCGTAGAGCTTCGACCCGCCGCTGAGCTTCCATTTTACGGTGATCGTCTGCGTGTTCTTCGTTCCGACGGCGGCGCTGTTGCCTCCGTTGACGGTGACGCCGGAGAGGACGGTGGAGCCGGCTGATCTCGCGGCCAGGCTCTTGGGCGCGGCGGCCTTCGCCGCCCTGGCGTCGGCGGCCGCCGCCTCGCTCCGCTTCAGCGCCTCGGCCGCACCGGTTCCCCCCGCCACCGCGGACGGGGTGACGAGCAGGCCGACGGCGAGCCCGGAGGCAGCCAGCGCGCTGACGCCCAGGATCGCCTTCTTGCCGGACGTCAACCTCTTGCGGGAGTGCTGGGACATGAAGAGTCTCCATGATCGACTATCGGCGGGCGGATTCGGGTCGTGAAAGGGCAGAGTCGTGAAAGGGCAGACCCGAAAGCGTGTGCGGTCACAACGACCGCACAGTCTTGATCGTCGATGAAGCGAAAGGGTTGTACGCGCGCGGAGTTGAGCCCCGTGAGGTGCATCACGCGGCGGCGTCGTGGTCGTGCGGGAGGGGGTGACACGGGGCGCGGCGACCGGCGCCCGGGGCGTCAGCGGTCGGGGTGCCGCAGCCGCTGCGCCCGCCCCGGTGTCGGGTCCAGATACACCCGCCGGATGGACGGGAACCGCTCGCGCAACTGGGCCTCCGCCTCCTCGCAGGCCCACTCGACCTCCGCCGCGGTGGCCATGTCCCGGAAGTCGATCTTCGCGGCGATCAGGATCTCGTCCGGTCCCTGGATCAGCGTGGTCAGCTCCAGCACCTCCACGATGTGCGGCACCGACTGCAGCTCCTCGCGCACCCCGGACCGCACGGCCGGGGGCAGCGGCCGCCCGATGAGGAGCTGGGCGTTGGACCGGCCGAGCACCCAGGCGACGTACACGAGGAGCAGGCCGATCAGGCAGGACGCGATCCCGTCCCAGACGCCCGAGCCGGAGAGCTGCCCGCCCAGCAGACCGCCCGCCGCCAGCAGCAGGCCGATCAGGGCCGCCGAATCCTCCATCACGACGGCCTTCACCGCCGTGTCGGGGGTGTGGCGCAGGTAGTACGTGTCCGGCACCCGCAGCCGTGACGCCTCGCGCCGCACCTGCTTGACCCCGGTGCGCAGGGAGTAGCCCTCCAGGAGGAAGGCGACGGCGAGGACGATGTAGGAGATGAGCGGATCGCCCAGCTCCTCGCCCGCGACCAGGGTGTGCACCCCGTCGTAGATCGAGAAGACGGCCCCGCCGACGAAGGTGGCGATGGAGGCGAGCATCGCCCAGATGTAGCGCTCGGGGCCGTAACCGAGGGGGTGGTCCTCGTCGGCCGGCTTCTCGCTCCGCTTGAGCGCGGCGAGGAGCATGACCTCGGTGACGGTGTCGGCGACCGAGTGGGCCGCCTCGGAGAGCATCGCGCTGGAGCCGCTGATCAGCCCGGCGACGGCCTTGGCCACGGCGATGCCGAGGTTGGCGAGGGCCGCCACGATCACGGTGAAGGTGGACTCCCCACCATCGGTTTCGCTGTCGGCTTTCGCGTCGCTCATGGTGGGGAGTATGTCGGAATGGCGGCTTCAGGGGCCGTTCATCCTCGCGGGATGCGCGTCATCCTCGTGGGATGCGGACCACGCCTTCCTGGATGACGGTGATCGCGAGGCGTCCGTCGGCGGTGTAGATACGGGCCTGGCCCAGGCCGCGTCCACCGGAGGCCGACGGCGACTCCTGGTCGTACAGCAGCCACTCGTCCGCCCGGAACGGCCGGTGGAACCACATCGCGTGGTCCAGGCTGGCCCCGACCACGTCCCCGACCGCCCAGCCGCCCCGCCCGTGGGCGAGGAGCACCGAGTCGAGCAGGGTCATGTCGGAGACGTACGTCGCCATGCAGACGTGCAGCAGCGGATCGTCGGCGAGCTTGCCGTTCGTCCGGAACCACACCTGGGAGCGGGGTTCGCGCGGCTCGCCCACCGTGCCGAACGGCGGCGCGTCCACGTACCGCAGGTCCACCGCCTGCCGCGCCTCGATCAGCCGGTCCACCACGCTGGGATCGCTGAAGCGGTCCGCGTAGCGGGGCAGCATCTCGGCCGCCGTCGGCAGGGTCTCCGGGTCCGGGGCGGCGGGCATGGGGGCCTGGTGCTCCATGCCCTCCTCGTGCGTCTGGAAGGACGCGGAGAGGTGGAAAATCGGCTGCCCGTGCTGGACGGCGACGACGCGGCGGGTGGTGAAGGACTTCCCGTCGCGGATGCGGTCGACGGTGTAGACGATGGGCGCGCCGGGGTCACCGGCCCGCAGGAAGTAGGAGTGCAGGGAGTGGGCTCCCCGTTCGGCGGGGACGGTGCGGCCCGCGGCGACGAGCGCCTGGGCCGCGACCTGTCCGCCGAACACCCGGGGCACGAGCGCGCTGCGGCTCTCGCCCCGGAAGATGTCCCGCTCGATCCGCTCCAGGTCGAGCAGGTGGAGCAGATCGAGCAGGGGATCGGGACTCTCGTTCATGGAGGGAAGGTAATCCCTTACAGGCCCATGGACTTCGCGATGATCGACTTCATGACCTCGCTGGTGCCGCCGTAGATGCGGTTGACCCGGTTGTCCGCGTACAGGCGGGCGATCGGGTACTCGTTCATGAAGCCGTAGCCGCCGTGCAGCTGGAGGCAGCGGTCGATGACGCGGTGGGCGACCTCGGTGCAGAACAGCTTCGCGGAGGCGGCCTCCGCTGCCGTGAGCTCGCCGGCGTCCAGGGCCTCCAGCGCACGGTCGGCGACGGCCTGGGCCGCGTCCACCTCGGCCTGGCAGGCGGCCAGCTCGAACTTGGTGTTCTGGAACGAGGCGACGGTCTTGCCGAAGACCGTGCGGTCCTGGACGTACTCCTTGGCGAACCGGACGGCCGCCGCGGCCTGGGCGTACGCGCCGAAGGCGATGCCCCAGCGCTCGGAGGCCAGGTTGGTGCCGAGGTAGCCGAAGCCCTGGCTCTCCTCGCCCATGAGGTCCTCGACCGGGACCTTGACGTCGACGAACGCCAGCTCGGCGGTGTCGGAGACCTTCAGGCCCAGCTTGTCGAGCTTGCGGCCGACCGAGTAGCCCTCGGACTTCGTGTCGACGGCGAAGAGGGAGATGCCGAAGCGGCGGTCGTCCTCGCGGGGGGCGGCGGTACGGGCGCAGACGATGACCCGGCCGGCGTGGACGCCACCGGTGATGAAGGTCTTCGCACCGTTGAGGACGTAGTGCGTGCCGTCCTCGGAGAGCTTGGCGGTGGTCTTCATGCCCGCGACGTCGGAGCCGGTGCCCGGCTCGGTCATCGCGAGGGCCCACATCTCCTCGCCGCTCGCGAACTTCGGCAGCCAGCGCTTCTTCTGCTCGTCGGTGGCCAGCATCTTGATGTAGGGGAGGCCGAGCAGCGTGTGCACGCCGGAGCCGCCGAAGGTGACGCCCGCGCGGGCGGTCTCCTCGTAGATGACGGCCTCGTACTTGTGCGAGTCGATGCCCGCGCCGCCGTACTCCTCGTCGACCTCGATGCCGAAGATGCCCAGCTCACCGAGCTTGAGGTAGAAGTCGCGCGGCGCCTGGCCGGCGGCGAACCACTCGTCGTAGACCGGCACGACCTCGGCCGCGATGAAGGCGCGGATGGTCTCCCGGAACGCCTCGTGGTCCTCGTTGAATACCGTACGGCGCACGGGATGCCTCCTAGGTCGGCGGTCGATTCGCGGGATCTCGTGGGATCTCGCAGAACTCGCGGAACTCGCGGAACTCGCGGGAACATGGCTAAGCGCTTGCTCAGACTCCCTTCGAAGTTACCCGCCGGTTGTGGTCGCTGTCCAGGGTGATGCTCGGCACGCGACGGACCGGCGGAGGCCGGGGAAGGTCAAGGGGCGGCCCGATTGTCAGTGGCGTGGGGGACTATCGGATGCAGACGGCGACGGTACGTATCGGGGGGCACGATGACGATCACGAACGAGCAGCTGGCGGGCCATACCTTCCTGGCCCTGCTGTACGAGGACGACTACTTCCCGGACCACGTCCTGGACAAGGGCACGGCGGTCCTGCGTGCCCTGTGCGAGCGGATCGAGGCGGAGCGCCCGGCCGACCTCACCGCGCTGTACGCGCTGACCGCGGTGGCGACCGAGGCATTCAACGGCCTGGAGGCGGAGTTCGAGGCGGCGGGCAGCGAGATCGAGACGTCGGCCCGCGAGGAGATAGGCGAGGCCTTCTGGACCATCGCCACGGCGTACGGCTTCGCGGACGCGGATCCGGAGGAGCTGATCGCCGAGCGTGAGTGGTGACCCGTCTCCGGGCGAGGGGCCGGGCGTCGGCGGCCGTGCGAGGGTGGGAGGAGGAAGGTGTGGGAGTGAGGCTGGAGGATCTGGTCCGGCTGCGCCGGGCCCGTGACCGTATGGACCGCGAGTACGCCGAACCGCTCGACGTCCCCTCGCTGGCCCGCGACGCCCTGATGTCGGCGGGCCACTTCTCCCGCAGCTTCCGCGCCGCCTTCGGCGAGACCCCGTACAGCTATCTCATGACCCGCCGTATCGAGCGGGCCAAGGCACTGCTGCGCCGGGGCGACCTGTCGGTCACGGACGTCTGCTTCGCCGTCGGCTGTACGTCGCTGGGCTCGTTCAGCTCCCGCTTCACGGAGCTGGTCGGGGAGACCCCGAGCGCCTACCGGGCCCGCCCCCACGACGCCGGCGAGACCATCCCGGCATGCGTCGCCAAGATGCTCACACGACCGGTCAGGAATGGAGAAGCAGATCGCACCCCCCGCCCGTAGCGTGAAATCCATGGACATCAACCTCTCGCAGTGCTTCATCGCCGTCGACGACCACGACAAGGCGCTCGCCTTCTACCGCGACGCCCTGGGAATGGAGGTGCGCAACGATGTCGGATTCGAAGGCATGCGCTGGGTGACCGTCGGATCCCCCGCACAGCCGGACGTCGAGATCGTCCTGGAGCCCCCGCTCGCGGACCCGAACGCCCCGGAAGCCGACCGCCGGACCATGGCCGAGCTGCTCGCCAAGGGCATGCTGCGCGGCGTCATCCTCTCCGCCGAGGACGTGGACGCGGCCTTCGAGAAGGTCCGCGCGGCGGGCGGTGAGGTGCTCCAGGAGCCGATCGACCAGCCGTACGGCGTCCGGGACTGCGCCTTCCGCGACCCCTCCGGCAACATGCTGCGCATCACCCAGGCCAAGAAGTAGCACCTCCGTACCGCCCTCAGGGGCCGGAGCCCGGAAATCCGGGCCCCGGCCCCGTGCACGGACAGTAGGCTCCGCGCACCAGCAGTCCAGCGGCACCCGTTATCCAGTGGCACCAGTTCCCGTGATGGAGAGACGACGAGCATGGCTCCGAGAACGAAGACCCCGCAGCCGCCCGCGCCGCACGCTGCCGACAGCCACGACCTGATCCGCGTGCACGGTGCGCGGGAGAACAACCTGAAGGACGTCAGCATCGAGCTGCCGAAGCGCCGGCTGACGGTGTTCACCGGAGTCTCCGGCTCGGGCAAGAGCTCGCTGGTCTTCGCCACCATCGCCGCCGAGTCCCAGCGGCTGATCAACGAGACCTACCCCGCGTTCGTCCAGGGCTTCATGCCCTCGCAGGCCCGCCCCGACGTCGACGTGCTCGACGGCCTGACGACCGCGATCATCGTCGACCAGCAGCGCATGGGCAGCGATCCCCGCTCCACCGTCGGCACCGCCACCGACGCCAACGCCATGCTCCGCATCCTCTTCAGCCGGCTCGGCAAACCGCACATCGGCCCGCCCGGCGCGTTCGCCTTCAACGTCCCCTCGGTGACGGCCAGCGGTGCGATCACCGTCGAGCGCGGCAACAAGAAGACGGAAAAGGCGACCTTCAGCCGCACCGGCGGCATGTGCCCGCGCTGCGAGGGCCGCGGGTCGGTCTCCGACATCGACCTCACCCAGCTCTACGACGATTCCAAGTCGATCGCCGAGGGCGCGTTCACCATCCCCGGCTGGAAGTCGGACAGCTGGTGGACCGTGCGGATCTACGCCGAGTCCGGCTTCCTCGACCCGAACAAGCCGATCGCCAAGTTCACCAAGCGGGAGATGCAGGACTTCCTCTACAAGGAGCCGACCAAGGTGAAGGTCGAGGGCTCCACCCTCACCTTCGAGGGGCTGATCCCCAAGATCCAGAAGTCGTTCCTGTCCAAGGACCGGGAGGCGATGCAGCCCCACATCCGGGAGTTCGTCGACCGCGCGGTCACCTTCGCCACCTGTCCCGAGTGCGAGGGAACGAGGCTCACCGAGGGCGCGCGCTCCTCGAAGATCAAGAAGATCTCCATCGCCGACGCCTGCGCGATGGAGATCCGGGACCTCGCGGAGTGGGTCCGCGGCCTGGAGGAACCCTCGGTCGCCCCGCTGCTCGAAGCCCTCCAGCAGACGCTGGACTCGTTCGTGGAGATCGGCCTCGGCTATATCTCCCTGGACCGCCCCTCCGGCACCCTGTCCGGCGGCGAGGCCCAGCGCGTCAAGATGATCCGCCACCTCGGCTCCTCGCTCACCGACGTCACGTACGTCTTCGACGAGCCGACCATCGGCCTCCACCCGCACGACATCCAGCGCATGAACGACCTGCTGCTGCGCCTGCGCGACAAGGGCAACACCGTCCTGGTCGTCGAGCACAAGCCGGAGGCCATCGCCATCGCGGACCACGTGGTCGACCTCGGCCCCGGGGCCGGTACGGCGGGCGGCACCGTCTGCTTCGAGGGCACCCTGGAAGGGCTCCGCGGCTCCGACACCGTCACCGGCCGCCACCTCGACGACCGGGCCGTCCTCAAGGAGGAGGTTCGCAAGCCGACCGGCGCGCTGGAGATCCGCGGCGCGACGGCGCACAACCTCCAGGACGTCGACGTCGACATCCCGCTCGGCGTCCTCACCGTCATCACGGGCGTCGCCGGCTCCGGAAAGAGCTCGCTGGTCCACGGCTCGATCCCGGCAGGCGAGAACGTCATCTCGGTCGACCAGAGCCCCATCAAGGGCTCCCGCCGCAGCAACCCGGCGACGTACACCGGTCTCCTGGAGCCGATCCGCAAGGCCTTCGCCAAGGCCAACGGCGTGAAGCCCGCCCTGTTCAGCGCCAACTCCGAGGGCGCCTGCCCCACCTGCAACGGCGCGGGCGTCATCTTCACCGACCTCGGCGTCATGGCCAGCGTCTCCAGCCCCTGCGAGGACTGCGAGGGCAAGCGGTTCCAGCCCTTGGTCCTCGACTACCACCTCGGCGGCCGGGACATCAGCGAGGTCCTGGCGATGTCGGTCGCCGAAGCCGAGGAGTTCTTCGGCTCCTCCGGCGATGCGCCCCTCCCGGCCGCGCACAAGATCCTCGACCGCCTCGCGGACGTCGGCCTCGGCTACCTGAGCCTCGGCCAGCCGCTCACCACGCTGTCCGGCGGCGAACGCCAGCGCCTGAAGCTGGCGACGCACATGGGCGACAAGGGCGGTACCTACGTCCTCGACGAGCCGACCACCGGTCTGCACCTCGCGGACGTCGAGCAGCTCCTCGGCCTGCTGGACCGCCTGGTCGAATCCGGAAAGTCGGTGATCGTCATCGAGCACCACCAGGCGGTCATGGCCCACGCCGACTGGATCATCGACCTCGGCCCCGGCGCGGGCCACGACGGCGGCAAGATCGTCTTCGAGGGCACCCCGGCCGACCTGGTCGCCGCCCGCTCGACGCTGACGGGCGAACACCTTGCGGAGTACGTGGGGGAGTGAGGCCCGGGCCCTCTCCGCTCGACCTCCGGGTCAGGCGGAGAGGGCACCGCGCTTGACGGCGTCCACGAAGGAGGTCCAGTCGGCGGCGGGGATGAGCAGGGCGGGCCCACCGGTGACCTTGGAGTCACGGACGTGGACGGCGGCGGGGTGCGCGTCCTGGACTTCGAGGCAGCTGTCTTTGTCGGGGCCGCTGTACGACGACTTCCGCCAGTCTGCCAATGGGTTGGTTCGCTCAGTCACGGTATCCGTACTCCCTTGCCGCTGCCCTGAGTACGTTCAGCGACTCGGAGAGGGACAGCGCGTCGCTCATGGCCAGAGCGTAGGTGGCCTCGATCCGCTCGACCAAGTGTGGTGCATCGTGCACCTTGGCCACCTGCGTGCCTTCGGAGTACGCCACCGGTGGCTGGTCCTCGAAGTGCATCAGCGTCACCATGCTCTGGTGCAGGTTGGTGATGGGCCCGTTCAAGGGCATCACATGCGCGCGGATCCGGCCCCGCTCGACCAGTTGCACCACGTGCATGATCTGTTCAGCCATGATGTCCGCACTCCCCGCCAAGCGTCGGAGGATGGATTCGTCCAGCAGCGCCCAGACTACGGGGGATGTGGGGCGCTCCAGGATTTTGGCCCGCTCCAGCCGTGAGACAACAGCCTTGTCACGTTCCTCATCGCTATATGGCGGAAAGGCTGCGCCCAGCACCGTGTCCGCGTACCGGCGCGTCTGGAGGATGCCAGGAAAATAGGCGATGGCGAACTCACGGATGAACGTCGCCTGTTCCTCGAGTTTCCGAGCCGCCTTGAACCGTTCCGCGACGGAACGGTCGTCTGGCTGAGGTCGGAATGTCGTCAGCACATCTCCGGTCCCCAGCGCCCTGTCCAGCCGCAGGGCATCCTCCTCGCTCGGCATGCGACGCCCGGCCTCGATGTGCGAGATGTGTGACCGCGTCATCAGCGCGCGGTCCGCGAGCTGCTGCTGCGTCAGGCCGGCCGCTTCCCGCTGCGCCTTCAACCATGTGCCATAGGTATTACTCACAGCCAACTCCCGTGCGACGAACCCGGTGTCACCACAAAACCCCTGGCGAGCCTAGCCGCGCCGCTCGCACGCTGTGAGTGGATCGCTACGCAGCGAAGAATTCACCCCCACCGCACACGGAGTTGACGCCCTCATGAAAGAACAGCCGCTGAACACCGTCCGCCTGCTCCCTTGGGCCGGCACGGCAGGCAGGCCCTGCTATGTCGTCGGCAACGGCGACGGCAAGGTCTCGCGGGAGGCCGACAAGGTCGAGGCGATGCAGCTCGGCATGGCCTACGACCTTCTCGACCACGCCGACGACCTGGTCGCGGACGACCGGTCCACCGCCGTCCAGCTCCGCCATGTCGCCGCCGCCCTGGCGCACTCGCTGCGGGACGTGCACCGGGTCGCCCGGAGCCGGGGCCTGCGGCTGGGGATTCCGGACGCGTTCGAGCCGGACCACCCGTCGGGCCCGGGGCTTGTCCCGCTGCGGCCCTGAGGCGGTGCGGCTCCGGTACGTTCTCGGCATGCCGTTCTATGTGTACGCCCAGGACCAGCCCGATGTCGCCGACCAGTTGGAGGCGTTGTGCGAGGAGCACTGGTCCTACATGGACGGGTTCGACAGCCGGCTGATACTCCGCGGCCCCACCGTGTCCGACGACGGGGAGGAGCACACGGGGAGCGTCCACGTCGTCGACCTGGCCGACCGTGCCGCCGCTGAGCGGTTCGCGAAGGAGGAGCCGTTCTGGAAGGCGGGCCTCTACCGGGATCTCACGGTCGTCGCGGCGGATGTGCTGCTGAGGCGCGAACCGGAGGCGGATGTCCCGTACACGCTCGTCACCGCTCGGTGGCCCGTGTCGGCCCGCGCCTCGGGCGGTGTTGCCTCGGGCGATGCCGAGCGGCAGGGGCTGTTGGGCGCGGAGCCGGACAGTCGGCTGACCTTCGTGGCCGCTCTGGTCGATGACGGGGCAACCGGTACGACGGGGGTGGTCGCGGCCGCGCGGGCGCTGCCGGACGAGACGCGGGACCTGGTCCGGCCTTGGGCGGACCGGCTCGCCGGTGGGCGGCCCATGACTCTCACGGCGCAGCGCTGGGAGCGCGGCGGACGTCACTGAAGCGGACGTGGCCGATGCGGCACGGGGCTGCCGGGGCGGGAACCCCGCGCGGCCCTCAGACCCCGGCCGTGCAGAAGACGCACCCCGCCCAGTGCGGCAGGGCGTCCAGCACCCGGTGACGTACGCACGAGGCCATCGCGGCGTCCTCCGGCCCGGGCAGCACATCCGTTCCGGGCCTGGCCGTCGCGGGGTCGAACGCCTCCACCATCGCCCGGTACGTGCGCAAGTACCACGTCCACGAACACCTCCGTACCGCCGTTGCGTATCTCCAGGCGCCGGCCGTCACCCCCGTGGAAGATGTTCATGGCTTGAGCGTAGGCAGGGGGCCGAGCCGCTGTCAGCCGGGGTATCGGTGACCATGGGGCCATGACCCGTACCCTGTCGACGCCGCCCACCCTTGCCTCCGGCTGCCTCGCCGGAGGCCCGCAACCCGTAATCCCGGTGGCCGGCGGCGGGCTGCTGCTGCGTCCGTGGGAGCGGGCCGACGCGGCGGCGTTCCTCTCCGCGTACGAGGACGAGGAGACCTGCCGCTGGCACACGCACCGCCCCTCGACCGTGGCTCAGGTGGAGGAGTGGTTCGACGGGTACCGCCAGGACTGGGAGCGGGAGAGGGGCTGCCACTGGGCCGTCGCCCGCGACAGCGGCGAGGTGCTCGGCCGGATGGCCCTGCGGCGCGTGGACTTCGAGGACGGCGCCGCGAACGCCGCGTACTGGGTGCTCCCGACCGCACGCGGCGCGGGGGTCGCCTCCCGCGCACTCGCGGCGGTCAGCGCGTGGGCGCTGGACGACATCGGCTTCCACCGGCTGGAGTTGGACCACTCGACGCGTAACGACGCCTCGTGCAAGGTGGCGACCCGGGCCGGCTATCTGCTGGAGGGGACCAAGCGCAGCGCGGCCGTGCACGACGACGGCCGGCACGACATGCATCTGCATGCCCGTGTCAGGGGCGACCGCTGATCCGTTCGCGCAGCCAGGAGTTGATCCCGTCGAGCGCCGTGGCGGCCAGGGCGGTGGGGTGGCCGGTGAAGCCGTGGGGCGAGGCGGGATAGACGCGCAGCTCGACGTCGTTGCCGGCCGCCGACAGCCGTCCCGCCAACGTGAGGTTGTCCTCCAGCAGGATGTCCTCGGCGCCCACGACCAGCAGGGCCGGGGGAAGCCCGGTGAGGTCGGCGTAGAGGGGCGAGATGTCGGGAAGGGTGCGGTCGCGGTCCGGCACGTGGCCGGCGTACGCCTGGATGAAGTACTCGTCCGCGATGAGGCGGCCGCTCGGGGTCCGCGCGCTCAGGTCGTACGTGCCGAAGCGGAGCGCGGCCCCGGCGAACCGGTCGGCGACACCCCGGTCCCGCAGCCGGAGCAGGGTCGCCAGGGCGAGAGTGGCTCCCGCCGAGCTTCCGCCGATCGTGAGCCGAGTGGTCCCAAAGCGGGCCTCGGCCTCCTCGACGAGCCAGAGTGCCACCGCTTCGCAGTCGTCGGGTGCGGCCGGCCAGGGGTGTTCGGGCGCGAGCCGGTAGTCGACGCCGACGACGGCGACGCGCAGGGCGTCCGCGAGTGCGCGGTGGCGTTCGTCGCCCTGCGCGGCGGTGCCCATGTAGAAGCCGCCTCCGTGGATGCCCAGGTAGACACCCTGGGGCGGACCGTCTGCGGGCAGGAAGATACGGACCGGGACGCGCACTCCGGCGGCATCGATCGTCTCTTCGAGGGCAGGTGGCACGGCCGCGCGGGACGCGGGCTTCTTCGCTCGGGCCTCCTTGAGCTCCTCGAAGGAGGCGGGCCCGCGGCCCGCCGTCCTCGACCGGTAGAAGGCGCGGGCTTCGGCGATCTGCTCGGCCGGTACGTCGGCGAACAGTGCTTCCAGCGCGAATCGCACGCGTCGCTCCTCATCGTCCGATCGGGTCTCGCCCGGATGCTACCGGTGCCGCCGCTCGGCCGGTCGGCCCCGTCGTGGGCCCGGACATGACGTCTGTCATGAACAGTGGTGACAGGGCACACCGAACCTCCCGCCCCGGGCGGGGCAGGCTGGACGGAGACCCGCGCACCGGATGCCGACGGTTGGACAGAGGCCATGCAGAAGCCGAAGCAGAACGAGAACGAGATCGACAACGACATGCTCATCGTCGAAGACCTGACGCTGCTGATGATGGACGACACGTCCGGGGCCATCGCGGGGGCGGGCACGCTGTACTACACGCTGGGCGGCGCGCTCCTCGTCGAGCTGGGCCTCGGCGGTCACATCAGGGCCGACGAGAACGACACGGGTCTGAACGGTGTGAAGGTGCACGCCGTCGCCGGTCGCACGCCGTCGGATCCGCTGCTCCGGGCCGCCCACGCGAAGGTGGGGGAGCGCGTGCGCGGCGTACAGACCCTGCTGATCGAGATCGGTACGGGGGTGGGGAAGCGGGAGGCGGTGCTCGACCGGCTCGTGGAGCGGGGCATGCTGCGCCGGGAGACGAAGAAGACCCTGGGCCTGTTCCGTACGACGTCGATGTCGGTGGCGGACACCGGGTACAAGAAGGCCCTGGTGGAGAGGGTCCGGGCCGTCCTGGTCGACGGGGCCGAGCCCGACGACCGTACGGCGGCGCTGACCGGACTGCTCTCCGCGAGCGGCACGCTGCCGACGCTGCACCGCTCCATCCCGTGGTCCGGCAAGGTCTACAAGCGGGCGAAGGAGCTGGAGCGGAGCAGCTGGGGCGCGGAGGCGGTGAACGCGGCGGTGCTGCGGACGGTGGCGGCGGTGTCCGCGGGGACGGTGGTCGCGGTCACCAGTTAGAGCGCCAGGGGGCAGAGGCAGGGGCAGAAGGGCAGGGGCCAGAGAGGAGGGGGCAGGGCGGGCTGTACGGGCAGCCGCACCGGCCCCAGGTTCAGCCGCCCAGGACGGGGCGGGCCATCCAGGTCTGGCGCGTGGACCGTACGACGAGGTCGTCGCGGTGGCGTACGTCCTCGGGCCCGCCGTCGATGAGCCGGTCGAGCGCGGCCAGGTCGTCGGCGGTGACGCGCCCGTCGAGAGAGGAGCGGATCCGCTCGAAGACCAGGAAGGCGTACCGCCCGGCCCCCTCGGGCAGTGGGGCGCGCAGCTCCCACGGCTCGGCGCGTTCCTGCTCGACGGAGAAGCCGGCGGCCGTCAGCAGGGAACCCCAGTCGGCGCCCCGGTTCGGCATCCGCTCGGCGTGCAGCCCGTCGAGCGCGGCCCGGCAGCGGGCCTCCAGCTCACCCGATTCGCCGTCCGCGGGCAGGAAGGCAGGCATTCCGTCCACCTCCGCGACGGCCACCAGCCCTCCGGGACGCAGCGCGGCGCGGATGCCCGCGAGGGCGATCGCGGGGTCGTCCAGGTGGTGCAGGGACGCCGACGCCCAGACGAGGTCGGCGTCGACCACTCCCGGCAGCCCCGCACCGGCGTCGGCCTCCAGCGTGCGTACGCGCTCGCCCAGCCCCCGGTCCCGCGCTGCCGAAACCAGCCGTTCCAGCATCGCGGGGGAGCTGTCGACGGCGGTCACCCGGGCGGTCGGGAACTGCTCCAGCAGGGCGAAAGTGCCGGTCCCTGTGCCGGCGCCGAGGTCGACGATGTGCCGGACGTCGTCCCCGGCCAGACAGGCGATACGGCCGGTGAGCGCGGTCAGATGGGGCGCGAAGAGGGCGGCGTCGAGATCGAGGATCTCGGGGAGGCCGTTGGGCGTCGCGTCGGAGCCGTGACTGTGGGCGTGGGAGTGGGAGTGGGCGTGGGCGGAGCGGTCCGCAGGTCCGTGCTGGTGCTGGTTCTGGTGTGCGTGAGCCATGTATGCGAGCGTACGAGAGGCTTGCGTCAAGTGCATGCAATGTTGCCGATAACGCAAGAAGGTGGTGCTGGAGCCAGCCTCGTACGCAAAGGGATCGAGCCCGGGGCGCACAACCATTCGCCGTGGTGATGGTCTTTCTTGGCGGGTAGGGCGGCAGGCCCGCCTGTCAACCGCCCGTACGCATCCGGGGGATGAACGATGAAGACTTCTCGACTCCGTACCGCTTCGGCGATCTTCGTGACGCTGGCGGCCACGGCGACTGCCGCACCGGCCCTCTCCGGGACGGCGGTGGCGGCCGCGCCGGCCTCCGCCGCACGTCAGCAGGTCGACTTCAACGGGGACGGGTACGCGGACATGTTCGCCTCGGTGCCCGACGGGACCGTGTCCGGCATCAAGAAGGCCGGGTACGTGGCGGTGTATCCGGGCGACGCGAAGGGCATCGACCCGGCCCGTCACCAGGTGATCCACCAGAACACGCCAGGAGTCCCCGGCTCGGCGACCGCGAACGCCGGATTCGGCACGGCGACGCCCGCCGATATCGACCGCGACGGCTACACCGACCTGCTGGTCTCGGCCGGCCAGGGTCCGCGGATCATCCTTTTCGGCGGCAAGAACGGCCTCGGCACCCGCGCCGTCGAGTTCCAGGGCCAGGGGTACGCCCTGGGCGACTTCGACGGCGACGGCCGGACGGACGCGGCCGGAATCGACCGTACCGACTGGGCCGGGAAGATCGTGCTGGACGAGAAGATCGGCGCGGACGGCTCGGCCGGCAGCACGCGCACCGCACTCACCGCCGACGACGGGGTCACCGACTTCGAGGGCGTGCAGGCCGCGGACATCAACAACGACGGCAAGGACGACCTGCTCGTCCGTACCGGCTGCACCGACGAGCCGGACTGCGGTGGGACCTCGCTGTACCTGTCGACCGGTACGGGCTTCACGTACACGCCGATCGCCACCGCGCCGGGAACGTACCTCACGCACGCCTCGGTGACGGTCGGTTCGGTCAACGGGGACGCCTATCCCGACCTGGTCTACACCCGTCAGCCGACCGGCATGGACAGCGACCTGGACTTCCCGAGCAAGGGCGGCGCGGTGGCGGTCGCCCTCGGCGGCCCGAACGGCCAGAACACCTCCGTGAAGCCGAAGTGGATCACCCAGGCCACCGCCGGGGTGCCGGGCGCGGACGAGGCGGGCGACGCGATGGGCGCGAGCGCGGCGGTGGGGGACCTGGACGGCGACGGCTACGGCGAGGTCGTCGTGGGCCTGCCGGGCGAGGACGTGGAGACGGCCAAGGACGCCGGCGGGGTCCTGGTCTTCACGGGCCGCGCCTCGGGAATCACGGGCGCGGACACGAAGGTGATCGGCCAGTCCACGGCGGACGTCCCCGGCGTCGACGAGCAGGGCGACGCGTTCGGCGGCGAGGTCCACGTGGTGGCCGCCGCCAAGGGCGTACCGGCCACGCTGACGGTCGCCGCCCCCGGCGAGAACACCGACCAGGGAGGCGTTTGGCTGTTCAAGGGCAGCCGCACGGGCCCGGTCACCAAGGGCTCGGTCTCCTTCGGCGAGGCGAGCCTGGGCGTGACGCCGTCGGCGGTCCGCTTCGGTAACCGGCTGGGCTGACGGTTCCCTCCCCGAGCCGGCGGCGGACGAAGGGCGCCGCCCCGAGCACGAACAAGGTGAAAACGGCGACCCGTTGAAGCCCCGGCTCGGCGAGGCCCCACTGTCCCGCAGACCATGCCGTACGAGATCGACGACATGCGCGACACCGCCCACGAGGATCAGCACCGCAGCGATCACCCGGACCACGACGTGACCGCCGACCGGGGCGTACGGCCGTGGGCGATGATTCACTGATGTCGAACGTCACCGGCCCGAATGATGCCGCAGGCACGGCGCTCCTGCTGACCACGATGCACCGGCTGCACCAGCAGCTGGGTGATTTCACCACTCAGCTCCATATCGCCCATGACTTCGGCAACGGGTCTGGGCTGGTGCACGCCATCTCGATCGAAGAACACGCTTCGGGCCCTGAACTGAGGACGGGCCATCGCTTCGGCTTCTTCGCGGAGGGCGATGCGGATGTCAGTGAGCTGCGGTTCTCGGCAGGAGTGACCATCACGCCGACCGGATGCATCGTTGAAGCCATGGTCGACGTCGACCTTGATGAACCACGGGGGGAGTTCGGTGCCGATGTCCACACTCTCCATCATCAGCGGATCGATCAACTCTCCTTCACGGACGCCCTGAGCTGTTTGGAGGAGCAGGTCGCGGCGCTCCGCACCATGGGCGATGTGCCGAATCGTCTGGGCTTGGACACCTGGTGATCGGTGGGCCCTCCAGGAGACGGGCTTGGGCGATCGTGGCCCGACGTGTCACCGGGCAGGGGCGGTGCTCAAGGTATGCGGCGCTCAAGGTGCGCGGCCCCTGTTCTCCCGGTCCGCGATTGCCTATTCTTGGGATCATGACTGCCCAGTTCCCGGAGCCGACCCCACGCCCCGCCGCCTCGGGAGAGCTCCGCGCTTCTCACGACGACCGGGAAGCGGTGGTGGAGCAACTGCGCGACGCGGCGGCCGAGGGGCGTATCGACCTCGATGAGCTGGATTCCCGCCTGGAGCAGGCACTGACGTCGAAGACGTACGCCGAGCTGGCCGTCCTGACGGCCGACCTGCCGAATTCGCCGTCAGCGGCAGCGGCAGCGGAGAACCTGCCGCCGCTGGTGCTCAAGGGCGGCATGTACGGCGAGTCCCGGGGCCCCGGCCGCTGGGAGGTACCTGGGCACGTGGTCGCGCACGCCGGCCTGGGAGGGGTGAGCCTCGATTTCACCCGGGTCGAGTGCCGCCTCACGGAGGTGGTGGTGGAGGCGTACGGGGAGACCTCCGGCGTCACGATCGTGATCCCGGACGGCTGGGCCACGGACACCACCGGCATGGCCCCCGGCTTCGGCGGCCTGAAGGACGAGACCACGTCCGGCCGCCTCCCGGGAACGCCACTGATCCGGCTCACCGGGGCCGGCGGCATGGCGGGCGTGATCATCCGCCACCCCAACAAGCGGGAACGCCGCAAGCTGGACGGCAACTCGACGCAGGGCTGAGCCTGTTGCTCAACCCCTGGCGCTCGGCGGGGGTGCCGCAACGGCGACTCGGGCTGTCCAGGACCCGGGTTCCCGAGGCTGATCCCAGACCACGTCGACGTCAGCTTCGTTCACGTCGTGCGCGAGTCCAGCCACCATCGCGGTCACGGCGGCCCGTGCCTCGGCCGGGTCGGTATCGGGCGGCAGGCCGGTAAGGCGCCCGCAGAGTGTCCCGCCTCCCTCGGTGAGAAGACTATGGCGCCAGCCTTCCGGCGTCGCGAGAAGGACGATGCCCTTGGGTATGCCGAAGGGAGCCTGCCTCTTCTTCGTGTGCTCCTGCCTCACCATGGAACTATTCAATCCTCCAAACGGGCATCGCTCCAAGCCTGTTTCAGCAACGCAGCCCGACAACGCCCCAGCCACGCCGCTGGGCCTTGCCGATGACGTCACCCCACCTGTGGAGCAGCCCGGCGAAGGCGTTGAATCCGTTGATACGGCTGGAGCCGGCTTGGGCGTGCCGATCGAACGGCTCCCGGAGCGCTTCGAGTTCGGCGCCGACGAGTTCCCAGAGCAGTTTCAGCGGGGAGACGGCAGCGGGCGGACACCACAGGAGGTGATCCGACGGCGCATCGGGCAAGACCACCGACACATGTGCCGCGCCCCCCTCGGCGTCCCGATCGGCCATGTACTCCAGCCCACCCCAGAAGAGCGGATCGATGAACCGGTCCACGGCCGACCGCACCGCAGGCGCGACGAACGCCCGGATCGCTTCCCAGTGCTCGCCCGCCGCGAAGTGATCCTCGGATGACACCTGCTCGCCTCGCCCTTCGCGCACTTGAGATAATCCCCGCGGAGTGAATTTTTCCCGCGAGAACCACATGGGCAACCTTCAGGTGGGGAACTCGCCGATCCAGGTGCGCTGGAGGAGATGCTTGGGAAGGTAGTCCGACTCGACTTCGATAGGGAATTCTGCGTCCAGTGCGAAACAGGCCATGGCGAGTGGCGCCAAGGCTACCCAGCCATAGCAGGAGTCAGCGATATCTGGGTCGGTTGACCAGTAATCTTTATGGGCGAGGAGTGCATTTTCGAGGGAGCGATTGAACTCTTCGTGTTGGCCTGTTGCGCGCCAACGGAGGAGCTCCATCGGAGGCCACATGATTCGGGAGATATAGTTTTGCTCCGTACTTGGACGGTTGCCCGGCTGGGTTCCTGACGCGGCTTCAACGAGTTTATCGGGGAAATTTTCATGGCCGAGCCAGAAGGACTGCAATGTTTCGATCCAGGCGTACTGATACTCGTCGTACACTGCCCCGGACTCGCGCAGCTTGGATGTTGGCACTTTGCAGAGGTCTGTTAGTCGCTGACTGTTACGGCAGATTGCCGCGAGGTAGAAAGCTGTGAGCCAGTGGCCGGCATTCACGAAGGACTCAGGGCCCGTGAAAGCTGCAACGGTGCGCTTCTCATGGTGAATTAGGCACTGTACGTTGGCTTCGGTCGACGTGGCGGCTGCGAAGATTGCCGATCCGGACTGCATGGCTGTGACCCATGCTTCCCATGATTCGATCCATGAGACGGTCGGGTCGACGACAGCTTTCTCGTAAGCTGTAACCAAAGCGGTTGACATGACGCTTTCGAGGGCAAAGGGGGTGTTTTCGATCCTCGCTAGCAAGAGTGTCGTGTGCTTTGAGATGGATGGCTCTCGCTCAGGGAGGTGCTGTCGGGAGATGGCGTGGCGTTGAACGGTGACGGTCAATGAACCTCATCCTCGAAGATCTTGAAGTGTCGGAGTTCGCCTCCAGTGTAGGCGCCCGTGTGGTCCTTCGCTTTCACCATGACGTATTGGATCTTCTTATCCAAAAGCGCGAAACGCAGTTGTTCTGCAATCTCTCGGTCCCTGCCGCCGCGAGAGTGCATCTCGGTAATGATGGTTTGCACATACTCCAGTGTTCCCTGCTTGACCTGTCTGCTCGCATCGGCTCCTGCTCCTTGGCGCCAGCCGAGACGCCCATCGGGTGCCTTTGCTTCGACGATCAGGAACTCACCGCCGTCGAGTTCGTACAGTTGATCGAATGTGCGAGATCCATTCGGAGTGCGAGGCAGGTCGGTTATCTGTCTGGCGTTAGGGAAGATCTCCGGAATGACGTGCAAGCGGGCCGACCCCTCACCCAGGGCCTCACCGACCTTGGTGTTGACCGGAGTGTCGCCGAAAGCTTCCTTGGCCGCTTCCAGCGTTTCCGCTGTCTCTGCCGTGGGGTCCTTGGTGTGGGCCCTCTCGGCATTCCCGAGTTCCTTGTAGGCTTGGTGCTTCTCGGCGAAGCCATCCAGTTCTATTCTGTGGCCGGCAGGGATGTTGCTGAGTTTGGGTTCCTCGGTTTCGAGTCGGTACTTCTCGGTGGAAGCAAAGGGAAGGTCGTTGACGGCTACGTATCGCCCGTTCCCGACGTCTTTTAGGACGGGGAGGTACTGGCCGTCGACAATCTCCTGCGCGTTGCGCCGGTGGAGGTGGGGGGTGTAATGCTCACTCCTCCATGCCGGGTCTTCGTTCGCTAGACGGACATGCTCGTCCTGGATGAGCTTGGCTTCCTCGGGTGTGCGTTGCGCCAACTGTGCTTCATCGCGGGCGTTCTGTCCGGCTATTGGGTCGTCACCTGAAGAGTCGGCTCTGGAGCCGCTGGGCCAGTTATGGCTGCCGGCCCTGCCAGAGCCGTCCACGTGGTATCCACCCGCCGCGGAACCCCCGCCGGTGTGGGGTGCATCTGCGCGAAGGCCGTCCGGGAGTCCTCCAGTCGTGGGCGACGTATCTCCCGCGCGGGGCGGTGTGCCACGTTGAGTGTTGTCCAAGTCGTTGCGCGGCATGTTGTCACCGGCGGTACCGCCGGGCGCGGTACCGGGGCGGGTGGTTTGGGCGCCGTTGTCGCCTGTACGGATGGGATTCGAGGTGTCCGAGCCCAGATGCAGCGCTTCGTCGCCACTGCGCCCGCCGACTGAGGCCAGTTCGCGGGCCGGGAGTTCGGACCTGGCCGGGGAACCGACCTGGGGCGAGTCCGCGTTGGTGGTGGCGGAGGTGCCGGTGGGCGGGTTCTCCTTGCGGGCGTCCGTGTGGTGCTGTTTGAGGGTGCCGTCCTCGCCGAGGATGTTGCCCTGGCGGTCGAGGTGAACGACGTTGCCCTCCGCGTCGAAGTCCCTGAAGGTGCCTTCCGGCAGGGCGGTGGTGCCCTCGGGGAATGCGAGGGCGCCCTCCCGTATCGGCAGTGATCCCGCGGGCGGGGCTATGCCTTCGGGCAGGTGGACGATGCCGTCGCCGAGGTCGACTGCTCCGATGGGGATCTCCACCCCGTCCGGAAGCTTGACCGAGCCCTTCGGGATCTCGAACGCGCCGTCCGGGACAGCCGCGCCTTCGGGCAGGGTCAGAGTGCCGTCGGCCGCCTTGTACGCGCCGTCCGGCAGGGTGACAGACCCCGTTGGCATGGGCGGGACCTCGATGTTGCCCATGCCCTTGAAGCCGGCCATCACATCGCTGATCTTCGTCAGACCCGCGCCCGCGCCCTTGAAGAGGTACGCCGTCGGGTCGATGGCGCGGCTCGCCTTGTTGGCGAAGGAGAGGGCCTTCGCCGCGGCGGCAGCCTTGCCGGCGCCCGAGGCGCCGCCTCCCGCGCCGCCGGTGAACACGGTGGTCACCACGTTGAAGGTGACCGCGCCCGCCGCCCGCGCCGGGTTCTCGCTCCACTGGTCCCAGGCCAGCAGTGCCTTGCCGGTCTCCTTCATCGCGGTGCGCGAGTCCCGCAGCCAGGACGGAAGCTTGTCCTCCGGGGTCAACCAGAACGCCCCGGCCAGCGGAGTGGTGGAGATGTAGAGGCCCGTGGTCAGCTTGGCCAGCCCGGTCCAGGCTTGCTTCATGGATTCCCAGCCGTCGGTGCCGACCAGAGTGCCCAGGCCCTTGATCGTGCCCCAGACGCCGTCGACGACGACGCCCTTGCCGAAGTCCCAGAGATGTTCGTGTACGTGGTACCAGGGCGTCGATTCCTTGACCGGGTCGCCCCAGGGCAGGCCCTTGGCGTGCTTGAGGGCCTCGGCGTCGTAGCCGTACATCCCCTTGCCGCCGGAGCCGTCGTCCACCTTGAGCTGCTTGCCGTCCGGCACCAAGGCGATGATCTTGTTGTAGCAGGCGCGTTCGACCGCCTGGAACGCCGCCCAGGTCTCGGCGATCTCGGCCCGGCGGTTGTTGTTCTCCTCGACCAGGTCGCCGTCCTCGCGCCACTTGTCGTCGGCGTTCGCCTTGACCAGGAACGCGCCCGCGTCCCGCTTGAGCTGCCTCAACTTCTCGACCAGCGGATAGGCGTCGTCCGAGTACGTGCTCAGCGCGCTGGTGATGGTGGCCAGGTCCGACTTGAGGGAGACCCCGCGGTCGGCGACCGGCTTCGTCGTCGCGAACAGCTGGTCGGCCTCGGGCGCCTTGTAGAAGGCCTGCAGGCCGCCGAAGCTGCTGTGGATGTCGGCCGCGGACGAGGAGATCTTCTGCCCGTCCTTGGCCAGCGCGGTCACCTTGCGGTCGAGCACCGCGAGTTCGCCGGTGAAGACCGGTATGCCCTCCAGGTTGACCGGTTGGTTCTCGCTCACTTACCGGCCCCCAGGTCCTTGAGCACGTCCAGACGGACCGACTTCGCCGCGTTCTGAGCCTGCTTGGCCGTGTCGATGTCGCCCTCGACGTACTCATTGGTCGCGGTCGCAGCCCCGAGCACCGCTGCCTGGATCCGCTCCGCCATCGACTTCAACTGGGGCTTCCGCTCTTGCGCGTACTGCCCCAGTGCCGCCGCCACCGGGCCCATCGCCGACCGCGACAACGGCGCTTGCCCCGGTGCCACCGGCCCCTGCAGCGGCGTACTCGCCGCCGTACCCGGCACCGCTGTACCCGCTGCCTGCGCCGCCTCCGACAGATGCGTCATGAACGCGTTGAGGGCCTTCTCCAGGTCACCGGCATGTCCACCGACGACCTTCAACTGACCCTGCACACCCTGCGGCTTGATATCCCACGCCGTCACCGACGAGCCCCCTGCTCATCCGTACCAACTCACCCGACCCGGTGAGGAAGAAGACCTGATGGCCGACATGTCCGGCCGATGGACGGCCCGATGCACCGCCCGATGCACCGGCCCGCGGCTCAGCCGATGCCGTCGACCGCGGCCTTCGCGCGCGCCAGCGTCTGCGAGGCGGTCCCGTCGTTCTTCTCCAGCGTCGTACGCAGCAGCTGGATGATGTTCTTGACCTCCCGCGAGGTCGCGTTCCACCGCAGTTCCTTGCCGTGGTACTCATCCGCCACGCCGTCGGCCGCGAAGTCGTTCATCGCCGCCTTCACCTGCGTGTCCCGCGCTGTGATCACCTGCTCCAGCTGGGCGATCACGACCTGGATGTTGCCCTGGACCTCAGTTGAAGCGCCTGTGTCGTACGAACGCCGATCCGTGCTGCCTGCCATCAACCATCACTCCCCGTGGTGAACCGAAAATCCCTGAAAGCTTTGTGCGCGGGCAGGCTCAACGGCCACCGAAACGCGCCGCGTCGAAATTGGCCGATGCCATCTGCGACTTCGCGTTCTCGCCCTGCTCCTGGTCACCCGTACCGAACGCCGCGTCCATTCCGGACTGGCCGCCCAGGATCCCGGACAGTGAGGCGTTGAGTGCGGCGGTGATCTCGTCGGAGCGGTTCTTGAAGTCGTCGAAGGCGACCTTCCCCGCTCCGTTGAACTTGCCCTCCAGCGGTTCGGCCGCCGCGATGAGCTGCCGGATCAGTGTCCCCAGATCCGTACTCGCGCCCTGCGAATGCGAGAGCAGCGTCGAAAGGACCGAGGCCCCCATGTCGAACTTCATCTTCTTCCCCCAACGCCTCGAACGAACGCATAAGTGTTCGGATTCATGTCTATCAACTCAAGCATCACGACGGCAATCTCCATTCGGCCAGATCGATGTCGTGACCAACCCATGACATCGGGGGGCCGAGTTCTAGGCGCCCCGGAGATGGCGCATCAGCCGCTCGTACTCCTGCCAGCCGGACAGGTCCGAGGGATTCCCCGGCAGCGGATAGTAGAGCGCCGGCCGGGTCCTCGGGCCGAGGGCCACCGGCTGTTCCGCCAGCGGTGTGCGCCGTGCCCGGTCTCCCGGCATCGCGCGGACCTCCTCGGCGCCCAGCACAAAGGCCAGCGGAACCCCGGGGCCCTCGAAGCGCGGGGGCACCGCCACGTCCCGTCGTGCTTTACGCACCTGCACGAGCATCGACTGGAGGTGGTGACGGGTGGCCAGCGCCTCGGCGGCGGCGGGCAGCGCGTCCAAGGGCAGTTCCTCGCCGGAGCCGGAGCCGGAGCCGGAGCCGGAGCCGGAGCCGGAGCCGGAGCCGGAGCCGGAGCCGTAGCCGAAGGCGAGCGTGACGTGCTCTTCCACCCCTGCCTCCGTACGCGTGATCCGTACGGTGGCGAGAGCCGGCCGGTCCCGGTTGCCGACCACGACGAACCAGGTCGGTTCCGGCGCCCGCTCGTGCGCCACGTCGGTCAGTCGGCGCGGCGACCACGGCAGGGTCGCCGGTTCCGACGTGCCCCAGCCGGCCGGCGGTTCGCCCGTCAGCTCCCGCCACACCGTCTCCAGCCCGCCGCCCAGCACCAGCCGATCATCCGCCGGATGCACCATGCGGAAGGTCAGGGCGAGTTGGCGCTCGCCGGTGTCGTGGACCTCCTGGAAGGTGGCCGCCACCGGGGTGCGCGGATCGTCCTCCGTCGCGTCGGGGGAGGCGACCGGGGCGAACATGCCGTCCTGCCAGCGCAGTACGGCACCCGTCAGGCCGTCGTAGTAGCCGTCCCGCTCGTCCTGCACGATCCAGCGCGACGGCCAGCCCCCCAACGTGTCCCGTACAGCGGGGGAGAGCGTGGTGCCCGACGGGCTGACGATCTGGAGGCCGAGGCCCGCCTCGGCCGCCGCCCGGAAGGCGTCGGAGAGCCACGCCGTCATCGCCACCACCGGGCGGTCCTGGATGACGACCGCGACCCGCTCGGTGAGGACGTCGATCGCGGGCTGCGCGGCGGCGGGCTCCGGCGCGACGCTCACGCCGTCGGTCTTCACTACGGCGAGCGAGCCGGCCACGCCCGGCGGCCAGGCGGAGCCGCCCACCAGCGAGGCGAGCCGGGTCGCGAACGTGCCCGCGAGCTGTTCCGCCTCCGCGACGCCTGTGGTGGCGCGCGCCTCCGTCCACCAGTACGGGACCGGCGGCGCCGTTGTCCGGAGCAGCCGCTCGGCCTCGCCGTCGACGGAGACCAGCAGCGGCGCCTCCACGGAGACGAGCGGCCGGCCCCCGGGGTCGCAGAGCTGGATCACCGCGCCCTCCCCGCGCGTGCCCACCAGCTTGTCCGGGCCGCCGGAGAGCAGGCCCGCCAGTACGGCCCACGGGTCGGGCATCTTGGGGGTGAGTGCGATGACGTCCTTGGTCATGGGGTGGTCGTCCGGTCCTTCGTCGTTCGGGTTCGGTGGCGGGCGGTCATGGGCCGGCGGCGGTGTACGTCATCTCGGCGCGTACACCGTCTGGATCAGGCGGCTCTGCTGGCCCCTGCGGATGAACACGCCACGGCCCGGAGCCTGTTGGGAGGCGTACACGCCAGGAAACAGCTGGCCTTCGCTGCGGTCGCCGGTCATCAGCAGCGCCGAGGCCCCGGACTCCCGCAGCCCCTGCACCAGCGGCTCGTACATGCCCCGCGACGCTCCGGCGACCCGGCGTGTCAGGATGAAGTGGAGGCCGATGTCGACCGCCGAGGGGATGTACGGGAGAAACGCGGCCAGCGGGGACTGTCCTGCGGTCGTGAGGACGTCGTAGTCGTCGACGAGCACGACGATCCGCGGGCCCTTGCCCCAGTTGCCGGGCTCCAGGTCCTCCAGGCGGGCGTTCTCGTCGGGCAGCCGCTTCTCCAGTTCGGTGGCGATGCCCATCGAAAGGCCCGCGCAGAGTTTGGAGTTGTAGGCGTAGCCTCCGTTGAACTCCTCCGGGACCGCGCCCCGCAGCGAGCGACGCGGGTCCATCACCGCGAACACCAACTCGTCCTCGCCGTAGCGGTCGATGAGGCCGTGCGCGACGGTCCGCAGCAGGTTCGTCTTGCCGCACTCGCTGTCCCCCAGCACCAGTAGGTGCTGGTCGTGCTGGAACAGGTCGAGCGTTACGGGCGCGAGCGCCGACTGATCGAGCCCGATCGGTACGCGGGTGGGCTCGGCCGCCGGGCCCGGCAGCGAATGCGGCTCCAGGATGTGCGGCAATACCCTCACCGGCTGGGCCACTTCCCCGTTCCAGGTGGCCCGGACCGTGCGGGTCGTCCGCTCCAGGACGGAACCGAGGTCGGCCGTGTCGGCGACCCCGTCCGTACGGGGGAGCGCCACCTGGGCGAAGAGCTTGCCGTCAGTGAGGACGCGGCCGGGCTCGTCGGGCGACAGGGTCTCGGCGAGCTTGCGGTCGATGCTGGACTCGCTCGGGTCGTTCAGCCGCAGCTCGACGCGCGTGCCGAAGTTCGACTGGGTGGCGATCCGTACGTCGTTCCACCGCAGCATGCCCGCGACGACGTGGATGCCGTAACCGCCACCGCGCTTGAGGATGTCGGCGATCGCGTCGTCCAGCTCGTCGAAGTCGTCGCGGAGCGCGCCGAATCCGTCGATGACGAGCAGGATCTCGGCCGAGGCGAGTTCGGGCACTCGGCCGGCCGCGTGCAGGGTGCGCAACTGCTCGACCGAGTCGATGCCGTGCTCGCGGAAGAGGTCCTCGCGCAGCGCGAGCATGGTGCGGACCTCCTCGACGGTGCGTGCCGCCCGCTCCCGGTCCGCGCGGCCCGCGATGCCGCCGACGTGCGGCAGACCCGACAGCGCCTGGAGGCCGCCGCCGACGAGGTCGAGGCCGTAGACGCCGACCTCCTGCGGTGTGTGGGTCAGGGCGAGGGAGAGGACCAGGGTCCGCAGGAGTGTCGTCTTGCCGGACTGCGGTCCGCCGATCACGGCTGCGTGGCCGCCCGCCACGGTGAGGTCCAGGAACCACTTCCCCTGCCACTGCTTGGCCGGGTCGTCGAGCAGCCCGACCGGGACGCGCAGGGGCCTGCCCGATGCTCCGGTCCCGGCGAGCCGCATCCCGTGCGGGCCGATGTCCAGCGGGCCGGCCACCGTGTCCAGTGCGGTCGCGGTCGGCAGTGGGGGCAGCCAGATGCTCCGTACGGGCGGGGCGGCACCGGTCAACTGCTCGACCATGACGCCTAGTTCCGTCGGGCCCGTCTCGCGGCGGCGGGACGCCGGTTCCGCCGATCGCTGTGCCTCGTCCGGTCCGGCCAGGGTGTTGAACGCCTCGTACGGCAGGGCGAGAGGGCCCGTCTCCTCGTCCTCGGTGCTGCGGACCGGACCGCGGTAACCCCCCGACACATAACCGGCCTTGAAGCGGGCGTAGTGGCTCGTGTCGACCTTCAGGTAGCCGAAGCCGGGCAGCGGCGGCAGATGGAACGCGTCCGTGGTGTCCAGGACCGTCCGGGACTCGTCGGCGGAGAAGGTCCGCAGCCCGAGCCGGTAGGAGAGGTAGGTGTCCAGGCCCTTGAGCTTGCCGCCCTCGATGCGCTGGCTGGAGAGCAGGAGGTGGACGCCGATGGACCGGCCGATCCGGCCGATGGAGAGGAACAGGTCGATGAAGTCGGGCTTGGCGGTGAGCAGTTCGCCGAACTCGTCGATCACCACGAACAGGTGTGGCAGCGGATCCAGGTCCTGCCGCCTCTCGGCGCGCAGGGCCGCGTAGTCCCCGATGTCGGCGACGTTCCCCGCGTCCTTGAGCGCCTGCTGGCGGCGCTTGACCTCACCGGCGAGGGAGGAGTGGACGCGCTCGACGAGCCCCGCCTGGTTCTCCAGGTTGGTGATGACCCCCGCCACGTGCGGCAGGTCGGCGAACGGCGCGAAGGTGGCCCCGCCCTTGTAGTCGACCAGTACCAGGGCCAGGTCCTCCGGCGGGTGCGTGGCCACCAGAGCGAGGACGAGTGTCCGCAGCAGCTCCGACTTCCCGGAACCGGTCGCGCCGACGCACAGGCCGTGCGGGCCCATCCCCAGCTCCGAGGACTCCTTGAGGTCCAGCAGCACCGGCTCGTGGGAGTCGCTGATGCCGATCGGCACGCGCAGGAAGGCGCGTTCGCCGCGCGGCGCCCACAGCCGGTCCAGGTCGAGGCGGGCCACGTCGTCGATGCCGAGCATCGCTGCGAACTCGACCGGCCCGGAGAGCGGGGCGTCCGCCAGGGACTCGGCGGACAGGCGCAGCGGCGCGAGCATCCGGGCCAGACCCTCCGCGAACGGGATCCCTGCCTCGTCCACCGTGCCGTGCGCCTCCAAGGGCTCCGGGGCCCTGAGGTCCTCGATGGCCACGTCGGTGCCGTCGACGGTGATCCGTACGCTCACCTGCCCCGGCTCCTGCACCCGCTGGTCCAGCAGATGCAGCACGGTGACGCCCATCTCGCTCAGGCCGACGGCGTCGTCCGGGCGCGGCAGGTCGACGGCGTCCTCGCCGTGCCCGTCGGTGACGACGAGCAGCCGGGAGTTCATGGACAGGGCGTCCCGCCCGGCCAGGCCGCGGCGCACCTCGGCCGCGTACGAGGCCCGGCGGCGCAGCTCAGGGCCGAGTTGCCGGGCGAGCTGAGGGGCGGAGGGGGCGATGCGGCGGGCGGCCACCGGGCCGTCGAACTGCTCGGTGTCGAGCAGATGCGGCAGCCACTTGGCCCACTCCCAGTCGGCCATCCGGTCCCCGGGAGCGGCGAGCGCGATGGCCACGTCGTCGGGGGCGTGCAGGGCGGCGGTCTGGACGACCAGCGCGCGGGCCACCCGGAGGCAGTCCTCGCGGGGGCCGATCACGCTGACGTTGCCGATCCGGTCCAGCGGGACGGTGAGCGGCAGTTCGGTGCCGTTGCGGAACCGCTTCACCAGCGCCGAGGCCTCGTTGAGCATGAACAGGTCGGGCGGCGTGAGCACCGACGACCCCGGCTCGGCTATCTGGAGATCCCGTACGGGCATCTCGCCCGTGCCGACCCGCACCCGGAGGAAGTCGTCGTCGACCCTCCGGCGCTCCCAGAGGCGTGCCGGATCGCGCACGATGTCGTACAGGGCGTACGGCGGCGGGTTCAGCACGTCCGCCCGCTCCCGCCGCTCGCGTTCCTCGCCCGAGAGCTCTTCCCGGAGATCCTCCACATAGGCGAGATAGGCCTCGCGCTGGGTGCGGCGGGTGCGCTGGGCCTTGCCGCGCTGGGAGAAGAGCAGGGCCACGGACCCGATGACGGTGACCACGAGGATGATCGCGCCCAGCGCGGCGAACTGGCTGTTGCGGACGACGGTCATCATCACGACGGATGACATGACCCCGGCGACCGGCAGCAGCGACATCGCGATGTTGCCCGCCTTTCCCTCGGGGAGGTTCGGCGGGGCCTCGATGGTGCGGGACGCGGGCGCGGCCGGCGGCCGGGTGGTCCGGGCGGGGCGGTGGATCAGTCGGGTGCTCATCGGCCTCGTCCGGCGTTCGCGGTCGGCTCGTGGTTCATGCGCGGCATCGGGTCACCGGCGCTTCTGGGAGAGCTGGAAGACCTCGGCGGCGAGCCGGGCGGCGGCCAGGCGCGTCGGTCGGGCGAGCAGTTCGGTACGGAGGACGCCACCGGCGGCCAAGTGACGGTCGTAGGGCAGGACATGGACACCCGCGCCGGTGGACCTGAGCTTCTCGGCGGCCGCCTTGACGTCGATCCCCGGGCGGGCGTCCATGGTGGAGAGCGCGACGACGGTTCCGTCGATCATGTGGCGGGGGAGCCCCTGCATCCACTGCAGTACGGCGTATGTGCTGGTGACG
Source organism: Streptomyces durocortorensis (assembly GCF_016901035.1). GTDB lineage: Bacteria > Actinomycetota > Actinomycetes > Streptomycetales > Streptomycetaceae > Streptomyces > Streptomyces durocortorensis. The sequence continues at coordinate 51,598 of NZ_JAFEUF010000019.1, forward strand.
CCGTCCAGGGTCGCGGGAGCGGCCAGCACCCGGGCCTGGGAGGCGGACAGTGCGACCCGGGCGACCTCGGCGGGCAGCGTCTCGCAGTCCACGACGCTCACGCCGAAGTAGCGGCGCAGCGCCACCATGACCCGTTCGTACGCCGACGTGTCCAGCATCGCCCCGATCTGCCCCTGGCTCCCCGGCAACAGCCACGCGTTCTCCGGGAGTTGGACCAGGTAGCCGGTGACGTCCAGCAGTGACATCTGCGGTTCCACGATGTCCGCCAGATCGGCCGTGGTCCAGCGCAGGGTCTCGGCGCCCATCCTCAGCGGCAGTGAACCGAGCGCCGGGTCCGCCTCGACCAGGAGGACCGGGTCCTGGCGGTAGTGCGCGTACGCCGTGCCGAGCAGGGCAGCCACGGTCGTCTTGCCCGCCCCTCCCCGGATGGAGGTCACGGCGATCTGCCGCCCTGTCGTGACCGGCTGCTGGAGCGTCCCGGCGGTACGGGTGAGCTCGGCCACCTCGCGGGCCGCCGAGGAGGAAACGATCCGGCGCACCGCCCGGGCGACCCGGACGCCTACCGGTTCACCTCGCTGCGGGCGGCGGGCCGTGCCACTGAGCACGCCGTCCACCACGGCTCGCGAATCGGGGGCCGAGGGGCGCCGAGGGCGGGGCGGGGTGGATATCTGTCGGGGTGAGGGCGTGGGCGGCTGCGTCGGAGCGGGTATGCGTTCCGTTCCGGAGGCGTGCGCCGGGCCGGTGCCCTGCGCCGTGGGCGGAGTGGGTTGAGCCGGTGGTACGGAGGGCGACGGCCCGCCGGTGCCGGCGGCAGGCGGTCCGGACGGCGACCCGCCGGTGCCCGCCGAGGGCGGCCCGGACGCGCCCCTCAGATCGCGCAGCACATCGCCCTGCCAGCTGTCCCCGTTCGGCATGTCTGCCCTTCTCCCTAGCCGCGAGCCCCCGACCGGAGCCCGCGCACCCGTGTCAGAACTTGTTGAGCAACTGGCCGTACATGCCGAACACACCGATCGCGAGCGGGAACAGTCCCACCATGCCGATGGACTCAACCAGATCGGCGGTGCGCCGCAGCCGCACCCGTACATGCTCGGGAGGCTCCACCGACAGGGCCAGCAAAGGCAGCAGCGCCGCCACGCCCAGCACGACCACGGGCCCCGCGCCCCCGGAAGCCTGCTCCATCCACAGCATCACCAGACGCACGACGAGGATCGCCGCGGCGGCGAACAGGGCCACCACCTCGGCCACCAGAGGGAACGCACGGGCCCTCGACAGAAGGACCACCGCGACCACGGACGGCAGCAGCACCGTCCACACGGTCGGCCGCGCGGAGAGGGTGAGCAGCCAGCCCGCCGCGGTCGCCGAGACCGCGGTGGCCAGCGTCGCGAGGGCGAGCCCGCGGTGGGTGGCGGCCAGGGCGTTGGCCACGTCGTGGCGGCTGACCGACACGCCGCCCGACCGCCGGTCGTCGAGGGCGGTGAGCCCGGACGCCATCAGCGCGAGACGGGGCAGGACGCCGAGCAGCGCCACCGAGAACACCGCCATCACGGCGCCCAGCCGGGCCGGATCCGACTCCAGCGCGGCCACGGCCTCCCACACCGAGGCGACCGCGGCCGTGGCCCCGGCGCCGATGAGTCCGCCGCGACCGAGCGGGGAGAGGAGGCCGAGCAGCAGCAGGGCCAGGGTCACCGCCGCCGCGACGGCGGCGAGCCTGGCCGGGCCCGACCAGTCGTAGGCGTCGGCGGCGGTCCAGGCGGTGAGAACGCCGAGGCCGCCGGAGACGAACAGCAGCGCGGTCGCCAGACCCCGGTTGCCCGCGCCGATCCGGGCGCAGAGCGCGCCGCCCGCCAGAAGGACTGCGGTGACCGCTGCCAGTGCCCCGGCCAGGGTGTCGAGCGGGAACTCACGCCGGGCCAGCAGGGCCGCGGCCACCGCGAACGCCACGGTCGAAGCCCCGGCGGCGACCCTGCGCGCGGCCGGACGCCAGCGCCAGGCCTGCAGATCGAGGGTGTCGGCCACCTGGTCCGTGACGTCGTGCACCACGGGGGCGGGCGGAGCGGTGTGGATCCTGACCAGCCGGAGTACGGCGCCGTCGCTGACGCCGGCCGAGGCCAGGGTGCTGTCGTGCGGCAGGGCCGAACCGTCGGAGGTGATCAACTGCCGGGTCAGTGGCCGTGATGCGGCCCGGTCGTCCAGCAACTGCAGAATGTCCGGAAGTAGTTGGCCGATGGGAGTGTCCGACGGAAGCACGATGTCGGCCCGGCGCCGCTCGCCGACCAGAGTCACCCGGCTCAGTTCCGAGCGGGACGTCATTTCTGTGCTCACCACTTACGGAAACCTACCATCGTGATTTCCCGAGAATTCGGGCCGATCGACCGATAAGGCACTGTGCGCTCTCCCCATCTCCGACAAGGAATACGATGCGGGGCTGCCCGGCTAATGCGTCGGCTGCCCGTACTGCTGCGCCTGCCGCTGCTGTTGCTTCTGCTGCTCGGCCTTCTGTTTGTCCAGGGTGTGCTGGAGGAAGGACCACCCCACACATCCCGCACACAGCACGGCCGTGATCGCGATCCCCGCGAATACCTTGCCGAGCCGCTCGTCCGCTGTCCGGCGTGCGCGTTCCCCACCGAACAGCAGGGCGTCCCGCATCCTGCGGCGGCGTACCCCCACCGATTCCAGCAGTTGACTGTCGTAATCCCGTGCCACCCGATCCCCCTTTGCCACTGCAACATACCGAGAGGCGGCCGTGGGGTGCACACCAGGGTGGCCGGGAAGCGACGGGCCGCGGCGTTCACGCCCGGCGAGGGCGGGTCCAGTCGCGGTTCTCGCGTACGACGGTGAATCCGGCCGATCGGTAGAGGGCCACGGCCGCCTCGTTGCGGGCCGGAGTCACGACGGCCACCGTGCTTGCGCCCCGGTCGGCGAGGGCCGCGCACGCGCCCAGGACGGCGTCGCGGCCGTAGCCGTGGCCGCGGTGGTCGGGGTGGGTGCCGACCGGTTCGAGCAGGGCGCATCGGCCTGCGCCCGCGAACCAGCCGGTCGCCGCGGACGCCGGGTCTCCGGCGGGTGTGCGGACGAGCGTCTCCACCGACAGGTGGCCCGCCGGGGCCGCCCGCATCGTCTCCCAGTGCTTCAGGGCGAACTTCGATCCGGGGAAGGCCGACCTGTGGATCAGCACCCGGTCGGCGGCGTCGGGCTCGCCGACCGGTTCGGCGCGGGTCGTCACCGGCTGCGGGGTCCAGGACAGGACGAGCCGGGTCTCCTCCGGGTGGGGGTGCCACTCCGGTACGGGCAGGCCGTCGGACCAGTCGATGCCCGGTACGAGAAGCTCCTCGGCGTCCGCCGCGACCGCTTCGAGATCGGCGTCAGGTGCTGCCGTCACCCGCAGGACGCGTCCGTCGAGAAAGCCCACCGCGACCGGGGCCGCGGCGTCGTGCCTTGGGTCGAGCCGGGGGTCCGGCCGTCCCGTGCCCCGCGCGTCGACCCAGAGGTGGACCGTCGCGTCCGCGTGGCGCAGCAGCCAGCCCACGTCCCCGGGGTGCAGGCCCCCGGCCGGGGCGTCGGCCGGTGTCCACACGCTCAGCGCGCGCAGCGCCCGGGGGGTATCGAAGCGGGTCAGGGTGCGCCGTACGACAGGAGGCATGGGCGTGAGGCTAGTGCCCCCTATCCACCTCTGGTCAGCCCGGAATGCGCTCCTCCAGGCGGACGGTCACGGTGTCCCCCTCCTCCTTGCCGATCGCCTTGCGCACGTCCGCCTTCACGGGCAGCTTGTGCGTGCCGTCCCCCAGGGCCATGAACGAACTCCGGAACGGGTGGCCGTCGACGGTGCCCCGGACCTTCACCAGGCCACGGGTGCCGAAGAACTCGGCCGACTCGGGCCACACCACATAGGTCCAGCCGCCCTCGCTCGGGCTCTTCCGCAGAGTCGCGGTGAATTCCTTGTCCATCGTCGGTACCGCCTGTCCGTGAGTCCGCGGCGGGGCTCGTCGCGGTGTTCACCCATAGGACAGGGGTGGGCGCCGAAACTCATCGGTGACGCGTAGGCCTGGCCTCTTCCCCGCTCACCCCTGCCGCAGCGCGAACCACAGCTCCGCCCGTACGTCCATGTCGTCCAGGTCCGCCTCCAGCAACTCGCCGCACCGCCCGATGCGTTGGCGGACGGTGTTGCGGTGGACGTTCAGGGCCACCGCCGTACGGTCCCAACTGCCGTGCAGGGAGAGCCAGCAGCGCAAGGTGTCGGCCAGTGGCGCGGTCAGCGGGGCGAGGAGGGTGCGGGCGTGGGCGGCCGCCTGTTCGGGCGGGACCAGGGCGGCGAGGCCGCTCTCCGGGGCGTCCACCGTCAGCGGGGCGCGCGTCGCCCGGGCGTGGGCCAGGGCGCGGGCGGCCAGGGAGTCGGCGGCGTCGAGGTCGGTGACGGAGGTGGGGGCGGACGCGCCGAGCGTCCAGCCGGGCTGGGGGGTGAGCCGGACCGGTTCGCGGCCGGTGGCGGTACGTGCATCCGTGCCGGGCTCGGCGGGCTCCGTTCCGGGGCCGCCCGGCAGCAGCACCCGTACCGCCTCGCCGCCCCCGCGCCCCGCGTCGACCAGGGCCGTGCCCAGCGACGCGCCCAGGGCTCCGGCCGTCAGGGCGTCCGCCGGGGCGCCGTCCGTTCGGTGGGCGTGGACCACCGTCCAGGGGCCGGTGGAGCCGAGGAGCGGGGCCACCTCGGCAGGGGAGGCGCCCAGCAGCATCCGTACCAGCGCCGTCGAACGGCCCGCCGCGTCCGCGCCCTGGTGCGGGGCGGCCAGGAGGGAGAGCAGGACCACCGCGATGCCCGCCACCGTGTGGTCGCCGGGCTCCCGCCGCCCGGCCGCCAGCCCCAGAACCAGGCCCTCGCCGCCGCCCAGCGCGTACGCCGACAGGTGCGTGTCCCCGTGGGTGTCGGTGGCGGAGGAGGGGGCGCCGGGGCGTTCCCGGGCCACCACGCGGGCCAGCCGGGTCAGGGCCCCCGCCGCCTCCGGGGGCAGGCGGCGGCCCGCCGCATGGACCTCCTCGCCCGGGTCGCGGCCCGCCGCGTGGACCTCCTCGCCCCGCGCCGTCAGCAGGACCGCCCGGCCGCCGAGCTGTGTCGCGAGCTGGTGCAGGACCGCCGGTACGGGGTCGGGGCGGGCCGCCGCGGTCGCCAGCGCCTGCTGGGCGCGGGTCACCCGGCGCAGCTCGCGGTGGCGCGCCTCGGCCATCAGCCGCCACACCGCCCGCGCGATCGCCGTGAACGGGGTCTCGGGCGGTACCTCCAGCAGCGGCAGGCCCTGCCGGTCGCACGCCTCGATCAACGCGGCCGGCACCGTCTCGTGGACCGGGCGCACCCCGAAGCCCAGCGCCGCCGCCCCGGCCTCCACCAGCCGGCCGACGTAGTGGTCCGGGTCCGTCAACAGGACGCCCGCGCTCAGCAGCAGCTCGCCGCCGAGCAGGTACGGATACGGGTCCGCCATCTCCGAGGTGTGCACCCAGAGCAGGTCGGCCTCGGCCGGGCCCGCGATCCTGCGCAGGCCCAGGTCCTTGCTCGCCAGCAGCTCCGTCAGGGGAATGGGCGGGGTCGGCGGGCCGGGGGGCGGGGACCCCCCGCGGCCGGCCCCACCGCCCCCACGCCCAGCCGGGGGCCATCGCCCCCCCGGGGGTTTAAGTGGGCGTCGCCGTCACCCTCAAGGCCCACCTCCGGGTCGTCGGCGGGGCGGGTGGGGCGCGTAGCGGCCCGCCGAACGACCCAGGGGGGG
>NZ_JAFEUF010000001.1:0-44345 GCF_016901035.1 Streptomyces durocortorensis
CCTCACGCGCCCCCAGGCCCCCCGCAGACGTGGCCACCGGCCCCACGACCGGCGAGGCTCGGGCGGGGCGTCCACGAACAGCACCCGCGCCCGCCGCACGCCCGGGTCACGCACCATCGCGAGCCACACCGCCGACCCGGCGCAGAGAGCCACCGCGTGGGCCCCGTACGCCGTCGTCACCCCCGTCACAACGCACCGCCGATCAGCGACCGCAGCCGCTCCCATCCCCGCTCCGGAACAAAGCCGCCGACGCCCCAGCTCAGGGCCGGTACCGTGAAGACGAGGCCCGCCGCGTCCCGCTCCAGGACGTGCACCTCGGCGACCCGTCGTTGCCCCGTGCGGTCCCGTACGAGATGGACGACCACCGAAAGCGCCGCCGCCAACTGACTGTGCAGAGCGACCCGGTCGAGGCCCGCAGCGGTGCCCAGCGCCTCCAGCCGGGCGGGGACATGCTCGGCGGCGTTCGCGTGGACTGTGCCGCACCCTCCTTCGTGACCGGTGTTCAAGGCGGCCAACAACTGGGTGACTTCAGCGCCCCGCACCTCGCCGACCACCAGTCGGTCGGGGCGCATGCGCAGCGCCTGCCGCACCAGATCGCGCAGCGTCACGCGGCGGCTGTTAGGAATAGTTTGGATGTCTCAGACGCATCCATGTATCAGTCGTTCCGAGACCACCCGGGAAAATCCACCTCAGTTCTTTGAGCACCAGCTGTCTCAGTCGCGAGGTTCAAACGTTACGCTTTCGTAACCCAAGCTAGGCCTCGCCCTCCGTGGCGAGTCGCTTGCACCGGCAGAGGGCGACGGCGAATCCGAGAGTGAGGCACTCGCGCGGCCGACTTCACCTCGTGAGCGCAGGTGTCCGGCAGGTGGCACCACAGGGTCGTTCTGTTTTCCCTCACGGAGCGTCATTTGCCCTTCCATAGACGCATATCGGCAGCACGCACTCAGAAACTCGACTACCTGGCCAGCTGATACGTGGTGTGCTGTTCCGTGTGGCATTCATTATGAAAAACACCCCCTCGGCGGGCGCGCAGTCGCCAATGGCCCTGTTCGAGCTCCTAGAGCGTGGTCCCGGGGCACCGAGCGAACTCCATCCGCGCCAACGAGGCGTCCTGAGCGCTTACATGGAGAAGCTCAAGAGCAAGGATCTGGCGTTCGAGATGCCCACCGGGTCGGGCAAGACGCTGGTGGGCTGCCTGATCGCGGAGTGGCGACGCCGCAACAAGAGCGAGCGTGTGGCCTACCTGGCACCGACTCGGCAGCTCGCCCAGCAAGCCGCACGTCTTGCAGACCTTTACGGTGTCCCCGCAGTGGACCTCACCGGCAAGCACAAAGACTGGGACCGGTCCGCAGCGCAGCGCTTCCTGCGTGGCCACGCCGTTGCCTTCGCGACCGTCAATGCGGTCTTCAACTCCAGTCCGAAGATGGCACCTCAGGCCCTCATCCTGGACGACGCGCACGCGGCAGAGAGCCCGGTCGCCTCCACCTGGAGTGTGCGTATCGAACGGGACCGGGAGGACACGACGTATGACCAAGTTGTCGAGGTGCTCACGGCCTGCGGAGCCTTTAGCACCGCCGTCGCCAGGCGTCTGCATCACCGCACAGCGGGCCGCGTCTACCTCGCTGGCGTCGCCGAGACCGCGAAGGCCGCCCCGAAGCTGGAACGCGTCCTAGAGCACGCGCTGACCTTCGAGCCGGAGTGGCGGTTCGCCTACGGGAAACTGAGGCACGGCGGCTTAGCTGCGTGCCTGGTCTATGTAAACAGCGACGAGGTCTTCATCCGACCGGTGATCGCCCCCACTCTGTCGCATAAGCAGTTCGAGGACGCTTCCCAGCGCATCTATATGTCGGCCACGCTGGGCAACGGCGGAGAACTGGAACGCACGTTCGGGCGCCGCCAGATCGAGCGGATCGAAGTGGATCCCTCCGCTTTCGCCCGCAACGACGCGGAGTCGGTCAGTGAAGGCGAGGCGGGCAGCGGCCGACGCTTCTTCTGCTTCCCTGGCCTCAGTTCCGGGCTCGGCGACGAAGGGCTTTCCGGTTTCGTGCGCGAGCAAATCGACGCCTTCGGTAAGGCCCTGGTGATCGCCCGCAGCGACGGAGAGCGCAAGAAGCTGGTTGACGCGGTGGCTCCAGCAGGCATGCCGCAGTGGACCACTGGTGAGGCGGACGACGCTCCCGATGCCTTCCGCGTGGCTGAACGCGGGCTGCTGGCCGCCGCTAACCGGTACGACGGCATCGACCTTCCCGGCGACGCCTGTCGGCTCGTGGTCATGCACGGCTGCCCCACCGGCGCTCACCTGCAAGAGCGGTTCTTTTACGAGAGCCTGGGTGCCGACGTGGTGCTCAACGAGCGAATCCGCACCCGGCTCATCCAGGGAACAGGAAGGGCGACGCGCGGCAGTGGTGACCGCGCGGCGATCATCATGCTCGGCCGCGACCTAGAGAACTTCTGCACGACCCAGCTGGACACCATGCCCCACGAGATCCGCGCGGAGATCAACTTCGGACTGGAGCAGGATGAACTTTCGGTGGTTGAGCTGCGAGAGGCCCTCGCCACTGTCTCCGCGGGCGGGGACGAGTGGGCCGCAGTTGACCGGTTCATCCGCAACCGTGAAGAGTCCGACGACCGGGCGAACCGCGTACTGGGGGGCGCGCCCCAGTTGCAGGCAGCAGCTCGATTCGAGGTCGAGGCCGCCAGCGCGGCGTGGCACCGTGATTGGGCGCGGGCCGTGGAGCGGGCGCGCAAAGCGATCGAGGCGCTCGCCGGCGGCGACAGCCACTACCGCGCCCTGTGGCAATACCTCGCCGGGGCTTGGGCAGTCCTGGCGGCAGAAGGTGCGGACGAGACGCACTGGACAGGGGTAGCGGAACGGCACTTCGCCGATGCGCGCGTTTCCGCGGAGGGGACGCAGTGGCTGAGCGAGCTGAATCTCGACGCCGCCGGCTTCCTCGCTCCGGGCAGCGAGACCGAGGATGTTGCGCCTGATGTCCTGGACGAGTGGGTGGTCGACCAGATCACCGGCCATCCGCTGCGGGCCAGCATGAAGCGGCTGCCGCAGGAGCAGCCGGTCAGGGAAGGGCTGTGGCAGACCGACAGCGCCAGGTTCGAACACGGCCTGGCCTCTCTGGGTGAGCTGCTGGGGGCCGCAGTCCTTCAACGCTCCTCCGCCCACTCCGAGCCCGACGCCGTGTGGATGTTCGGCGAGCACTTCTGGCTCGCGATCGAGGCCAAGTCCGAAGCCACAGGCCCCAAGGTCGCCGCTAAACGGGTACGCGAGGCACTGACACATCTGAACTACGCGGCCGGGGCAACCCATCGCGAGGTCCCGGAAGGGTCGGTGACCCTGCTCGTCACTCCACAGGAGGAGGTAACTTCGGACGCCGCGCTGGTCGCCACAGGCCGCCCGCTGTTCCTGGTGGGACCCGAGCCGCTCCAGCAGATGGCGGAGCGGCTACTGGCTGCGTGGGATGCGATCCGGGCCGAGACCAGCAGGCTGGCGCCCACGGAGGCCCGACCCGTCGTCGCGGACATCCTCAGTAAGCGGCAGGCGCTCCCCAGCCAGTGGCTTGGCCTGGTGACCACCCGCCCAGTCGCCGCGGCCTAGGCACTGTCCGGGCAATCAAGCCCACGCTCCCGGAACCGAGGGGCCAGCGAGCCAACCGCCGGCGCAAAGCAGTGCGGGCGGCGGGCCCGCCAGCTTCGCAAAGAATGAAGGCTACAGGTCTGGATACGTGATTTCCTTGGGATGATCTCTCAGGCTCTTCAGTGTCAACACACCCTGCTCCACCTTATCGACCAAAAAGAGTTCACGAGTATTGCAATCGGAACACACGTCCACCGACGCGAGCGGCCAAAGATCGAGGGGAGCTCTCGCGGGACCATTTCCCACGTAGATGCGTTTGGGTCTCAACGGGTACTGACTGGACTCCTCAAGAGGTTCCCAGGCTGGGTGACTCCCTCGGAGACGCTGCTTTACAAGATTATAGGAGGCCATGTCGAGATACTCACACCGCTCGACCCAGTCCCAATGCGTAGCAGCAAGCCAGGATACCGATCTCAAGGTCAGCAGAACGAGCTGTTCGAGCTCGTCTGCGGCATCGCCAATCTCATGCATTTCACGCACCCCGTGAGCATGAGCTGACCCACTATTTCGGAAATCCTTGATCCGCTTAAGTCGCGAGTATGCATCCGTGCGGACGTCAGGATCCAGAATCACCCATCCGGGTGCTGCCCGCCAGCCAAGAATTGTCGTCCACGTGCCGAAGGTGGCACCGAATTTAAATTGCTTCCTCAAAGTTTTGAGGAACTCTTCTCTGTTAGCCTGCGCCAGCTCTGCCAGGGCGATGATACCAAGAGTTCGCGCGATGCCTTCCCCAAGTTTCAGCAGCGAATCCATTCGTTCCGCAGGATGGGTGCTCGGCGTAATACTACTGATTCGGTACCGGCGGGCTAGCGCTGCCGCATGAAACGGATAGCTCCATTCTGCCCGTGATACAGGATCTTCGAGGGCCTGCGTCAGTCCGCCAATCAGTAGCGCCTCGGCATCAGTCGCCTGTATGGTCCTGCGCAGCTCTTGAATATTGGAGTCTGCTCCTGAGAACACGTTCGGCAGTAGGCCAGACGTCGCAACTCGGAGCCTGTGACGGGCGGACTGAACATTTTCAAGGAGATCGTCAAATTCCTCGACTCGGACGACGTCAGCAGGAACCGGCAGCATCATTAGGTCGTTCCTTGACGGCAACTGCTTCGTAGACGTGGCAGAATTTAGCCACTCACAGAGGGCTCTTCCCGTTCTTTGCTCATGAGGGTGTAGGACCACCAGGGATGTGACTGCTTGACCGAAGGCCTGAGGCAGAAGACGCCAGCTTCCCGGCCTCCCGACGATGTCACCGCCGGCACACGGTGTCAGCGCAACCCTGCCCTCTGATGGAGAGAGCAGCTCCAAAGCAGAATCAACTACGTGCAGATCCTGCGCTCGCAGATGCCGCAGCTTCTCCTTCAAGTACGAATTGCCGTCCTCGGGCGCTTCTTCCTCAGTTTCGCTGCTCTGGGGATCAATCCGCTCAGTCACAAGGCGACAAAACTCTTCGAGCGGTTCAAACGCGGCCTTGAGTCGGGCAACGAAAAACAGCTCCGGCCTGATTTGATATCCGGTCTTGACCTTGGCTGGATCAACCCATGCGTCCGGGGCCTTCGGCGTGATATCGCGTGCGAGATAGTCGTCAACCTCCTCTCCCAGAGGAATCCTCTTATACTCGCGCAACTTAGCGTCTGCCTCTGTCACTCCCCTAGCCCGCTGAACTTCACCCCTTGGATCCCGTACGCCAATTGTGTCACGCAGTGCCCTGTTAAACGGTCCTCCTGTGGGCCATATCAGGCCCGCCGCCGCCGTAGCCTTCTTCATTGCTGTCAGCGCCTGGGACTGTGTCCTCCAAGAGGAGCCCTGGAGTGTCCGCACAGCTGCCACAAACTGCCCATGCTTCTCGAGCCTCTGCACCGGCTTCGCTGCTGCCAGCGCAGCCAACGTTTCGTCATTGGCCTCAAAACGGAGCTTCAATGGCTGTTCCACTGTGACCTGCTGATATCCGAAGTACTCGTTGGGGAGCACCTTCACCTTGGCGTGCAACGGGTGATTGGGGTCTTGGCTGACCTCCAGCGCCTTCCCATAGAGCTCGGTGATCACGCGGATGTGCTCGTTGCCTACCTCCCGACGCTTATCCCCCAGGGACTTGCGCATTTTCTGCCACTCATCACGCGCATCCAGCAGGACCACTCTGCCCTTGCGGTGAGAGGCCTTACAGTTCGTAACGATCCAGACGTACGTGAAGATTCCAGTGTTGTAGAATAACTGCTCCGGGAGGGCGACGACTCCTTCCAGCCAGTCGTTTTCCAGGATCCAGCGCCTGATTTCTGATTCGCCCGATCCTGCTGCACCGGTTGACAGGGGAGAGCCATTGAAGACAATCGCGACACGTGAACCTCCCTCACCGCTCGCTTCGACCGGCTTCATCTTTGAGATCATGTGCTGAAGGAATAGAAGCGAGCCGTCGTTGATACGCGGCATTCCGGCTCCGAAGCGACCAGACTCTGCGAGCTCCCGATGCTCGCGCTCGACCTCTTCTTGCACTCTTTTCCATTCCACCCCGAACGGGGGGCTGGCAAGCAAGTAGTCGAACTTTCGCTCCGCATGCCCATCATCTGAAAGGGAATTACCGAACGCAATGTTCTCCGGATTCTTACCTTTGATCAAAAAATTCGATCGGCAGATCGCCCACGACTCGGGGTTAAGCTCCTGTCCATACACATCAACGGTCACGTCCGGATTCAATGCCTTAATGCGGTCCTCGACCGCACTGAGCATTCCGCCCGTGCCGCACGTCGGGTCCATGACGGTACGAATGGCACCTGGCACGGAGACGATATCCATATCCGGGGATACCAGCAGGTTGACGATCAGCCTGATGACATCGCGCGGTGTAAAGTGCTCGCCGGCCGTCTCATTTGAGTGCTCCACGAACCGACGAATGAGCTCTTCAAATACGAAGCTCATCCTGTTGTCGGGTACGAGATCGGGACGCAAATCTACGTCAGCAAATTTGTCCGTCACCTGTTGAAGCAGGCCAGCGCTGCCCAACCTTCGAATCTGCATGTCAAAATCGAAGCGATCCAGAATCCCGCGAATGTCGCCCGAGAACGCCCGCACATAAAACTGAAGGTTCTTCGTCGCGTTCTGTGGGTCCTCCGCGATCCCTCTCAGCGTCAGGTCACTCGTGTTGTAAAAGACATGACCCGAGGCACGTTGCAGGAGATCCCTCGGGACAATCTCACCGTTCTCATACTGGTTAGCCAGGGCCGCAACCTCATTGCGCGTCGGCTCGAGCACGCACTCCAGTCGACGCAGCACAGTGAACGGCAGGATCACCTTCCCGTAATCGGATTGCTTATAGTCTCCGCGCAGAAGGTCGGCCACAGACCACACCAAGCTGGTTAGGTGTTGCACGCCATCGTTCACTGGAATCCCCCAAAGAGATAGCCGACACTCAAGAGGATCGTCCCATGGGCGAGCGATGCGATGAGTGGTAACTGCCACTTTTGACCGGCAGTTGGTTCCGCCCCCAGGGTCACAAGACCGTCGCCCGGTTACACAGACGTTCGTCAGGCACTCTGGCAGCCCCGGCAGTCAGCAGGTCGCAAGGCCCCAGGGGGGGCTTCACATCCGTCGAGAAACCGTCAGGGTCAGCAGCTCTGCCGGAGCCGCACGCGCCCGGTCCTGCTCCCCATACCCCTGACGCCGCGGGCCCACATGCTGCATCGATCCCCAGCTCCGCAGACAAGGCTATTCCTCAGACCAGGCCGCGCGGCCATCAGGGCACTTCGACCCACTCACCGTGTTCATTTGAAACATCCGCAGAAGTTCTGCTACTCGAAGTCTTTGCGCGAAGGCCGGTGGTGATGCGTGCTGGGGGCTCTGGGACGGCAGCGGCGTGAGGAATCGCGGCGGCGCAGGCTTCGCAGGCGTCGGCAAGGTGCCAAGTTCGCCCCTGGTCCGCCCGGATGAGCAGGAGTCGAAGCGGTCCAGAGCACGGTCCTTGCCGGCGATGCCAAGCGCAGGACCGCTCGCGGCACTGACAGATTCGCAGGTGCGCGGGCAGTTGAGACTCAGTCAAGTGACGCGCAAAGTGCCGTCTAATCTCTGGCACCCCAGTAGCCCCCGTCACCACGGTGGGCACTGGGCAGGCGCTACATGTCGCCACAGGCCGCCCAGCCAGGCTACTGATCCGGACGCTCCACGCGCGTGAGGGCAGAGCTGTGGTCATCGATTCCCTCCGAGCCCGCGATTGGGTACTTTCCGGTCCGCCTGATGAGCGGCTCCGAGCGCGGCCACCGTAGTGCAGACCTGTGCCCTGATGTAGATACCTCTGTACCCGCACAAATAGGGCAGAGGTCTGCACTGTCAGGGCAGGGGTCTGCACCTTCGGATGGTCAGGTGACGATCATCCCGCCGCCAGACCCCGACCCGATGGCGCTGCGGCAGTCCCTGGCGCGACTGCGCGCGGATCGAGGCTGGAGTTATGACCAGCTCGCCGCCCATAGCGGCTTGTCCCGCCGAACCCTCATTGAGATCGAACAGGGTCGTACCGTCGGGACGCTCGGGACTTGGCACGCGCTCGCCCACGCGTTCAGCATCCCCTTGGGCCAGCTTCTCGACCCGCTATGCACCGGCCATGACTCCCCCGGACCGGAGCTCTGAGCTAGCCGTTCTCCGATCACCCTAACGGGATGCCGCGGGCGTACGTGTGCCCGATGACCGTACCCGTGTGGGTATCTCGACACCCAATCGAGGGGACCGGGCGGTGCGCTTACCGACAGTAGGCGTGTCGGCTGGCACCTTTCACTCCGGCATCTGCCGCAAGAGATAAGGCCTCGTTCCTCGCTCGCCCTGAGCGTGGTGGGGTCGCCACGGCTTCCGGAGAACTCCATTCATGCGCTTCAGCCCCACTGACGAACAGGCCGCTGCCCTGGAGGCATTCTGCGAGAGAGACCATCTCGTCATCCAGGCCGGTGCCGGTACCGGCAAGACCTCTACGCTCGCCTTCCTCGCCGAGCAAATGACCGCCCGCCGGGGCCGCTACCTCGCCTTCAACCGAGCCATCGCTCTGGACGCTGCCGCCCGCTTTCCCGTAACCGTCCAGTGCAAGACTGCTCACTCCCTGGCCTACGCCGCCCTCGGATACCGATTCCGCGATCGCCTCAACAGCCCCCGCAGGCCTGGCTGGAAAGTCGGCCAGGACCTGGGCCTGAACAGCCCCACCCGTATTCACGGGCGCGACCTCATGCCTGCCACCCTCTCGAATGCCGTGCTACGGACGGTGTCCCACTACTGCCAGTCTGCCGACACTGAACTCGCCCACCACCACGTCCCGCACCTGCGCGGCATAGACAGCGACGAGGGCCACGCGGAACTCGCCAACTTCTTGCTTCCATATGCCACAAAGGCCTGGGGCGATCTGCAGAGTCCCAACGCAGGCGCGGTGCGCTTCGAACACGACCATTACCTCAAGATGTGGGCCCTGACCGAGCCTGTTCTGCACAGCGACTTCCTGCTGCTGGACGAGGCTCAGGACACTAACCCGGTCCTCGAACAGGTCGTCCTGGCCCAAAAGGCCCGCACCCAGATCGTCATGGTCGGAGACTCTGCCCAGGCCATCTACGGCTGGAGAGGCGCCCGTGACGTGATGACTGGATTCACTGGACGCCACCTCACCCTGACCCAGTCTTTCCGCTTCGGCCCTGAACTCGCTACCGAAGCAAACCGCTGGCTCGCCCTCAGCGGAGCTCCCATCCAGCTCACCGGAACCCCGGCCATCTCCACCACCATCGGGGCACGCGCGGACAGCCCCGATGCGGTGCTGTGTCGCACCAACATCGGGGCCATCTCCGAAATTCTCACGCTCCTCAATGCCGGCACGGCGACGGCACTGGTGGGCGGGGGACACGCCCTGCGTACCCTGGCTCGGGCCGCCCGGGACCTTATCGGTGGGCGGCACACCCACCACCCCGAACTCCTGCTGTTCACCACTTGGGCCGAACTGCGCGACTACGCCGAACACGACCCCGCCGGAGCTGACCTGCAGCCCTTCGCCAATCTCGTAGATGAACACGGCCCAGACGCCATCCTCCACGCCGTCGACCGCCTCGTCCCCGAGGACCAGGCGGAGGTCACCGTTTCCACAGCCCACAAAGCCAAGGGCCGGGAATGGGCCCACGTACGCATCGCCACCGACTTCACCCCACCCCCCGACACCGACGAAGTCGACTCCTCAGGCCGCTCCGTTCCAGGCCCCGTCAAGGAATCGGAAGCCCGCTTGGCCTACGTTGCCGTCACTCGCGCCCGCCGCCACCTCGATCCTGAAGGCCTGGCGTGGATCGATCAGCACCCTGACAACCCCATGAGGCATCGCCCATGAGGACGCCGAACCCATGGCATGGCCCCGTCTCGGGCCGCGTAGGGAGTGCTCCCTTAGGGGACGACGGACAGGCTGCGCGCCGCGGTAGTCGTGGCGGGCTGACCCTTGCCTTCGAATGTCGTAAGGGTGAGCCCGAACATGAGTCGGTTCATCTCTTCACTGGTGAGCCCGAGCTCGGCCGCGACGGACCAGGGGCGAACATGCTTCGAACGCAGCGCGGTGAAGACCTTCGTCAACACCTGCGACGTTTCGCGCTGGCTCATGCCCTGCGGCTCGCCGGACCGGTACCCCAACCGGCTCAGCTCGGCACAGGTGGACCGGTACTGCCAGTCAGAGAGTAGATTCAGGTCGTGCATGCGGTAGGTCAGGGCCATAGCAGAGACGTTCCAGATCTGCTTGCCACGAAGGATCTGATCGACGTGTGCGCCTGTCGGCATGTGCCCCAGAACGCTCGCTCGAGGCATCAAGAACGCTGAAGCGAAGTCGTTCGCTTGCCGTTCGGCCTCGGGGCCCGAGCATGCGTGCTCGCTACCGTGCATGACGAGGTGACCCAGTTCGTGGGCGGCGTCGAAGCGCCCTCGCTCGGCCGACTTGAGCGTGTTGAGGAATACAAACGGAACGCCGTCGCGCCACACCGCGAAGGCGTCGACCTCGGCGTGGTCAGGATCGAGTGAGAAAACCCGAACTCCGTGCGCCTCCAGAAGGTGCACCATGTTGGGCGCTGGCGCTTCCCCCAGACCCCAGCGGGTGCGCACCATGCCAGCGGCTGTTTCCGGGTCAGGTTTGCCCAGTGAAGGCACATTCGCTGCTGGCAGGCGGAACCTCTCGTCGATCCACTCGTACAGCATCGCACCCAGCGTGCCAGCGGCTCGCGCGGCTTCGAGCACTCTGGCCGATGTCTTGCTGCGTGCCCGCCATGAGATGCCCCCGGCAGGAAGCTCGTCTAGCGCAGGGCCTTCGAAGAAGACGGTAGGAAAGTCGAGTGCTGAGGCGATCTTGGCGACAGTGTCGGGACGGGGTGCAGTGCGCCCTGTCTCGTAGTTCGACAGGCTCTGCAGTGACACCCCGGCTCGGTCCGACAGCTCAGCAAGGGTGAGGCCCCTGCGCTTGCGGGCCAGTGTGATGCGGGACGGGGTCACCATGTGGGGCTGCCTCAGTTATTGGTGGTGCACGGTGGGGCGAAAGGGTTCGCCGCCCCACCAACGGGCATCAGCGGAAATCGACAGGGATGTCGATCTCTTCGGGCCCATCATCGTTCGTAGGTTCGATTCCGTCCATCACCAGGGCGGGAAGCGGAATCCGCTTACCCCATTCGATCACGAAGCCATCCCGGAAGCTCTTCGGCTGCGATAGCTCGCAGTCGATCCGCACCGTGTCGCCGATCTTGGTGCGGCAGGACAGCAGGAACCATGTCTTCAGGGCGAAGGCCTCTTCTTCACTCAGCGCAACCCCGTCAGGACCGGCGCCGGCTACAAACAGAGCCGTCTGTAAAGACGAGGCGGCGTCGCCGGCGTTGGCGCGAGTGACCATTTCGGTGGCGGCTCCGCGTCGGCGTGCGTTCTTCGGGAATAGGCTTGCCTGCCCCGTGGCGGCGTCGCCGACCATCACGCCCATCGCGACCGATCGGTCTGGGCTGCAGACAAGTTCGAGCCGGCCGTGCACGAGCCGGGCCCACTTCTCCTTCTCGATGTGCAACTCTCGGATGGTCCGCACGTGCGCCTCATAGGCCCGTCGACCCGCCGTTCCCGTTGGATCGTTGCGGACAGCGGTGCGCCTTGCGGCTTCGCCCGCGCGCAGTACGTCATGCAGGAACTCCAGCCTGGTCCCCACGCCACCCAACTGGACCCGAACCTCATCGAGTTCAGGGGAGGACTTCACAAGGGACAGGGTCAAGGGAGCCTCCAGGAGTCGACGGCGAACTTATAAAGACTGTACCTCAAACGAGGGGCAAGTTTTATAAGGATTGCACCCGCACCGAACTCGGCGTCGCCGCCTGAGCACGTATCCCCCTACTTCCTCACCTCCTCGAGGGGGAAGTACGGGGAAACGTCCGTCGTCGCGTACGACTTCGTCGTGCACCACCGCGTACGGATCTGTGTGCTCAGCCGTCCGTTCGAACGGGCCCGGGCTCTGCGGAAGGAGCCGGGAGGGAGGCCAGGCGCCGGCTACTGCCGAGCTTCCTCTTCAGCGCGAAGTTCTCGTGGTAGAGGTTCGCGGTCACCGCTGCGAGGGCATCGAACTTGCCCTGAAGTTCTGTGACTTCGGCCTTGGACTCGCGAAGCTGTCGGCGGAGCTTTGCGATCGTCTCATCCCGTTCGACTTCGCCCGGGCTTCGCAGGACCGGGCGGGCGACCTTGGCGTCCCACTCGGCAAGGATGTCCTCGGCCCGGTGGATGGTGGCGTGGCTGACCTGGGCCTCGCGGGCGAGGTTCTCCTTCGTCAAGGCGCCGTTGGTATGCAGGGGCTCACCTGCCAGCAGCCGGGCCATGGCCTCGCGGATCTTGGTGGCGGTTGCTGCGGATACCGGCATCAGAGGTCACCTTCCAGGGTGGCGAATTGTGCGGTGACCGTCTGCACCTCGGCGAGACGGATCTCGATGGACTCGCGTCGCGGTGGGGAGAGCCGTTCGCGTCGCAGGGTGTCCCGCAGATCGCTCTCTTCAGCGATCCAGTACGGAGCATTTTTCAAGGTCAGCACGGAGTTGCGGCACTTGCCCGGCTGGCAGGCGCCCAGCAGGGGCTGCTTGCCCCGTTGCTCAGCCGGCAGCTGGTTCTGGCACTCGGCGGTCGATGCCTGCCACAGACAGTGGTTGACCGTGCCGAAGTGCAGCTGGGCGAACTCATCCCGCAGCAGGCTGACCTGCATCCGCTCGTCCGCGATCTGGACTTGGAGGTGCGGGTCGCTGTCCATCGTCGTGATGACCTTGTCCAGGCCAGCATGCAGCCGGGCGGCGCCGGGGCCGATGGCGACCGGCTCGCCCTGCCGGCGGGCTTTGAGGAGCTCGACAAGCTTGCGGGCCGCGGCCAGCTCGAGCTGGTTGTCGAACTCCTTTCGCCAGTTCTCGTCGATCCGGCCGTAGCCGGCGGTGACCTGGTTGGCCAGGGCCCGGCGGGCGGCGTGCTTGAGTTGGATTCCGAGCGCGATCTCCCCGTCGGGCTGCTGGGCGGTGATGATCGCCATGGTCTTGCGGAACATGTGCGGCCTCACCAGTCCCTCGGGGATGGCTTTCAGCCCGGTCCGGTCCAGCGTCCTGTTGATGTTCTCGATGAAGAAGTCGATGTCGCGGAACGCGTCGAACCCGGCCCGTCCGCGGGTGCCTTCCGGCAAGAACCCGCTGGGCGGGGCGAGGGTGGCGAAGATGTGGCTGTCATGCCAGGACAGGTGTTCGGCGACGGCCACGGCCTGTGCGACCGGCTCGATGATCCACCACTTGAGGCGGGGTCGGGATTCGTCGTGCTTGATCTTCCGCGAGGCCAGCGCCGGAGAGCCGAAGTGCTGGACCACGGAGTTGCGTTCGATCTCCTGCAGTTCGCTGTCACGCATGAGAGTCAGTGCGGCGATGAAGATGTAGCAGGCCGCCCGGACCATCCGTAGGGCGTGCTCGAGATCGCCGTCCTCGATGTAGTCGGTGCGGTCCTCGGTGATCGCCTCACGGACCCACTGCTGTCGCTGGCGGGTGCGGGCGGTGCCGCTCGTGAATACGTTCGCCCTGGTAACCGTGCCGAACACCCGGCCTTCCAGGGTAAGCCAGACCGGTTCGCCGACCGGCCCGTGGGGGCTGTTCTCCCTGCGGACCGGGATGCGGTTCGCAGGATCGGCCAGCCACTGCCGGACCTGGGCGTCGAGCTCGTCGGGCCGCCGGTTGCGGCTGCGTGCGGGGCGGGCGATGTCGCCGAGGGCCGCCCGGCCGTCCTTGGCCGTGACGGGTCGGACCCGACCAGCGTCGACCAGTCGTTGGACCATCTTGCGTCTCATCTGGTGGCGTTCGGAGTCCCGACTGGCCTTGAAAACGCCCTGACTGATGCCGTCTGTCAGCCACAGGCTCAGTGTCGACCACATCACGGTGCCCGCCGGGTATCCGCGGAAGTCCCTGGCGTGGACCGGCACCAAGGAGTCGGGGTCCTGCACCCAGGCGGCGAGCTTGGCGTCGGTGCCCCGGGCGTCATGGGTCTGGCGCCGCGTCCCGGTCGATGCGGCCACGGCCGCGACCTGCTGATCGCGGCGTTCAAGGATCTGCGGGGCCATCTCCTCGATGTAGAACCAGGCGGCCCGCAGCAGCGGCCACCAGATGGCCGGGGGGATGGAAGGAGTGGTCAGCTCTCCCAGGAATGTCCGGTCAGCCACCTCGGCAGCGGATTTGCCAGGCCAGGGATCCTCCAGCAGCCCCCCGCCGGTCAGGAGCGGAGCGAAGTCCAGGAGGCGGCGAATGGTGAGGACATCGTTGGCCAGAGTCGACGTTCCTGACGTCAGGGCGTGATGGTCGAGGTAGTTCTGCCAGTCGTCCGCCGCCCAGGCCGCCAGATCGTGCGGCATCTTCTGCTCGAGTGCCCATCTGGCGATGAGCCGCATCTTGTCGCACATCTGCCTGACCGAAGGCAGGCTCCAGTTCTCGGCCCGGAAGAACAGACCGGCATCCCGGAGGATCTTGTGGCTGGAGTTGAGCATCCCGAAGGCAACCTCGCGGGTCCGCAGGTTCCAGAGGGGGTCCTTGGGAAACGAGGCCCGCCAGGCGCTCTTCACCCGGTTCGCCGGCCGTCGCAGGCAGTCGCCGGGCCAGTACCCGGCCTGCCCGAAGAGCGGGACCTCCGCGCCGGGGATGAGGTTGCGGTGGCCGCCGAAGACGGGTGTGCCGTTGGGGATGGTCTGCGAGGGCAGCGACTGGAAGGCTGCGGCGGTCGTCATCGGTCGTACTCCGTTCGCATTCCGAGCGGCAGATCGAGACGGAATTTGCCCTCCTCGATCTGCTGGCGGGCATCAGGAAGCTGTTCCGCGCACTCGGTGAACACTTCCTTCAGCGCCGCTGCCTGAACGCCCCAGGTAGCCTGCCAGACCGGTGGGGCCAGCACCTGGCGCATGTGGGCGATGTGGTCGTCGAGCATCAGCAGCCGGGGCAGCTGCGAGGTGAAGACCACCGCGTTCGGGCAGATCATGCACATCGCCGGCGCGACATGACAGAGCCTGCCCTTGGGCGTGTGCGGGGAATCGTGGGGATCTCGGCAGTTGACGACACCCATGTCGAGCTCTCCATGCTGCAGGGCTTTGCCCTGCTCGGCCGAGATGCCCAGTTCAGCGGCCGTTTCCGGCTCGGCCAGCATGGCTTCGGCACCCTCGGTGACCAGCACGGGCTTGCCTGGTTTGATCTTGTTGAAGACTCCGCGCTGGGCCCGGTTGACGGCCCGGCCGGCCAGGACGTGTGCGGTCGTGCCGTGGGCGTAGTGGCCTCGGAAGACCTCGATGTGGTGATCGTCTCCGGCCAGGTCGCTCAGGGTGCCGCCCAGAGCGGCGACCCGCGTGGTCTTCGACGTCTTGCGCAGGCGCCGCACGTCGTGCGGCAGGGAGATCTTCGCCGGTTCACCCTCCATGTCCGGATGGCTGGTGATCCAGTCGGAGAAGCGGCGTCCGGGGGCTCGAAACAGTGCTCGCCCCGCGATCATGTGACGCCGGTAGTCGGTGGATTCGACGGCCGTGAACAGCCACGGCTCGGTCTCGAATGCCTCCCGTGTCATGGTGTTCACCGCGATCAGGCGCCGCAGCAAACCCGGGACGTCCCAGTTTCCGGTCCCCGGGTAGGCCGACTCACCAGGTGCCTCGTCCTCCTCGAGCGGGCGCTCGTTCACCCGCGGCCCGTCGTTGCCGTGCAGATGCGGCCGGATCCGCTGGGCTCGCAGTTTGGTCTGCACCACCCGCACTCCCTCGTCGCTGAACTCCAGGTCATCCAGGGTGAGATCGTGCACCTCCTCGGAGGTGGCGTCGCCCATGGCCAGCAGGAGCAGGACGCGGAAGGGCTGCAGGTCGAGTTCGCTGGGGAACAGCAGCCCGGTGACCGCGGTCATCACGCCGTACTTCCCGCCGAAGCGGGCCATGTAGAGCGGGTCGGCCACCACGTGCCGCAAGGGCTCTGGCCACCACTTGAAGTGCGACGGGAGATGAGACTGTAGGGCGGGCATGTCCAGAGCGCCGTGCCGGGCCGCCCAGAGAAGATTCGGCAGCGACCGCCAGCCCTCGCGTCGCGGGTCCTGCCCCTCGGCGAGCAGTGCCCGGCCAACGGCAAGCCGCTTCTCAAGGGCCCGGATATCGGCTTGGGCACTGTCCCGCAGGAGCAGACGCTCGTGATTGGCGAACTCGTCCAACGGCTCGCTCGAGCCGCCCCGGAACGTCGGGGGACCCTCTGCCCGCCGCCTCAGACGCTCGGGAACCTTCGCGTCTCGGACCGCCCGGTGGCCCACCAGGATGAGCAATGCCCCAGCCAGCACATTCGGCCGCTTCGAGCCCGGCTTGTATCGGTGCAGGAGGTTTTCCTCCCACTGGTAGATGACCTCGGTCAAGTCGATGGGTCCGCCGTCAAGGCGGGCTTCGCCCGGGGCGAGGCCCGCGGTCGCCAGATGCGTGTCGACGAACGGCAGAAAGCTACGGATCACCGAGACGTACTGCTGGCTGGAGGTCAGGCCCGCCTTGTAGTGATAGTCCAGCCAGGCGTCGGCCAGCTGGCCAGCCAGGACCGAGCACCGAAAATCCGCCGGATCGATCCTGTGGACCATCCGCTGGTGCCGGTAGACGTAGATCAGTTCCCGGACCGCGATCCGCCCCTGCGGAGCCGGCGGCTTCGCGGCAACCGTGGGACGCGGCCGGCTCTTGCGTTCACCCCGGCGCGGCATCAGGCAGCCCTTTCCGGCGCCAGACGGGCCGCGTAGTCGGCGTAGGTAGTGTCCTGGGCATTCCAGTCCGCGATGGCTCGAGCGACCAGCAGGTTCGTCTTGCGGATGTAACGCAGGTAGCGCATGGTCGACGTCGCCTGGCGATGGCCGAGCAAACGCTGAACCGTCAGCTGCGGCGACGTGCTGATGTGATCGGCCAGGTAGACGGTGTGCCCGCCCATCCGCCGCAGTTCTGCTTCCTGGCCCGCCACCAGCTCGGTCAGCAACTGGAGCATGAAGATCGCGAACGTGTGGCGCAGATCGTGGATCTTGAATGCCCTGGGCACCACCGTCTCGAGCTTGTGCTCCTTGCTGATCCGCAGGGCCCGCACGTGTGCGTCCTCGAAGACCTGGTGCCAGCGCTGGGGGGACAGCATGCGCCCGCCGCGACCGACGAACAGTGCCATCGGCTCCAGACCCCGGTCGCCCTCGATGACCGCGATCCGGCGTGTGGCCAGGTCCATGTCCTTGACCGAGAAGGTCCGCTGGCGCCCGTACAGGACTCCGCTGACCTTGCCCTGCCGGGAGTTGATGTCGTCGACGACGAACAGCTCCGCCCGGTGACGGTGCAGCGTTCGGGCCGCAGCGTGCACGATCTTCGCCCGCTCGGTGCGCCGGTAGAAGTCGATCTCCCTCAGCGTGGCGTGCTGGATCTCCACCGTGCGAGGCAGCTTGTACTTGGCCATCTGCCGCAGATCCACGAGGGCCGCCGAGCCGTCCCGGCGTGGCGGCCCGACCTCGATGTCGAGGAGAGTGCTGAACTCCCGCAAACGCATACCGGTCGTCACCGCCAACTCCGCCGCCGCGCTGTTGCGCAACGGCGCCGCCCCACGGAACGACCGGTCCACCCGCTCGTCGGGCAGCAGGCCGCGAAAGCCCACGTGCTTCAGGAACCGCCACTGCGAATAGGTCAGATGCCGGACGTCGAGATCGTTGACCACCGACACCGACAGAACGTCCTTGCCGTTCTTGCGCCGGTGATACGGGCGCCGGTCCAGCAGCTTCACCTCCTCGACGGCCCAGTCGTAGAAGTTGTGGATCGCCGCCCGCCGACGCATCCACGTCGCCGCCGACACCGGCTCGTCCCGGTACTCCATCAACTCGTCCCTGTACGCGACGAGGTCGTCCTCCGTGGCCGACAGTAGATCCGTCGGCGGATCCAGAGCCTCGAGGAAGCCCACCAGGTCCATCAGGTCGTAGGCGTAGTCCTCGAGCGAACCCGCATCCAGACGCTTGGCCAACTCGAAGAAGCACGAGGTCAACGGCTCCAGCGGGCGCATGTCCGGCCCCAGGAAGAACGGCGTGCCCTCCTTGAGCGCCCCCGCACGGGTCACGTACTCGACCCAGTCCAGATCCACACCCTCCACGGCACCCGCGTGCCGCCGCACCTTGCGGTGCGACACGAAGACGTACTCCATGAATCCCCAACTCTGAGACAGAAACGCACTCTTGAACCTAACAGCGACCCCTGGCGTACCGCTGAGACGCTGAGACATCCATGAGCTCTTGATCTAACCCGCGCCCTCCTGGTTGGCCGGCCGGGATTCCAGGCGGACCACATGAGGGTGATCCGGCCGCAGTTCGGCGGAGTCCTCGGCGAGCACGATCCGCTCGTTCGCGCCGACCGCGCCCAGCAGACTGGCGAGGAGTGTCGTCTTGCCTGCCCCCGTACCGCCGCTGATCACGTAGGAGATCCGCGCTTCCACGAGGGCCCGCAGGATCCGGTCTCCTCCCGGCGGAACCGTGCCCGCGTCCACCAGCTCCGCGAGCGAGAAGGCCCGGGGCCGCACCACGCGCAGGGAGAGGCAGGTCGAACCGACGGCCACCGGGGGTAGCACGGCGTGCATCCGTGTGCCGTCGGGCAGTCGCGCGTCGACCCAGGGCCGTGCGTCGTCGAGCCTCCTGCCGGCCACCGCGGCGAGCCGCTGGGCGAGCCTCCGGACCGCTGCCGCGTCCGGGAAGGTGACGCCCGTCAGTTGGAGCCCGCCGCCCCGGTCCACCCACACCCGGTCCGGTGCGGACACCAGTACGTCGGTCACGTCCGGATCGGCGAGCAACGGCTCCAGCACGCCCGTGCCGACGAGTTCGCCGCGCAGCTCCGCTGCTGCTCCGAGGACCTCGGCATCTCCCAACAGCCGCCCCTGGGCCCGCAGAGCGGCGGCCACTCCGGCCGGGGTGGGAGCGGCGCCGCTGCGTGCCAGCCGCTGGCGTACGGCGTCGAGCAGTTCGTCCGTCATGCCGTCCCTCCCCCGGGCGGGCCGGTCAGGGGGCTGGTGTCACCGGCCGCCGCCACCTGTTCCCAGAAGGCCGAACAGAACCGGGCCAGCGGGCCCCGGGCGCTTCCTCCGGGCGGCGTGCCATCGTCCTGGGAGTCCAGAAGGCCTGACTCCATAGGGAGTTCACCGACGAGCGGAAGACCGATGGCGCGGGCGACCCAGTGCCCGTCCAGTCCTGACGCATACGGCCCCCGGGGCACCACCCGCAGGTCGTCCAGCACCATTCCGGCCGTGGACGCGACGCGCTTGGCCGCCGCCACCGCGCGCAGTTCGCCCGGCACCACGAGCAGGCCGAGATCCAGTTGGGCCAGAGCTTCGGCGACTCCCTCGTCGACCCGGCGCGGAAGGTCCACGACCACCACGCCACCGAGTCGGCGCGCGGCGGCGAGCACCGCCCGCATGGCCTGCGGTGGGATCACCACCTCGTCGTCGCGGCCCCAGCTCAGCACCCGCAGCCCGTGGAGCGCGGGCAGCGAGTCCTCCAGGGCACCGCCGCCGAGGCGACCCTTCGATTGCGCGAAATCCGGCCACCGCATGCCTTCGGCACGTTCGCCGCCGAGGAGGACGTCGATGCCGCCTCCCAGCGGATCGGCGTCGATCAGCATCGTCCGCCGACCGGACCTCGCCGCACTCACGGCGAGGGCGCAGGCCAGCGTCGACGCGCCGGAGCCGCCCCGGCCGCCCATCACGCCGACGGTGAGCGCGGGCCGTCCCACGCCTTCGGCGGCGTTGGCGATCTGATCGACGAGCCAGCCCTCGGAATCGGGCAGTCGCAGCACGTATTCGGCCCCGATCTCCACCGCCCGCCGCCATACGTCCGGGTCGTCCTGGTCCCGGCCGACCAGCATCACCCCCTTCCTGCGAGCGGCGCCCCGGCACCGCGCGGCGGCGTCGTCGCCCACCAGCACCATCGGAGCCCGCTCCCAGCCGCCGCGACGTCCGGGCGGCCCGTGATGAACCTCCGGCTCGGCTCCGGCCGCAGCGCACAGCCGCAGCAGGTCGTCGAGCAGCTCCATGTCCTCCGTCACGATCAGCGGGCCTCCGCGCCGCCCGTCGGCGACCGCCGCCTCTTCTCCTGCGAGGGATCCAGCCACGATCTCGCCCCCTTCTCACTGCCCCTTCAGTGCGGTTCGCGGCGTTCTCGGAGCGTTTCCGAGATGCGCGATTCCGGCACCCGCGGACTTCGCGGGTGGAATCAACGTGCAGCACCGCGGAAAAACATGTGGATCTTGATGGAAAACTGTGGACAACCCCGGGCTTGTGAATAACTTCGTAACCCAAACCAGCGACTTCCGGAGTGCAGCCCCTTGGCTACACACTGTGACGAGACGAGTCGCACGAGGCCCGGCTCACACGACCAGGCCGATGCCGGCCAGATGGGAGGCTCAGGTGGTTTCCGCCCCTGAAATGCGTCCGGACATGCGACGACCCCCGCCGGGGGGGAGAGCGGGGGTCGTCCCCACGGCCGACTCGGGGGGGGAGGAGTCGGACCGGGTTAGCACGGTCGCGAACGATCCGTGACTTCCATGGTGTACCCGAGGGCCTTCTCAGGCAAACCCACGCGCCGGAGTTTACGCCGAATGGTGGGCCCCTATGCTCAGCGTTGTGGAAAACTGCTTCTCGCCGCGCACAGCAGCCTTCTTTGACCTGGACAAGACGGTCATTGCGAAGTCTTCGACGCTGACCTTCAGCAAGTCCTTCTACCAAGGCGGGCTGATCAACCGCCGCGCCGTACTGCGCACCGCGTACACCCAGTTCGTGTTCATGGCAGGGGGCGCCGATCACGAGCAGATGGAGAAGATGCGTGCCTACCTCTCCGCCCTCTGCAAGGGCTGGAACGTCCAGCAGGTCAAGGAGATCGTCGCCGAGACCCTCCATGACCTGATCGACCCGATCATCTACGACGAGGCCGCCACCCTCATCGAGGAACACCACACGGCGGGCCGCGACGTGGTCATCGTCTCGACCTCGGGCGCCGAAGTCGTCGAACCCATCGGCGAACTGCTCGGCGCCGACCGCGTCGTCGCCACACGCATGGTCGTCGGCGACGACGGCTGCTTCACAGGAGAGATCGAGTACTACGCCTACGGCCCCACCAAGGCCGAGGCCGTGAGGGCGCTCGCGGTCTCCGAGGGGTACGACCTCTCGCGCTGCTACGCCTACAGCGACTCGGCGACCGACGTACCGATGCTGGAGTCGGTCGGCCACCCGCACGCGGTCAACCCCGACCGCGCGCTGCGCCGCGAAGCGACCCTTCGCGAGTGGCCGATTCTCGTCTTCAACCGCCCGGTCCGACTCAAGCAGCGACTGCCCGCCTTCTCGATGCCGCCCCGCCCCGCTCTCGTAGCGGCGGCCGCGGTCGGCGCGGCGGCCGTCACCGCGGGGCTGGTCTGGTACGCCAGCCGTCGACGTACCGCCGGTGCCGTCCTGCCCGGGTGAGGTGGAGCGTGGCGCCGCACGGCCGGGGCAACCCTCGCCCGATTCGCCCTTGATTGAACCTAAAAGTAAAGAAGCGGGGCCAGGGGTTTCCGTTCCTCTGGTCCTGGAGTACAAAGGACATAACGGCCCGCGAGACCAAGGACATCCGCGAGGATGACCTGTTACGCAGGACGGCCCCACGGACCGCGCACGAAAGTCGAGCACCCACGCGACGTCGACCCGTCGAATACGGGCCAGCCGCACCAGGTGACGGGCAAAGTACCCGACCTGATGGGCAATTCACGAGGACGCTTGGTAACTGGGCGGACGTGCCAGCGGCGGTACCGCACATCGGTACCGCCGCACCCCTTGCCCGCAACCATCGCCCTTCGCCCTACCCGGGCCCCTCGCCCCTCGACCGCCCGGAAGCCCCGCCCCCGGCCGACCCCTTCCGAGGCTCCGACGCCTCCCGCTTCGGGCCCTCAGGTAGCGCCGCGCTGGAGCACCTCGGATCCTCGGACCCTCAGGCCGCGCCGCGCTGCAGCGCCTCGCACACCGCGGTCGACTCGCGCACACCCAGCTCGATCGAGCGCCCACAGTGGGTGATCCAGGCGGCCATGCCCTCCGGGGTTCCGGCCGTGTAGCCCTCGAACGCCGCGACATAGGCCGCCCGGCCCTGTTCCGCGTGCCCCACCTCGGCCGGGCAGATCGACTTCGGGTCCAGCCCGCTGCCGATCAGCACGATGCGCTCGGCCGTCCGCGCCACCAGACCGTTGTGCGAGCCGAACGGGCGCAGCGCCAGCAACTCGCCGTGCACCACGGCGGCAGTGACCAGGGCGGGGGCGCTGCCGCCCGCGATGATCAGCCGTGAGAGTCCTTCGAGCCGCCCGGCGACCTCCTCGGCCCCGGGAAGCGGTGCCTCGATCAGCGGCTCGTCGACGGTTTCGCCGGCCAGCCGAGGACGCCCCACGGCGTCGTCGGGAGTCGCCCCGCCGGCCGCCACCAGATGCAATCGGGCCAGCACCCGCAGCGGCGACTGCCGCCAGATGGAAAGGAGTTGCCCCGCTTCCGCGGTGAGTCGCAGCGCCGCACCGACCATGCGCGCCTCGTCCTCCCCGCTGAAGTCGGTACGCCGACGTACCTCTTCGAGGTTCCAGTCGGCGCCGGCCAGCGCGGCCGAGCCGCGAGAGCCTCGCAGTGCGGCTTCGGCCGTGACCTCGTTGCTGCGGCGCCGCATGACGCGGTGACCGTAGACCCGGTCGACGGCCTTGCGCACGGAGTCCACGGCATCGGGCACGCCGGGCAGGGATCCGAGCGCGGCAAGCGGGTCTGAGGCAGTCGTACTCATAAGTAGCGAGGCTACGCGCCCACCCCACCCGAGCCACCCTCAAGTGGCCATCTTCACGAACGATGACAACGCAGCGCAAGGGAAGCACTACCCTAGGTGAACATGAAGATCGCTTTCGTCGGGAAGGGCGGCAGCGGTAAGACCACGCTGTCCTCGCTCTTCATCCGCCACCTCGCCGCCAACGAAGCCCACGTCATCGCCGTGGACGCCGATATCAACCAGCACCTGGGGGCAGCCCTCGGGCTGGACGACGCGGAGGCCGCCGCGCTGCCCGCCATGGGCGCCCACCTCCCCCTCATCAAGGACTACCTGCGGGGCGCCAACCCCCGTATCTCCTCCGCCGAGACGATGATCAAGACGACTCCGCCCGGCGAGGGCTCCCGGCTGCTGCGGGTCCGCGAAGACAACCCGATCTTCGATGCCTGCGCGCGTACGGTTCGGCTCGACGACGGGGACATCCGGCTGATGGCGACGGGCCCCTTCACGGAGTCCGACCTCGGGGTCGCCTGCTACCACTCCAAGGTCGGGGCGGTGGAGCTCTGCCTGAACCACCTGGTCGACGGCCCCGACGAGTACGTCGTGGTCGACATGACGGCGGGCTCGGACTCATTCGCGTCGGGCATGTTCACCCGCTTCGACATGACGTTCCTGGTCGCGGAGCCGACCCGCAAGGGGGTGTCGGTCTATCGCCAGTACAAGGAGTACGCCCGCGACTTCGGCGTCGCCCTGAAGGTCGTCGGGAACAAGGTGCAGGGCCCGGACGACCTGGATTTCCTGCGTGCGGAGGTCGGCGACGACCTGCTGATCGGGATCGGCCACTCCGACTGGGTGCGGTCGATGGAGAAGGGGCGGCCGTCCAGGTTCGAGCTGTTGGAGGCCGACAACCGGATGGCCCTGCAGACGCTCCAGGACACCGCCGAGGACTCGTACGCGCTGCGCGACTGGGAGCGCTACACCCGCCAGATGGTGCACTTCCACCTGAAGAACGCCGAGAGCTGGGGCAACGAGAAGACCGGCGCCGACCTGGCTGCCCAGGTCGACCCGGCCTTCGTGCTCGACGAGCGACACGCCGGAGCGGGCGTCGCGGCCCCCGCCTGACGACATCACCCGGCCCTCCGTTCACCAACCGCCGTTCGCCGGCCACCTCTCCGGTGGTCGGCGAACGATGCGGCACGGCACGGCACGACGCGATGCAGTGCGATGCGGCGCGACACGATGCAGTGCGATGCCGTGCGGTGCGGCACTGCGCGATCCGGCGCGGTACGGCGCCGTCAGTCCGCGTTTCGGTCGGTCGTCGTTCCGTCTGGGTTCAGCCAGTTGCCCCGGCCGGAGCCGAACCGGCGTCTCCCTTGCCCGCACCCGAGTCGGCGGCCTTGTCCGCGCCGGCGGCCGCGGGCTTGTCCGCGGGCCGGGCGGCGTCCGGCCGGTTGCCCAGGTAGGAGGACCAGCCCGTCTTGGGCGCCTCGCCGACGCCGAGCGTGGTGAGCTTGGCCAGCGTCTGCGGGTCCTGCGCGTCCAGCCAGTCGACAAGCTGCCGGAAGGACACGCAGCGCACACCTTCCTTGGTGCACACCTTCGCGATGGTCTCCTCGATGGCGCGCATGTAGGTGCCACCGTTCCAGGACTCGAAGTGGTTGCCGATGATCAGGGGCGCCCGGTTGCCGCTGTACGAGCGGTCGAAGGCCTGGAGCAGGCCGTCCCGCATCTGGTTCCCCCAGAACTCGTGCTGGGAGGGGTCTCCCTGGGTGGCCGTGCCGGACTGGTTGACCATGAAGTTGTAGTCCATCGAGAGGGTCTCGAAGGCGCGGCCCGGCATCGGGACGAGCTGGAGCGGAATGTCCCAGACCCCGCCCTTCTTCTGGGGCCAGACCTGGTTGCCCACGCCGCTGGAGTCGTAGCGGAAGCCCATGGTCCGGGCGGCGGCGACCATGTTCTTCTGGCCTTCGAGGCAGGGGGTGCGGGCGCCGATCAGTTCCTTCTCGTAGTCGAAGGGGAGCGGCGCCTCACCCTTCAGCTCCGGGGTGTTGGTCTTCCAGCCCTTGACGAAACCTTTCGCCTGGCTGATCTCGCTCTTCCACTCATCGACGGACCAGGTCCCGACGCCGCCGTCCGCGCCGCAGAAGTGGCCGTTGAAGTGGGTGCCGATCTCGTTGCCGTCCTTCCAGGCGGCGCGGACCTCGGCGAGGGTGTCACGGATGCCCTCGGTGTCGTTGAAGCCGATGTCGGAACGGCCCGGAGCGTGCTGGGGCGGGCTGTAGAGGTCCTTCTTCTCCTCCGGCAGCAGGTACACACCACTCAGGAAGTACGTCATCTTGGCGTTGTACTTCTTGGCCACGCCACGGAAGTGCGAGAAGAGCTTCTGGCTGTCCTCCCCGGCGCCGTCCCAGGAGAACACCACGAACTGGGGCGGCTTCTCGCCGGGCGCGAGACGTTCGACGGCCGGCATGTTCGGCTGGACGCCGGTGAAGGCGGTGGACCCGTCCCCGATGAGCTTGACCGCGTTCTTCGGGGCGTTGGCGGGCGGGTTCTCCTTGGCACCGTGGGCGCCCTTCTCCGCGTCGGTCTCCGCACCCCCGGACGCAGACCCTCCGGATCCGGATCCGGAACAGCCCGCGAGAACGGCGACCAGGGCCGTGGTCATGACGCCCAAGGCGATCCTCTTCGTGGCGGCCATCATCCGCCCACCCTCTTCCTTGCAGGTTATTTGCGTTGAAGTGCCGACACGGCGCGGCCAAATTCGCACGCGGTCCCGGACAGGGAAGAGCGACATACCGAATGAAAAGCTTCTTATTCACCAATAAGAGTTATCGACTAGCCCGAACGACTCCGGCCTGAACCGGACGCGCCCCGCGCCCGTGCAACCAGATGACCCCGTTCCGCATCGCACCCCCGGCGCACCCCGCAGGGGGGCCGGAAATGCCGCGCGCCACGCGTCGTTCGGCGGCCCTCGACCGCGGAGCGGGATCATGGCTCCATACACGAAGAGACAGGTCTAAACCAATTCCCGGCAGACCCTTGTCACCCGGCCTCGCGCCTGATGAGCTATGCCCCGGGACACAACGGACACCCTGGGACTGGGAGAAGTCGTGAGCAACGAGAGCCTGGCCAACCTGCTTCGGGAAGAGCGGAAGTTCGCTCCGCCTGCCGAGCTGGCCGCCAACGCCAACGTCACCGCAGAGGCGTACGAGCAGGCCGAGGCGGACCGGCTGGGCTTCTGGGCCGAGCAGGCCCGCCGCCTGACGTGGGCCACCGAGCCGACCGAGACCCTCGACTGGAGCAACCCGCCCTTCGCCAAGTGGTTCGCGGACGGCAAGCTGAACGTCGCGTACAACTGCGTGGACCGCCACGTCGAGGCGGGCAACGGCGACCGGGTCGCCATCCACTTCGAGGGCGAGCCGGGCGACAGCCGGGCCATCACCTACGCGGAGCTGAAGGACGAGGTCTCCCGCGCCGCCAACGCGCTGACCGAACTGGGCGTCGGCAAGGGCGACCGGGTCGCCGTCTACCTGCCGATGATCCCCGAGGCCGCCGTCGCGATGCTGGCCTGCGCCCGCATCGGCGCCGCGCACTCCGTGGTCTTCGGCGGCTTCTCGGCCGACGCCATCGCCGCCCGTATCAAGGACGCGGACGCCAAGGTCGTCATCACGGCCGACGGCGGCTACCGCCGCGGCAAGCCGTCCGCGCTCAAGCCTGCCGTCGACGACGCGGTCTCCCGCTTCGAGAACGTCGAGCACGTCCTCGTCGTCCGCCGTACCGGTCAGGACACCGCCTGGACCGAGGGCCGCGACGTCTGGTGGCACGAGATCACCGCCCGGCAGTCCGCCGAGCACACCCCCGAGGCCTTCGAGGCGGAGCAGCCGCTCTTCATCCTCTACACCTCGGGCACCACGGGTAAGCCGAAGGGCATCCTGCACACCTCCGGCGGCTACCTCACGCAGGCCTCGTACACGCACAGCGCGGTCTTCGACCTCAAGCCGGAGTCCGACGTCTACTGGTGCACCGCCGACATCGGCTGGGTGACCGGCCACTCCTACATCGTCTACGGGCCGCTGGCCAACGGCGCGACGCAGGTCATGTACGAGGGCACGCCCGACACCCCGCACCAGGGCCGGTTCTGGGAGATCGTGCAGAAGTACGGCGTCACGATCCTCTACACGGCCCCGACGGCGATCCGTACGTTCATGAAGTGGGGCGACGACATCCCCGCGAAGTTCGACCTGAGCAGTCTCCGGGTCCTCGGTTCGGTCGGTGAGCCGATCAACCCCGAGGCGTGGATGTGGTACCGGAAGAACATCGGCGCCGACAAGTGCCCCATCGTGGACACCTGGTGGCAGACCGAGACCGGCGCCATGATGATCTCGCCGCTGCCCGGTGTGACGGAGACGAAGCCGGGAAGCGCCCAGCGCGCACTGCCGGGCATCTCCGCCACCGTGGTCGACGACGACGCCAACGAGGTGCCGAACGGCGGGGGCGGCTACCTCGTCCTCACCGAGCCGTGGCCCTCCATGCTCCGCACCATCTGGGGCGACGACCAGCGCTTCATCGACACCTACTGGTCGCGCTTCGAGGGCAAGTACTTCGCGGGCGACGGCGCGAAGAAGGACGAGGACGGCGACGTCTGGCTGCTCGGCCGGGTCGACGACGTCATGCTCGTCTCCGGGCACAACATCTCCACCACCGAGGTCGAGTCCGCCCTCGTCTCCCACCCCTCGGTCGCCGAGGCAGCCGTGGTCGGCGCCGCCGACGAGACGACCGGCCAGGCCATCGTGGCGTTCGTGATCCTGCGCGGTACGGCGACCGCCTCCGACGAGCTGGTCGCGGAGCTGCGCAACCACGTCGGCGCGACGCTCGGCCCGATCGCCAAGCCCAAGCGGGTGCTGCCGGTCGCCGAGCTGCCGAAGACCCGGTCCGGCAAGATCATGCGCCGGCTGCTGCGCGATGTCGCCGAGAACCGCGAGCTGGGCGACGTCACGACGCTGACCGACTCCTCGGTGATGGACCTGATCACCACCCAGCTGCCGTCCTCCTCGTCCGACGAGGACTGACCGCTCCGTCCAAACAGACACATACAGCGGTACGACTCCGATGGGCATCCGGCGACGCGCCGGGTGCCCATCAGGCATACGAACCGACGATCACCTCGTGCGATCACACCTCCGGACGCCCCAGGTAGGGTGGGCGCTTCACCGACACGTTCGGACAACTTCAGAGAAAATCTCCACAGGGGCGCCGGGAAGTCTGGTCGGCATGTGATCAGTCATGCCCGCACACCGCCCGACCTGGAGGTCTCTCTCGTGGCACCGCCCAACCCGCCCACACCCACGCCACCTCAGCGTTCGCTGCTCGGCAGGCTCTCGCTCCCCGAGCGGAACTACGTGGCGGAGGCCCTCCGTACCGAGACGGTCGGCGGCGTGCTGCTGCTGGTGGCGGCGGTCGCGGCACTCGTCTGGGCCAACGCCTTCGGCGGCTCGTACGAGGAGGTCAGCGACTTCCACTTCGGCCCCGGCGCCCTCGGCCTGGACCTCTCCGTGGCGCACTGGGCGGCGGACGGGCTGCTCGCCGTCTTCTTCTTCGTCGCCGGTGTGGAGCTGAAGCGCGAACTGGTCGCGGGCGAACTCCGCGACCCGAAGGCCGCGGCCCTCCCCGTGGTGGCGGCCCTGTGCGGCATGGCCGTGCCCGCCCTCGTCTACTTCCTCACCACCGTCATCGGCGGCGGCTCGACGGACGGCTGGGCGGTCCCCACGGCGACCGACATCGCCTTCGCCCTCGCCGTCCTCGCGGTGATCGGCACCTCGCTGCCGTCCGCACTGCGCGCATTCCTGCTCACCCTCGCCGTCGTCGACGACCTCTTCGCGATCCTGATCATCGCGGTGTTCTTCACCTCGGACCTGAACTTCCTGGCCCTCGGCGGGGCCGTCGTCGGCCTGGCCGTCTTCTACCTCCTGCTCCGCTTCGACGTACGCGGCTGGTACGTCTACGTCCCGCTCGCCCTGGTCATCTGGGGCCTGATGTACAACAGCGGCATCCACGCCACCATCGCCGGTGTAGCCATGGGCCTGATGCTGCGCTGCACCCGTCGCGAGGGCGAGAAGCACTCCCCCGGCGAGCACATCGAGCACCTGGTCCGCCCGCTGTCGGCCGGGATCGCCGTCCCGCTGTTCGCCCTGTTCTCGGCCGGGGTCGCGCTGAACGGCGAGGCGCTGGCGGGCGTCTTCACCCGGCCCGAAACGCTCGGCGTCGTCCTCGGTCTCGTCGTCGGCAAGACGGTCGGCATCTTCGGCGGCACCTACCTCGCCGCCCGCTTCACCAAGGCGGAGCTGAACAAGGACCTGGCCTGGGCGGATGTCCTGGCGCTCGCCTCGCTCGCCGGCATCGGGTTCACCGTCTCGCTACTCATCGGCGAGCTCGCCTTCGAGGGCGATCCGGAGATGATCAACGAGATCAAGGCCGCCGTCCTGCTCGGTTCACTGACCGCGGCCCTGCTCGCCTGTGTGCTGCTCAAACTCCGGGTACGCAAGTACCAGGAGCTGTACGAGGCCGAGGAGCTGGACGAGGACGAATCCGGGGTACCGGACGTGTACGAGCAGGATGATCCGGAATATCACCTGCGGATGGCCGCCATTCTGGAGCGCAAGGCGGCCGAACACCGCCGTCTCGCGGAAGAGCGGGCGGGGGCAGCGAGCGACAAGCCGAACAGTCCGGCATGATCTGACATCGGATGTGTCGAAGACGGAGAGGGAGTCAGGGATGAGCGACCCCGGCAACTACGCGGGCAGTGCGGACCGCAGCATCGGGCAGCTGGTCGCCTCGGCGACGGCCGAGATGTCCGCGCTGGTGCACGACGAGATCGCCCTGGCGAAGGCGGAGGTGCGGCAGGACGTCAAGCGCGGGGC
The DNA here is from genome assembly GCF_016901035.1 of Streptomyces durocortorensis. GTDB lineage: Bacteria > Actinomycetota > Actinomycetes > Streptomycetales > Streptomycetaceae > Streptomyces > Streptomyces durocortorensis. Next base: position 29,821 of record NZ_JAFEUF010000001.1, read on the forward strand.
GATCGGCAGCGGGGCGTTCATCGCCGCGGGTGTACTGCTGCTGTTCACGATGCCGATGCTGAGCTTCGCGGCCGCGTACGGGATCCACAACCTGGGCCTGGGCCTGGCGTGGTCCTTCCTGATCGTGGCCGGCGCGTTCATCCTCCTGGCCGCTCTGATCGCGTTCATCGGCCTGCGGAAGTTCAAGAAGATCAAGCCGCCGGAGAAGTCCATCGCCTCCGCCAAGCAGACCGCCGCCGTTCTGCAGAACGCCAAGCCGCACCCGCGTCCGTCGATCGAGGCCGCCGCGATCATCGAGCGCTCCGCCGTCTCCGGCAGTTCGCTGGCGAAGAAGGGCATCGAGAGCGGCACCGGTAAGGATCAGGCCGCCGCTGTGTCACGCTCGTCCACATGACCGTTCCCCATTCCAGCGCGTTCGGCCCGACGGGTCCGGTGCCCCCCGGGGGCCCGGCCGCCCCGGCCGACGAGGCGTCCCCGGCCGATCAGGCAGCTCCTGCGGGCCAGGCTTCTCCGGCCGGCCGGGCAGCCCCGGCCGACCAGGCCCCGGGCCCGATGGGCCGGACCGGGGCCGGGGGGCCGGTGCGGCTCGACGGCCCCTGGGCCCACCGCGACGTGGCGGCCAACGGTGCGCGCTTCCACATCGCGGAGCTGGGCGACGGGCCGCTGGTGCTCCTGCTGCACGGCTTCCCGCAGTTCTGGTGGACCTGGCGCCACCAGATGACCGCGCTCGCCGACGCGGGCTTCCGGGCGGTCGCGATGGACCTGCGCGGGGTGGGCGGCAGCGACCGCACCCCGCGCGGTTACGACCCGGCCAACCTGGCCCTCGACGTCACCGGCGTGATCCGCTCCCTCGGTGAGCCCGACGCGGCCCTGGTCGGCCACGACCTCGGCGGGTACCTCGCCTGGACGGCCGCCGTGATGCGGCCCAAGCTGGTCCGCCGGCTCGTCGTCTCCTCGATGCCGCATCCGCGCCGCTGGCGGTCCTCGATGCTGTCGGACTTCGCCCAGTCGCGGGCCGGTTCGTACGTCTGGGGCTTCCAGCGCCCGTGGCTGCCGGAGCGTCAACTCCTGGCGGACGACGCCGAGCTGGTGGGGAGCCTCATCCAGGACTGGGCGGGCCCCCGCACCCCGGAGTTCCCCGACGAGGAGACCCTGGACGTCTACCGGCGGGCCATGAGCATCCCCTCGACCGCCCACTGCTCGATCGAGCCGTACCGCTGGATGGTGCGGTCGATGGCGCGTCCGGACGGGGTCCAGTTCAACCGGCGGATGAAGCGCCCGGTCCGGGTGCCCACACTGCACCTGCACGGGTCGCTCGATCCGGCGGTCCGCACCCGCAGTTCGGCCGGGTCCGGCCAGTACGTCGAGGCGCCCTACCGGTGGCGACTTTTCGACGGTGTCGGGCACTTCCCGCACGAGGAGGACCCGATCGGCTTCTCCACCGAACTCATCAACTGGCTCAAGGACCCCGAGCCGGACCGGTAGCCTCCGGCCCCGCCTGGGCACAGGTGTCCGACGAACAGCCAATTGCCTGCCGCATAGGCCAATTGGCTGACTCGCGCACGATTACCGACCTTGGGTCACGGGCAGACGTCGGGGTATGGGCTGGACGCACGACTTCACTGACGAAGCACGCAACCGCCGCTCCACCGTCTCAGCCGGTGTGAGCACTCATGAGGGGGGCGGCCCTCGCGGCCGGGTGCACCAAGTGCATGACCTTCACCGTTCCCGTCTCGGGATTTCCCGCATCCTCCGCCGTCGGGCCCGCTGGGTCTCGGCACGGCTCCGCCACCCCCGTAACTGACCCTCGCCGAAGGCCCCCGGGCGCTCTTGAAGCTCCCTGGGGCCCCTAAGGCATGTCCGGGGCCCCTCAGGCGTTCAGAGGGCGCAGCCCTGGCTGTCGACCTGCTGGTTGGCGGCGCGGCCGATCTCGATGTCCTCGCGGATCTCGTCCGCCGTCAGCGCGTATCCGGTGTCCGGGTCATCGAGCGACTTCGCGAACACCACTCCGTACACCTTTCCGTCCGGAGTGAGCAGCGGGCCGCCCGAGTTGCCCTGGCGCACCGTCGCGAAGAGCGAGTACACATCGCGGCGCACCGTGCCCCGGTGGTAGATGTCCGGGCCGTCGGCGTCGATGCGGGCGCGGACGCGGGCCGAGCGCACGTCGTACGCGCCGTTCTCCGGGAAGCCCGCGACGATCGCGCTGTCGCCGGTCTCCGCGTCGTCGTCCGGGCCGGTGAACTGCAGCGGCCTGGCCTGGAGATCGGGGACGTCCAGGACCGCGATGTCGCGCTGCCAGTCGTAGAGGACGACCTTCGCGTCGTACAGCCGGCCCTCGCCGCCGATCTGGACGGTGGGCTCGTCCACGCCGCCGACCACGTGGGCGTTGGTCATCACCCGGCGCTCGGAGAAGACGAAGCCGGTCCCTTCGAGGACCTTGCCGCAGCTCGGGGCCGTCCCCACGACCTTGACGATCGACTGCTTGGCGCGGGCGGCGACCGGGCTGCCCACGAGGGCCGGGTCCGGGGCCTTGACCTCGGTGATCGGCTCGTTGGCGAACGGGCTGAAGACCTGCGGGAAGCCGTTCTGCGCGAGGACGGAGGAGAAGTCCTGGAACCAGCTGGGCGCCTGGTTCGGCATCACCCGGTCGACGCCGAGCAGCACCGAGGAGGTGCGGACCTCCTTGCCGAGGGTCGGGAGCGAGGTGCCCGCCAGCAGCAGGCCGATCATCCAGGCCACCAGCAGCATCGCCACCACGTTGACCAGGGCGCCGCCGGTGGCGTCCAGGGCGCGCGCGGGCGACCACGTGATGTACCGGCGGAGTTTGTTGCCCAGGTGGGTGGTGAAGGCCTGGCCGATAGAAGCACAGATGATCACGATGACGACCGCGCCGATGGCGACCGCCGTGGAGACCTCGGCGTCCTCGGTCACCCGGCCCCAGATCACCGGCAGCAGGTAGACAGCGACGAGGCCGCCCCCGAGGAAGCCGATCACCGACAGGATGCCGACGACGAAACCCTGGCGATAGCCGATGACCGCGAACCACACGGCAGCCAGCAGCAGCAGGATGTCCAGCACGTTCACCGTCTGTAGCCTCGCAGTTTCGTCACCTGGCCCGTCGGTGGTGACGGGGTCCGGGCCGGGCCCGGAACAGCGCAGCAGGACAGCCAGCGTGTCATGCGCGCCAGTCGAGCGGCACCTGTCTGGACCTGTCCCAGGGGCGTTCCCATCCCGCGTAGTGCACAATCCGGTCGATCACTCCGGCCGTGAAACCCCAGACCAGGGCTGATTCGACCAGGAATGCAGGGCCGCTGTGCCCGCTCGGGTGAACAGCCGTGGCCCGGTTCGCGGGATCCGTGAGATCCGCCACGGGAACGGTGAAGACCCGGGCCGTCTCGGCCGGATCGACCACACCGACCGGGCTGGGCGCCCGCCACCAGCCGAGCACGGGCGTCACGACGAAGCCGCTGACCGGGATGTAGAGCCGGGGCAGCACGCCGAAGAGCTGGACGCCCCGGGGGTCGAGCCCGGTCTCCTCCTCGGCCTCGCGCAGCGCCGCCCGCAGGGGGCCGGTGGTGGCCTGGTCGCCGTCCTCGGGGTCCAGCGCGCCGCCGGGGAAGGACGGCTGGCCGGCATGGGAGCGCAGCGTCCCGGAGCGCTCCATGAGCAGCAGCTCGGGCCCGCGCTCCCCCTCGCCGAACAGGACCAGGACGGCGGACTGCCGGCCCGCCCCGCTCTCGGGCGGCAGGAAGCGGCTGAGCTGCTGCGGCCGGACGGTGCGCGCGGCACCGACGACGGGGTCGAGCCAGGCAGGCAGGCCGTCGGTGGTGACGTCGACGGCCATGCCGGGGACACGGCTGACGGGGCCGTGGCCCTGCGGGCTCCCGGCGGGGCCGTTCCCGGCCTGCGCCGTGCTGTGTGTATGCGTGTGCGTCATAGGCACCCCCGTCGATTCACAACGCGTGTCGTCGGCCATTTCGTTCCGAGCCGCTCCGTCCTGGGGAAGGAATCCGCCCTGAGGGTGAACCTCAGGAATCAATCCGCCCGGGGGTTGAGCCGTTCCCGGGCCGGTCCGGGCCGATTCGGCCGAGGCCCCTCACACGCCTCACTCGGCCCCCAGCGCGGGCGCGGGCTTGCCCGGGTAGTCGGCGGGCGGGCTGAGCCGCTGGCCCGGATAGCCGCCCATCTCGTACTTCAGGAGCTTCCTGGCCTTCTCCGGGTCGGTCTCACCCTCCCCGTACGACGGGCAGAGCGGAGCGATCGGGCAGGCCCCGCAGGCGGGCTTGCGGGCGTGGCAGATCCGGCGGCCGTGGAAGACGACGCGGTGCGAGAGCATCGTCCACTCGCTCTTCGGGAAGATCCCGGCGACGACCGCCTCGACCTTCACCGGGTCCTCCTCGTCCGTCCACTTCCAGCGCCGCACCAGGCGCCCGAAGTGCGTGTCGACGGTGATTCCCGGGACTCCGAAAGCATTGCCGAGAACGACGTTGGCGGTCTTGCGGCCGACGCCCGGCAGCTTCACGAGGTCCTCCAGACGCCCCGGGACCTCGCCGCCGAACTCGTCCCTCAGGGCGGCCGAGAGGCCGAGCAGCGACTTGGTCTTGGCCCGGAAGAACCCGGTCGGGCGGAGGATCTCCTCCATCTTCTCCGGCACGGCCGCCGCCATGTCCTCGGGAGTGGGGTAGGCGGCGAAGAGCGCGGGAGTGGTCTGGTTGACCCTCAGGTCGGTGGTCTGGGCGGAGAGGACCGTGGCCACCAGGAGCTCGAAGGGGTTACGGAAGTCCAGCTCGGGGTGGGCGTACGGATAGACCTCGGCGAGCTCTCGGTTGATCCGGCGCGCCCGGCGAACCATCGCGAGGTGGGACTCTGCCTTCGGCGCCTTGCTCGCCGTGGCCGCCTTGACCGGCTTGGCCGCCTTGGCTGCTTTGCCGGGCTCGGCAGATTTACCGGATTTACCGGACGTTGACGATGACACTGCGGACCTCCTGGCCGACTTCCCAACCGGCTTCCCCGGCTCTCCGGGGGAGCAGCCGTGCGCGTCTCCGAGGGAGCCATTCGCGGCAATCTTCGGGCGCGGCCGGGGCTGTTCGCCCACAGCGGAATCGCTGCCCTTCAGTGCCCCGTCAGCCCCCTTGGCCTGCGCTCTCCCCTGCGTTCTGGACTCCCGGCCAGCCTAGGGCCAGGCACCGACAACCACCCCTGTGACGGCGTATCCGCCCCCGATCGGCCCCCTGCCGTAGGGTCCGGCACGCCCGTGCGTCAAACTGGTTTGTGATTGATCGCACTGTTTTACCGTCCGGCATGATGGGGACCACGGTTCCCTGGACAGGCCGACAAGGAGAGAACTCGTGGACGACGTTCTGCGGCGCGCCCCGCTTTTCGCGGCGCTCGATGACGAGCAGGCCGCGGAGCTCCGCGCCTCGATGAGTGAGGTGACCCTCGCGCGCGGAGACGCGCTGTTCCACGAGGGCGACCAGGGTGACCGCCTGTACGTGGTCACCGAGGGCAAGGTGAAGCTCCACCGCACCTCGCCCGACGGGCGCGAGAACATGCTGGCCGTGCTCGGCCCCGGCGAGCTGATCGGGGAGCTGTCGCTCTTCGACCCGGGCCCGCGTACGGCGACCGCCTCCGCACTGACCGAGGTCAAGCTCCTCGGCCTCGGCCACGGCGACCTGCAGCCCTGGCTGAACGCCCGGCCCGAGGTGGCCACCGCGCTGCTGCGCGCGGTCGCCCGGCGGCTGCGGAAGACCAACGACCAGATGTCCGACCTGGTCTTCTCCGATGTGCCGGGCCGTGTCGCCCGCGCCCTCCTGGACCTGTCGCGCCGCTTCGGCGTGCAGTCCGAGGAAGGCATCCACGTCGTGCACGACCTCACCCAGGAGGAGCTGGCCCAGTTGGTCGGCGCCTCCCGCGAGACGGTCAACAAGGCGCTCGCGGACTTCGCGGGCCGCGGCTGGCTGCGCCTGGAGGCCCGCGCGGTCATCCTGCTGGACGTCGAGCGGCTGGCGAAGCGCTCGCGCTGAGCCGCCCGACCCGCTCCCTCCCGGCGCTGATCCAGGGCTCCTCAGCCCTGGATCAGGCCGTGCTCCGTCAGGTATTCCAGCTGCGCCCGCACCGACAGCTCCGCGGCCGGCCACAAGGAGCGGTCCACCTCGGCGTACACCTTCGCCACCACCTCCGACGGCGTACGGTGCCCGGCCTCCACCGCCGTCTCCACCTGGGCGAGCCGGTTGGCGCGGTGGGCCAGGTAGAACTCCACCGCCCCCTGCGCGTCCTCCAGCACCGGCCCGTGGCCCGGCAGCACCGTGTGGACGCCGTCGTCGACCGTCAGCGACCGCAGCCGCCGCAGCGAGTCCAGGTAGTCGCCGAGCCGCCCGTCCGGGTGCGCGACCACCGTCGTACCGCGGCCCAGGATCGTGTCGCCCGTCAGCACCGCCCGGTCGGCGGGCAGATGGAACGAGAGCGAGTCCGCGGTGTGCCCCGGCGTCGGCACCACGCGCAGCTCCAGGCCGCCGGTGGTGATCACGTCACCCGCCGCGAGGCCCTCGTCGCCCAGCCGCAGCGCCACGTCCAGGGCCCGTACCTTCGTCCCCGTCAGCTCGGCGAACCGGCCCGCGCCCTCCGCGTGGTCGGGGTGCCCGTGGGTGAGCAGCGTGAGGCCCACGCGCCGCCCGGACCGCTCCACCGCCCCGATCACGGCCCGCAGGTGTACGTCGTCGAGCGGCCCGGGATCGATGACGACGGCGAGGTCCGAGTCCGGCTCGGCCACGATCCAGGTGTTCGTCCCGTCGAGCGTCATCGCGGACGGGTTGGGCGCGAGGACGTTGACCGTACGGGCGGTCGCGGGGCCGGAGACCACGGTTCCGCGCGGCTGTCCGGGCAGAGCGGCTGCGTCGGTCATGCGGCACCGCCTCCCCCGCCCGCCGTGGGCACGTGTTTGGTGAACTCGTCGTGTCCCGGCCAGGTCAGCACCAGTTCGTCGCCCTCCAGCCGGGCCTGCGCGAGGACCGGGGTCATGTCCTGCACGTCGGCGGCCTCCAGGGCCTCGGCGGCCGTCCTGTACGGCGCGAGGGCCCGCAGCGTGGTCACGGTGGGCGGCATCATCAGCAGCTCGCCCGCGTCGTAGCGGCGGGCGGCCTCCGCCGGGGCGATCCACACCGTACGGTCGGCCTCGGTGGAGACGTCCCGGGTGCGCTGCCCCTCGGGGAGGGCGGCGACGAAGAACCAGGTGTCGTAGCGGCGCGGTTCGAACTCCGGGGTGATCCAGCGCGCCCAGGCGCCCAGCAGGTCCGAGCGCAGCACCAGGCCGCGCCGGTCCAGGAACTCCGCGAAGGACAGGTCCCGGGCGACCAGCGCCTCCCGGTCGGCCTCCCAGTCGTCCCCGGTCGTGTCGCCGACCACGGTCGTCGCGGTCTCCCCGGCGAGCAGGACGCCCGCCTCCTCGAACGTCTCGCGCACCGCCGCGCAGACGACGGCCTGCGCCTCGGTGACCGTCGCCACGCCGAGCCGGTCGGCCCACTGCTCCAACGGGGGCCCGGCCCACCCGATCAGCCGGTCGTCGTCGCGCGGATCGACTCCGCCCCCCGGATAGGCGTACGCGCCGCCGGCGAACGCCATCGACGTACGGCGGCGCAGCATGTGCACGACGGGTCCTGGCGTCGGCGCCTGGGGCCCGCGGTCGCGGAGCAGCATCACCGTGGCCGCCCGCCGGGGCGTCACGGCCGTCAGCTCACCGGCGGCGAGGGCCCGGATCCGGTCGGGCCATTCCGGGGGGTACCACTGACCTTGGGACATGGCCGGAGGCTATCCGGAACCGCGCCGATGTTCGAGAGGCTCCCTGGCCGTCACAGCGACCCGACATGCCCCGTACACGCACGCCACGCCCCGTACACACGCGATCCGCCGTCGCGGCACCCGTACACACGTGATCCCGCCCGGTCACGAGGACCGGGCGGGATCGGATGCGTACGAGAAGTACGCGGAAACGTACGGAAAGGAGTCCTCAGCCCTCGACGAGCTCCACCTGGACCTCGACCTCGACCGGTGCGTCCAGCGGCAGCACGGCGACGCCCACGGCGCTGCGCGCGTGCACGCCCTTGTCGCCGAGGACCGCGCCCAGCAGCTCGCTGGCGCCGTTGATCACGGCGGGCTGGCCGGTGAAGTCGGAGGCCGAGGCGACGAAGCCCACGACCTTCACAACGCGCTTGATCCGGTCCAGGTCACCGGCGACCGACTTCACGGCGGCGAGCGCGTTGAGCGCGCAGGTCTTCGCGAGCTCCTTCGCCTCGTCCGGCGTGACCTCGGCACCGACCTTGCCGGTGACGGCGAGCTTGCCGTCCACCATCGGCAGCTGGCCCGAGGTGTACACGTACACCCCGGACTGCACGGCCGGCTGGTACGAGGCCAGCGGCGGCACGACGGCGGGCAGGGTCAGGCCGAGCTCGGCGAGCTGCGCCTCGACAGCGCCCGCCACTACGCCTTCTCCCGCTTCAGGTAGGCCACGAGCTGCTCGGGGTTGTTCGGGCCGGGAACGACCTGGACCAGCTCCCAGCCGTCCTCGCCCCAGGTGTCCAGAATCTGCTTGGTCGCGTGCACGAGAAGGGGCACGGTCGCGTATTCCCACTTGGTCATGGGCCCGACTGTAACGCCTGGCACGTACGGTCCCGTGCGTAGGCCGGGGCAGGACTGGTTAGGCTCGAATACGTGAGCAGGTTCCAGGTCGTCAGCGGCAAGGGCGGTACCGGTAAGACCACGGTGGCCGCCGCCCTCGCGCTCGCCCTCGCGACCGAGGGCAGGCGCACCCTTCTCGTCGAGGTCGAGGGCAGGCAGGGCATCGCCCAGCTCTTCGGTTCCGACGCGCTCCCCTACGAGGAGCGCAAGATCGCCGTCGCGCCGGGCGGCGGCGAGGTGTACGCGCTGGCGATCGACGCCGAACGCGCACTCCTCGACTACCTCCAGATGTTCTACAAGCTGGGCAGCGCCGGCCGCGCCCTGAAGAAGCTCGGCGCGATCGACTTCGCCACCACCATCGCGCCCGGTGTCCGGGACGTCCTGCTGACCGGCAAGGCGTGCGAAGCCGTACGCCGCAAGGACAAGCAGGGCCGGTTCGTCTACGACCACGTGATCATGGACGCCCCGCCGACCGGCCGGATCACCCGCTTCCTGAACGTCAACGACGAGGTGGCCGGGCTGGCGAAGATCGGCCCGATACACAACCAGGCCCAGGCCGTGATGCGGGTCCTGAAGTCCCCGCAGACCGCGGTCCACCTGGTGACCCTCCTGGAGGAGATGCCGGTCCAGGAGACCGCGGACGGCATCGCCGAGCTGCGTGCCGCCGAACTGCCGGTGGGCAGCGTCTTCGTGAACATGGTCCGCCCGCATCTGCTGGACGAGGACGCCCTGCGCACCGCTGCGGGCGGCCGCCGCAAGGAGATCGCCAAGACGCTGACCCGGGCCGGAGTGACCGGTTCCGCCGCTCTCGTACGTCCCCTGGTCGCGCAGGCGGCCGAGCACGCGGAGCGGGTCGGCCTGGAGCGGGAGCAGCGCGCGGTGCTGGCAGGTCTCGGCCTGCCGACGGCGGAGCTGCCGTTGATGGGCGACGGGGTGGACCTCGCCGCGCTGCACGACCTGGCCACGGAGCTCCGTAAGCAGGGCGCGGGGGAAGAGGGGGACGCATGAGCGCGGACACAGCCGGCACGGATTCGGCCACGGTGGCCGAGGGCGGGCCCGACCCGGACGCCGTCGCCGAAGGCGGGCTGGACACGGACGCGCTGCTGGACGACCCGGGCATCCGGATCGTCGTCTGCTGCGGCTCCGGTGGCGTCGGCAAGACCACGACCGCCGCGGCCCTCGGCGTACGGGCCGCCGAGCGCGGCCGGAAGGTCGTCGTCCTCACCATCGACCCGGCCCGCCGGCTCGCCCAGTCCATGGGCATCGACCAGCTGGACAACGTGCCCCGCCGGGTCGACGGCATCGCGGGCGACGGCGAACTGCACGCCATGATGCTCGACATGAAGCGGACCTTCGACGAGACCGTCGAGGCGCACGCCGACGCCGAACGCGCGAAGGCGATCCTGGAGAACCCCTTCTACCAGTCCCTGTCGGCCGGGTTCGCCGGTACGCAGGAGTACATGGCGATGGAGAAGCTCGGGCAGCTGCGGGCGCGCGACGAGTGGGACCTGATCATCGTCGACACCCCGCCCTCGCGCTCCGCGCTGGACTTCCTGGACGCGCCGAAGCGGCTCGGGTCGTTCCTCGACGGGAAGTTCATCCGGCTGCTGATGGCCCCGGCGAAGGTGGGCGGCCGGGCCGGGATGAAGTTCCTGAATGTCGGCATGTCGATGATGAGCGGCACGTTGGGCAAGCTGCTCGGGGGTCAGTTCCTGCGGGACGTCCAGACGTTCGTCGCCGCGATGGACACCATGTTCGGCGGCTTCCGCAGCCGCGCGGACGCCACGTACAAGCTGCTCCAGGCGCCCGGGACGGCCTTCCTCGTGGTCGCGACGCCGGAGCAGGACGCGCTGCGCGAGGCCGCCTACTTCGTGGAACGGCTGGCCGCCGAGGACATGCCTTTGGCCGGTCTGGTCCTCAACCGCGTGCACGACAGCGAGGCTTCGCGGCTCTCCGCCGAGCAGGCACTGACCGCCGCAGAAAATCTTGACGACGCCCGCATTGTGGATCAGAGGGCCGGGAAAGCTGGCCTTGGTGACCGGGTAGCCCCCGACCCGGCGGTCACCGCTTCCGGAACGACCGAGCCGCCCCTCTCCCCCGAGGCAGGGCAGTCGTCCGGTCCGCAGACCCCAGCCGAGCACCAGGACACGACGGAGAACGAGCAGCCCCACGAGAACATCGACGCAATCGACGGGATCGACGTCATCAGCATCGAGGAGCTGACGGCGGGTCTCCTGCGCCTGCACGCCGAGCGCATGCAGGTCGTCGCCCGCGAGCACCACACCCGTGACCGCTTCACCGCGCTCCACCCGGAGGTGCCGGTGACGGCCGTGTCGGCGCTGCCCGGCGACGTACACGACCTGAACGGCCTCCGGGCCATCGGCGACCGCCTTGCGGACGGCTCCGCCCCTGCCCCTGCCGGAGCGGCGTAGCCACTGCCGCTGACCGCTGAGCCACTAGCTCGCTGGCCCGCTAGCCCACGGCGGCGTACCTCTCGTGCAGTTCCTCGTCCTCCAGCCCGATGACTCCGGGCAGAATGCCGGTGGACCGCTCGTATTCGCTGCGCGCGGTCTCCAGCAATCGGCGCCAGGACGTGACAGTCGGCCGGCGGCGCAGCAGTGCGCGGCGCTCCCGCTCCGTCATTCCGCCCCACACGCCGAATTCGACGCGATTGTCCAGCGCATCGGCCAGGCACTCGGTCCGCACCGGACATCCGGTGCACACCGCCTTGGCCCTGTTCTGCGCTGCCCCTTGTACGAACAGTTCATCCGGATCGGTAGTGCGGCAGGCTGCCTGCGCACTCCAGTCGGTTACCCAGCCCATGCCGGCGCCGTCCTCTCCCGAATCGAGGCTCCCCCACGGCGGTAGCGGCATATTCACCGCTGCCAGTTGAGGACGTTACGGAAGGTGGGGACAGCACAACACCCCCTTCGGGCCCAATCTTGAATGGTCCGAACGGACTATGCGTATCCGGCAGATCACCCAGGGGAGTGAGCCGAGGACATACGCGACTATCGCCGTTAAAAGCGGACAGTGCACTCAAGTTGCAAAGGACTTCTCGCGACATACGGGGCGATTTCGGGAGCGCCTCGATGGGTGCGTGAAGGGCAATGCGGTCGCGCATCGACAGGGTGAAGAATGACCAGAAGATGCGCATGGGGCGGCAGGGGGCTTGATACGGAACCGGACTGCTGTGACAGTTGAGAGCAGCTTAGGCCAAGGCCTGCCCGTCTGTCCGGCGAATGGGAACGTAGGCGCCCCGCGTCCGCGCGCGCCCGCGCCGCACTGTCGTGGCCCTGATTCCGTGGTTGTGGTCGCACGCTGCGGGGCCGTGGTCGTGATCCCGCTGCGGCCCACCAGTGCGCGAGGTCGCACGCTGCGGGGCCGTGGTCGTGACTGCCGCCGGCCCGCCCGGATGTCACGGTCTGGTACGCGAACGCTCCGAGAGCCCCCTGCTCCTGCGACACGTTCATCACTACGGATTAGGCTGCCCCCTATGCCAAAGAAGCGCTCGGGCGGGGGTCTCACCACGACCCAGCAGGCCGCCAAGTTCCTCGGTGTCGCCGCGCTCTCCGGAGCTGTCCTGGCAGGCATCGCGCTGCCCGCAGCCGGAGCGCTGGGGCTAGCCGCCAAGGGGACGGTCGAAGGATTCGACGAGATCCCCTCCAACCTCAAGACTCCACCGCTCAGTCAGCGGACCACGATCCAGGACCGCGACGGCGGCACCATCGCCACGGTGTATTCGCGCGACCGCACGGTCGTCCCGCTCAAGGACATCTCGCCGTACATGCAGGACGCGATCATCGCGATCGAGGACTCCCGCTTCTACGAGCACGGCGCGGTCGACCTCAAGGGCATCCTCCGCGCGATGAACCGCAACGTACAGGCGGGCGGGGCCGCGCAGGGCGCGTCGACCCTCACCCAGCAGTACGTGAAGAACGTCTTCGTCGAGGAGGCGGGCGACGACCCGGAGAAGGTCGCCGAGGCCACGCAGCAGACACTCGGCCGCAAGGTCCGCGAGCTGAAGTACGCGATCCAGGTCGAGGAAGAGCTCGGCAAGAAGAAGATCCTGGAGAACTACCTCAACATCACGTTCTTCGGGCAGCAGGCTTACGGCATCGAGGCCGCGTCCCAGCGCTACTTCTCCAAGCGCGCCAAGGACCTCAAGGTGGAGGAGGCCGCGCTGCTCGCCGGCATCGTCCAGTCGCCGAGCCGCTACGACCCGGTCAACGACACGGAAGAAGCGACCAAGCGCCGCAACACCGTGCTGGCGCGGATGGCGGCGGTCAAGAGCATCACGCGGGCCGAGGCCGACAAGGCCATGGAGACGCCCATCAAGCTGAAGGTGTCCCGGCCGAAGAACGGCTGCATCACCGCCGTCAGCGGCTCCGGCTTCTTCTGCGACTACGTCCGCAAGACGATCCTCACCGACCCCGCCTTCGGCAAGACCGACGAGGACCGTGCCAAGCTCTGGAACCTCGGCGGTCTGACCATCCGGACCACCCTGGACCCGCGCGCCCAGAAGGCGGCCAACGAGGCCGCCACCGCGAAGGTCAACAAGGACGACAAGTTCGCGGCGTCCGTGGTGCAGGTCCAGCCGGGCAGCGGCAAGATCCTCTCCATGGGCCAGTCCCGCCCGTACGGCCTCGACCAGAAGCAGAACGAGACCGTGCTGAACCTCTCCGTCAGCAACAAGATGGGCGGCAGCACCTACGGCTTCCAGGTCGGCTCCACGTTCAAGCCGTTCACCGCGGCCGCGGCGCTGGAGAAGGGCATCAGCCCGGCGACGTCGTTCTCGACGGACTGGAAAATGACGCTGAAGGAGCGGGACTTCCGGAACTGCTCCGGCTCCCCGGCAGGTCTCGCCGACTGGACCCTGCAGAACGAGCTGGAGTCCGAGAAGGGCACCTGGGACATGACGAGCGCGCTCGGCAAGTCCATCAACACCTACTTCGCGCTGCTGGAGCAGAAGGCAGGACTCTGCGAGACCGTCGAGCTGGCAAAGAAGGTCGGCTACGAACGCGGTGACGGCAAGAAGATCGGGGAGTACCCCTCGATCACCCTCGGCGGCGAGGTGAGCACGCCGCTCTCCATGGCCGGCGCGTACGCCGCGTTCGCCAACCGGGGCACGTACTGCACGCCGATCGCCATCGAGTCCATCAAGGACCCGCAGGGCAAGCAGCTCCCCGTGCCGAAGTCGTCCTGCTCGCGGGCGATGAGCGAGAAGACCGCGGACACGATCAACCAGATGCTCAAGGGCGTCGTGGAGGACGGCACCGGTACGCAGGCCGGACTCAGCGACCGGGACAACGCCGGCAAGACCGGTACGACCAACGACCGCAAGGACGCCTGGTTCGTCGGGTACACGCCGAACCTCTCCACCGCGGTGTGGGTCGGTGACGACATCGGCGAGAAGAGCTCGATGTTCAACGTCACCATCGGCGGCCAGTATTACGACAAGGTCTGCGGCGGCTGCCTCCCCGGCCCGATCTGGCGCATCGCGATGACCGGAGCGCTGGACGCGTCCGAGACTCCCGGGTTCAACCCCGTCTCCGTGCCTCGCGGCAAGGAGAAGGAGGACAAGGAGAAGGGCGACCGCGACCGGGGCCGTGACCGCGACCGCGGTGACGAGGACGCCAAGCCCGGCGACGACGGCAACCGGTTCCCCGGCATCGAGCTCCCGGAGGGCGTGATCGGCGGACCGGGCGGCGGCCGGGGCGGCGGCAACGAAGGCCCCTGACCCCCACGGTCGGTGAGAACGTGAGAAGGGTGGGGGGGGCGCGCCGGGGGGGGGGGCGGGCGCGGCGCCCCCGGGTTTGTGGTGGTTAGAAGAGGCGCGGGGCGGGCCGCCGCGG
>NZ_JAFEUF010000001.1:44353-51935 GCF_016901035.1 Streptomyces durocortorensis
GCCCGCCGCCCCCCCGCCCCCGCGGGGGGGGGGGCCCCCCGGGGGGGGGGGGGGGGGGGCCGGGGGGGGGCCCCCCGGGCCCCCCCCCCACCCCTTTCTTCTGCTCTTCTTCTCCGCTCGGCGTCGCCTCTAGCCGGCGAGGAGCTTCTTCACCGCGGCGGCGACCCGGCCGCCCTCGGCGAGCCCGGCGACCTTCGGGTTGACGATCTTCATGACGGCGCCCATCGCGCGCGGCCCCTCGGCGCCGGCGGCCTTCGCCTCCTCGACGGCGGACGCCACGATCGCGTTCAGCTCGTCGTCGGAGAGCTGCTTGGGCAGGTAGCCGTCGAGCAGCTCGCCCTCCGCCTTCTCCCGCTCGGCCTGCTCGGTCCGCCCGCCCTGGGCGAAGGCCTCGGCCGCCTCACGACGCTTCTTCGCCTCCTTGGCGATCACCTTCTGCACCTCGTCGTCGGAGAGCTCGCGCGCCGACTTGCCGCTGACCTCTTCCTTGGTGATCGCGGTGAGGGTGAGCCGAAGGGTGGACGAGGTCAGCTCGTCACGCGCCTTCATGGCCGTGTGGAGGTCTTCCTTGAGCTTGGACTTGAGCGTGGTCATGCCGTGATTGTGACAGGTACGGGGGCCGGGCCGCCCACCGGTTTTCCGGCCGCCCCACCGGTTCTCCCGCCGACCTCACCGGTTTTCCTCTCGGCTTTTCTCCGGACGTTCCGCTTCTGCGACGATGGGCGTATGCGCGCACGCTACGGAGTACCCCTGAAAGTCACGGCAGTCGGCGCGGCGGTCGGCGCCGCCGGACTGGCCTACGCCGCCGGATTCGAGGCCCGCTCGTTCCGCCTGCGACGGATCACCGTTCCCGTACTGCCGCACGGGGCACGTCCGTTGCGCGTGCTCCAGGTCTCCGACATCCACATGGTGTGCGGTCAGCGCAAGAAGCGCGCCTGGCTCCAGTCGCTGGCGGGCCTGCGCCCCGACTTCGTCGTCAACACGGGCGACAACCTCTCCGACCCGGAGGCCGTGCCCGAGGTGCTGGACGCGCTCGGCCCGCTGATGGAGTTCCCGGGGGTGTACGTCTTCGGCTCCAACGACTACTACGGCCCCAAGCTCCGCAACCCGGCCCGCTACCTCCTGGAGAAGGTCCAGGGCAAGCACGGCCTCAACGGCAACGCTCCGGCGGTCGGCGTCGTCCACAACCCGTGGGAGCCGATGCGCGACGCCTTCGACGAGGCGGGCTGGCTGAACCTGTCGAACACCCGGGGCCGGCTGAAGCTGGAGGGCATGGAGCTGGCGTTCACCGGCCTGGACGACCCGCACATCAAGCGGGACCGTTACGCCGAGGTCCAGGGCGGCCCGGAAACCGGCGCCGACCTCTCCATCGGCGTGGTCCACGCCCCGTACATCCGCTCCCTGGACGCCTTCACGGCCGACGGCTACCCCTTGATCCTCGCGGGCCACACGCACGGCGGCCAGCTCTGCATCCCGTTCTACGGGGCACTGGTCACCAACTGCGACCTGGACACGGACCGGGTGAAGGGCCTCTCCAGCCACACGGTCGGCGACCAGCGCGCCTACCTCCACGTCTCGGCAGGCTGCGGAACCAACCGCTACACCCCGGTCCGCTTCGCCTGCCCGCCCGAGGCGACCCTGCTGACACTGACCCCGAAGGGCTGAGCCGGGGGCGGCGGCCTGCGGGGCGGCGTAGGCCAATGCAGTTGCTTTTGAGTTGCGGGGCAGTGCCCCGTCTGTCACGGAGTAGGGCGCGGGCCAGTAGGTCAGGCACGCTCCGTACCATCCATAGGTGATCAATCCGTTCTTCCACGCACCCAGACGCCGCTTCATCACCCTGGCTGTGCTGGCTGCCGTCGTCGCCTTCGGGTGGTACGCCGTTCAGCCGGTCTATCCACGATGCACGACCTACGCAGTCGGCTCAGGATCCCTCATGTCCGCCAGCACTTCGGCGGAAGAGAGGGAAACCGTAGCCCGGCAGGCTTACGAGGACGCCTTGGCCGACGGCACATGCGGACCATCACACGCCCGATTCCGAGACTGGATCGGCTGACCTGAGCCCGCACCCCCGAAGCGCTGCGGCCCTTGGTTCCGTCGTGGGTGCCTCGGGCTGCAAGCCTGTCAGTGCTGGGAGGCAGACTGCTGTGCATGACTTTGGTGACTGCGCGGGATTACGCCTGGATACGCTCCTCCCGGATGTTCGGCGACGCAATGACGGGCGGATACGGCCTGGCCCTCGTCTACGGGACCACTCCAACCGACGTACTGCGTCTGATGGAGGCCGAGCCGAAGGGCACGGGTGAGGGACTGGACGCTCTGGTCGAGGAGCATCTGAAGCATCGCGCTGCGACGGATTACTGGGACGACTCCTTCACCGCGGGCGCTTTCACCGTGCCGGGCACAGACGGCGAGTGGACGCTCGTCTTCGACTTCAACGGGGGCGTGGGGATGTCACGGTTCATGCCGTCCCTGTCGCAGAACGGGCGAGCCGTGTCGCATTCCACCAACGGGGGCGCGCCGATCGACCTTTTCGACTGGTTTGAGGACGGTGAGCTGCGGACCGGCTTCGAATGGCCCACGAACAGGTATGGCAGCACCCCGGACGAGCTGGTCCCGATGATGCGTGAGATCGGCTTCGCCCTGACCGAGGACGAGGACGACACAGGCCCGGGCACCGATACCAAGGCGGCGGTGCTTGCCCTCACCGAGCGTCTGACGGGCGTACGGCTCACAGAGGAACTTCTCAAAAATGCCGAGTACCACCTCGGACACGTTCCGGAGGCGCCCGCCGCGGAGTGGACCAAGGTGGTCATCGACGTCACAGGCGCGGACGGGGAACGGTTCTACAAAGAGGTCACCCGCGAGGAGGTGGAGGCCGCCACTGCCCTCGCCCGGGCCCAAGCCGAGGAACCGATCGTGATTCTCGGTCCCTCGTCACCTACTCCTTAGGCGGTAACGGGGCTGGGGTTCCCCTGAGAACCGGTCTTCCGGCCCGGCGGTTGCTCTTCAGCTTCGTGGTCTGGTTGTGGGCCCAGCGGCCGGGCTGGACCGTGTCCCGTCTGGCCCGGGTCCTCAGGACGGGCCAGCGGTTCGGCTTCTTGATCGCACGTGGGCAGTCCCGGCTACGCCGGGCCGGCAGGAGGCGTGCACGTGCCTCCCATTCGGCCTCGGCAAAGGAACGGGTGAGTTTGGTGGCGGTCGCTCCGAGTTGGGAAGGGACGCTGCGGCGGACGATGCGTACGCACTTCAGGTAGGAGACACGGTCGGCGTCCACGACCGGACGGACAAGCGCCGTCGCGTGGGCGAACTGGCGGATCTCGTGGTGGACCGCGAGGTAGGCCCACAGTTCCTGTCGGACGCCTTCCGGTGTGCGCGACCTGATCGGCCCGCCCGGGCCGAGGTGGTTCTTGATCTCGTCGAAGGCGAGCTCGATCTCCCAGCGTTCCCGGTAGAGCGCGACCAGCTCGGCGGCCGGGTACTGCTCGGGGTCCAGCAGCGTCGTGCCCAGGTAGGCGACCTTGTCGCCCTTGGCGAAGGTGATGACCCGGTAGATCACGTGCTTGGGTAGCGTTCGGCTCTCTCGCGCGGCTCGGAGTCGGACTTCCTTGCCCGGTCGTGCCATCGACAGGTACGAGCCGTCCGGAAGTTCTTCCTGGGCGGTGCCGAGGTGGTTGGACTGGAGCCTGACCAGCAGATCTGCGCCCGCCGCGGTGGAGACGTGAGCGAACTCGACCGACCAGAAGCCGCGGTCGGCGATGACCAGGTCGCCGGGACCGGTGGAGCCGGCCAACGAGTAGGCGAGGCTGCGCTCGCCGTCGCGGTAGCCGCCGAGGCGGGCATCGAGGACTCCGTGCGTTCCGATCTCTGCGAGGACCACCGCTCTGACCTGGGGGAAGCTGAAGGGGACGCCGCCGGTGGTGGAGGGGCCGTCGAAGGTGTCGCCGTTGCTCGTCGAATCCGGAAGATCGAACTGGGTGCCGTCCAAGGCGAGGAGCCGCAGATCTCGCCACCATGCGCCTGGCGTGTCCCTGGTGGCGAGCGGGCCGGCCACCTGGCGGAACACGGTCTGTAGCACGTCCTCCCCGAGCCGCGTGCGAGCCCGACACAACGACGACCGGTTCACCCGCAAAAGGGCCCGGCTGCCCGGGATGCCGCTGGTCAGCACCCGCAGCACCTCCTCGTACGACTCCCGGGCGAACAGACACAGGGCCAGGACGAAGTACACGACCAGCCGAGCCGGCAGGAGACGACGGCGCCGCTCGGCTCGGTCGTGCTTGGCTATTGCCGCGTCCACCAACTCGGCGGTGAACACCTTCGTCAGGATCCCGATCCGCACCCGCTGGCCCGCACCCCACCCCGTCACACGCGGGGCAACGATCTCCTCAGCTCAAAAGCAACTGCATTGGGCGGCGTAGGCCCCCGGGGCGGCAGCGGGCAGCGACCGACGAATCGCGGGCGTCTTCCCACCCGCTTACGGTACGAATCATGACCGCGCCCCGGACGGCCCTGCTCCCCCGCCCCCGGGCGGCAGAGGTGCTCCGAGACCCCACCGACCCCCGCCGCCCCTGGGCCGCGGCCCTGCGCACGCTGGCATGCGGAGCAGCGGTCGCGGGCCCGGTCGTCGCCCTGGCGACCGGGTACGCCCCACCACCGCTGATCCACTTCACGGTCCTGGCCAGCGTGCTGGTGGCGGTGGCTTTCGGCTGGTCAGCGGTACGTTCGTGGCGCGGCGCTCCGCCACTCCCGCCGTACCTGACCGGCGCGGTGCTCCTCCTCGCCGCGATCACCGGCCTGATGCACCACCTGGTGCTGGTGAACTACGGCGGCTCCTCGGACACCGGAACCGGCGGATCCCCCTCGGCGAGCCTCCTGCTCCACACGGTGACCCCTCTGGCCGTCGCCGCCGACTGGCTCCTGCTGACCGCTCCCCGGACCCTGCGCCTGGCCCACATCCCGCTGTGGCTGTCGGCCCCTGCGGCCTACCTGGGCCTCATCCTGACCCGCGGAGCCCTGCTCTCCCCCGGCTCCCCGGCCCGCTACCCGTACCCCTTCCTCGACGTCGACACGTACGGCTACGCCGGCACCCTCACCCAGGCCCTCGCCCTCGGCCTCCTCTTCGCGGCCCTGGGCGCCCTGATCACCGCCATGGACCACCTCCGGCCGAACGTGACGGGGTGGATCCAGCACCGAGGAAACCGGATTTCGCCTCCGGCCGCCGGTGGGCTAAAGTAATCGATGTCGCCGGGAGTCCGGTGGACATCGGGGTGTAGCGCAGCTTGGCAGCGCGCTTCGTTCGGGACGAAGAGGTCGTGGGTTCAAATCCCGCCACCCCGACAGCTGAAATAGCAGGTCAGGGGGCTGATCCACTTAGTGGATCAGGCCCCTGACTCGTTTCTGGGGACGTCTTGGGAGCCATTTGGGAGCCGGTCTCGGAACCCGGCTCCCAAACGGCTACTCCGCAGAATCCCCTACAAGGCCGCGCTGAGCGCTCAAAGCACGGCCGCCCTCGCCCCTGGCACCCTGTAGGCCGGTGGCCGCGCGGGCGTGTCCGCTGTCAGCCCAGCGCACCACAGCCACCGTGATTCGCGGCAGGCTGAAAGGCGGGGCGGCGACCGTTACCCGTGGTCACTGTCGGCGCCGGTAGCTGATCCGCATGGCGTAGCGCCGACTGGCATCAGTCACAGGGGACCGTGTAGGTGAGCTCGCGGCAGGAACGCTGGACATGGAGGGCGTGGCGCCCCCACCTGCAGGGCGCGGACGCGCAGCGCAGTCTTGACGACATCCACGCGATGGCCGGTGGGGCTGCCCCCATCGGGCGGCGTCTCGCTCGTAGGACCAGAGCATGGGGCCGTCACCGAAGAATTCGACGCAGCGGTCGAAGACAGCAGCGCGCATGCCTTTACCCTCCACGCCGGCGATCTCGTCGAACCAGACGCGACGATCCCTACGTCGCTCAGGTACTCGTCTCATCGGAGCACCGCGAGAGCGTTGACCACATAGTCCAAGGCCCGGCACGCCGCGCGAGTGAGGGTTCAGCGTCGGGGAGCGCACTACTCGGGCAGTTGTCGAGCCGTGGATGAGCAGCATGGCGCTGATGGCAATGGGCGCCTCACGCTGATCATGCCCGCTCACGCTGACCTACATTCCGTGTCACCGGAGGGTCGTCCCCGGACTGCCCCTTCCACCGACACGGTTCCACATCAGGACTTCCCAACTCCATTATTAACTCAGTAAGCTACATAGTTATGGACTTCACAATTATCAAGCACGCGGTCGAGGTCGACCACGGCATCAAGCGCCTCTCCATGCACTTCATCAAGAAGCACGCTGCACCGGAACGAGCCCGGCTGAGCGCGGAGTTGTGTGCACAGATCGGTGAGGAGTTCGACAGGCTCGGGCTCTCCACGCTGCCGCGAACGCTGCCGACTTCTGAGAATGAGTTCGTATGGGTCATCCAGCGCGACAGCGTTCTGGGCGAAGTCGCGGATGTCGCCGCCGCCTTGGCGCATCTGGACAAGCTCGGGATGAATCCTCTCCCCCAAGTGTTTGACAACTACCCCAAAGCCAAGAGCAACCTGAGCTGAAGGGACGTACAAGCGCCACGTACAACCCCCACATGCCGCGTACAGCAACAAGCGTATCTATGTTTCCTGAGCTAAAAAGTGACCTCGTGTGCTCGCGACTGGCCCGTATGGTGGTCTCAACAGGCGTCACAGGCAACCTTGGTGACGCCACAACACCTAGCCTCTTAGGCAACGGCACCGTCAGGAGTCACAGATGAGCAACGCTGACGAGATACGCATCCCGCGTGACGAACCCATTTTCATCGTCGGTACCTCCGGACGGCTGCCACTTCGGACCATATGCGTGCTTGAACTGATGGGCTCAGAGGTTCCGTGGTACCGACATAGATGGATCACTCTTCTCGGTGACCGTCTACGAATTGCCACGACAGAGCCGATACCACATCCAAGCAGGATCGTCAACGGCAAGTATGGCGCCCGTACGAGGTCTGTCAACGTGAGAGCAGCGCAAGCGCTTGGCCAGCAGTGCGCCAGGCGATTCGCCGAGGCGCTGGATGAGTTCCCCAAACCTCTCATCGCCCACATGCCCAAGCAACACTCGCAGCAGGCCGAACAGCGCATGCTCAGGTGGCTGTGCACTCGGCTCGCCGGACGCCCTTCAGGGCTGGCCGTCATCCATACCAGTCAGGGGATTACGTGGTACCGCCTCACGACGGACGGTCCGGTTTTGGAACCGCTGCCTCCGGAATCACCTGCACTGATGGCTCTCCCCTGCCCTGCTGCTGAGGTGGAGCTACTCCTGACACCCGCAAAACTCGGGGCTTACGCCGCTTATCAACATCGGTGCTACCCACACGTGAGTTACAGGCCGACCTGGCTCCCCCTTGAGCTGCCTTGGGCAGATGAGGATATCGCACAAGAAATCTTGACATAGCGGCCCGGGGGGGGGGGGGGGGGGCGGGGGCGGACCGCCGGCTAATGGAGCAGGACGGAGAAATATCGAAGGATAGTTTGATATATGTGGAAGGCACGAGGGTAGAGCGGGGCGGGGGTGCTCA
>NZ_JAFEUF010000001.1:51945-65554 GCF_016901035.1 Streptomyces durocortorensis
CCCCCCCCCCCCCCCCCCCCGCCGGCCCCCCGCGGCGGGCGGGGGGGGGGTTTTTTATAACACAAAAAAAATCAGTCCCCGCCGCGCGGGGGGGGCCCCCCCCCCCCCCCCCCCCCCCTCCGCTATGACCGCTGCAGACCAATTTGGACACAACATTGGAGATCTGTGCCCATGACCACTGGCAAACCCGCTTCCCTTTCCATCGACGTCCCCTGGGGGACGGACGCAATCCGGGTAACCAACATCTCGCCCCACCTCCCTGCCGACTCGACGGACAGCCATGGCGAGGTGGTGACCGCAGCAGGCCGGGCCAATCCGAGCACCTGGCTGCCGGACACTTCATGGGGAGCCATAGCGCGTGCAACAACTCGCCCCGACGCATTGGCGGTTCAGCTCCGCCCGACGGCGGACGAGCCCTCGGGTCTCCTGATGATCGAAAACGTCGAAGGGGCGACACTGCGGTCGGTTGTCACCCGTGTCCTGCTGAGCGAACTGTTCCCCGGTCCACAGCCCCGTACTGGCATGGAGGTATCGGAGGTTCCCGACCCGCAGGTACACGGGATCATCCATGAGGGCCGTCCCGGTGCGATCGTGCAGTACCGCTACGAGAGCCTCGCCCACCTTCGAAACCACGTGTGGCAGACCATCCACGCGACGCTGTCACTGAACAGCTACGCGACTTCCATCCTCACACGCTCCGTCACCCGCAACCTGATCACCCATCCTGTCGAGATCGTCTTCGAGGACGGTACGGAGGCGATCCACCTTCTCGTCGTCCGTGACGGCATCACGCGACTCGCCAGCGCCTGGGCGGTCCTAGCCGGGCATGGGGCCGACCCCGCCTCGGTAGCCACCCTGGCCACCGAGGCACTGCTCGGCAGCCCTTCTGCGGCAGGGACGTCTACAGGCCCCGGTCTCGGACAGCGTCTGGCAACCAGCCGGGCTCAGTGGCGGCAGGAACTGCGGGAAGAATTCCAAGATGAGATGAAGGGGGCCACGCCCGGGCTTCGGGCCGCTCAGATTGCCCAGTCCTACGTCGTTCCGGCGCAGATCGCCGTCGGGGTCGAGGGGCACGAGGGCCGCGTGCTGTCTCCCGAGGACATTTTTGACGACGCCATTCGTTCAGTACTGGCTTCTGTACACGTCGAGTTCAAGCAGTGGGACGCGGCGGCCCAAAATGTCGAGGTCGTCACCCGAGCCCTGAAGCGGATCATCCAGCAAGGCGACCCGCGATGGAACACAGCCGAACTCCAGGCGGTCTACGGGCTTGCCGTCGGCCGCATCCCCGTGGCCGAGCTCCCACAGCTATTCGGAGGTAACCCGGCTCCTCCCGGGACCGCTCTCTGGCGTGCCATCTACCTGGTCAGCGCCCTGACGCGGCCGGATCTCCTGGAGCTTCTCAAGGACCAGGCCAAGGCCATCAAGGGCGGCCAGCGAATGAGCATGAAGGGGTTCGGCGAGCTGCTCGGTCCGATCATCGATCTGCCCTGGCGCGCGAAGAAGAAGCTCGTCACCAAGCAGGCCCGAAATGCATGGAACAACGGTGGTGTGCTGTCGAAGGACGTCACCGAGGGTTGGACTCCGCAACCCACTGACGATTTCACCGAGCTGATCGCATTGGCCATGAACGGCGACGATGACGCCCGACGCACCCTGGCTGTGGCCGGCGGTGTCGCGCTGATCGCCGACAAGCTCCTGACCAGGAATGTCGGCTCATCGCTAGGGGCCAAGAAGGAGAAGGGCGGCGTCCCTTTCCGGTCGGACGTGAACAAGGTCATCGAGGGACTCTCGCGGCCAACGAACGAACTTGGCCTGTGGACCCTCGCGCTCGCCGCCAATGCGTTCCGCAGTGACGACCTGCCACAGAACTCCGTGCCCAAGCAGAGCCTGACCGGCAAGGAGTCGACAACGTCCGCTGAGCCGCCTTACGTGCACTTCAGGGCCGATCTCGATGCCCCGGACCGCATCGCCCGCGACGCCAATGGTGTGCCGATCCCCCTTTACGAGTGGGATGTCGTCGCGGCCTCGGCCCCGGAGCGTGCGGCACAGGCTGTACCACAGCCACTGATCACTGGTCCGGTGACGGTTCTCGTTCCGGCCACCCCCTCTTCGGACGATGAGACTGCACGGGCCGACGGCGACGCCACTACCAGTGGCCCTACCGACGAGGAGTCCGTCACAACGACAGACCCGGTGGCGGAGCAGGGGGCCGAGGGCGCTTTGTCCACCATCCCCGCCCAGCCTCACCCCGCAGAAGGCGCTCCACTGCCTCCCAGCCAGCGCGCCGCCACACATCGGGAGGCCCTACACCTCGGAGTGCAGGGCGCCCGGGACGCCCTCGACCATTTGCATGCCCTTGAGCCGGAAGTTGGGGACCACACGCCGATCGTCCCGGTGGACCAGCTGGACGAGTTGCACAACCTGCTGGTCGGCATTCTGACTGACGTAGAGAACCTACGGCGCAGGACGGTAGAGGCTCGTGCCTCAGAGGGGGACATCTCGGAATGTGACGATTCCGAGGAGATGGTCTTGGGCTGACCAGCAAACGCTCGTAGCTCAAGTTTCCCCGCGACAGCAAAACGGGTAAGGATCGGTGCTGGGATCACACCGTCCCTGACTCGCAACCGAAGGAATCGAGCGCCCCCAAGTCCCCTCGGCGTGGTCAGGATCGCTGGGCGGTCCAGGCCCTTCGAGCGACGACGAAGCGCCTGTGCGCCTCTACCCCACGGGGTAGAGGCGCACAGCTGGTGCTATTCCAGGTCACGTGCTTGCCTGCGTGCGTACAGAAGGTCGCGGAGCACGCGCACCGATGACGTAGGACACATGGCCAGCCGCGAGTCGAGAGCTGCCTCCCACTGTCCGGACAGGCCGTGCATGAGCCGCTTTCGCATGCCCGGAGTGACGTGGGCGTAGCGCGCAGATACGGAGCCGTCGATATGGCCCATGCGCTGGTCCATGAGGACCTTCTCGGTACCGAGGTCTTCCATCACGGTTCTATGGGTGTGGCGCAGGCCGTGGGGTGTGAGGCCCTTGGCGATCGGGAGCCAGCAGGCGTCGGCCCGGTTGCCGGCGCCGCGCCCCCGCACTGGCACGCCGGGCCACGGCTCGCCGAGCAGGGGAACGGGGCGCGCTTCTTGCGGGGCCTTCTTCGGGTACCAGCCTGACACCGCCGGGGTGAACAGCCAGGTCCCGAAGCCGTTCCTGCGCCAGTGCGCCGCATGTTCCGCCACGACTCCGCCACGCACGAACCCGAGGTCGTTGACGGCCCTCTCCACCCGTGTGCGGGTGGCGTCGGCGACGCGGTCAGGGTGGTTGAGGACGTTGGACACCGTTCCCGTGGAGACCTCAGCCCGGCGTGCGACGTCGACGAGCTTCGCGCCCTGGTGCCCTCCGGTACGAGCCGCGCCTTGGCCACGGAAGACGTAGGTCCTGCCGTGGCAGGGGCAGGGCGTCGGCTTCGTGCGGGCGACGTGGTTGGCGACCAGGGCGGACAGCCAGTCCATCGAGTCGAGGGTGCGATAGCTGTCGTCCTTGGGCGGGCAGCGCACCATCTCACCCGAGTCGAGCTCGTACAGCTGCCACTCGACACGGACGGATCTGGCGCGGACGAACTCTGTCTCCAGGCCGACGACTTCGCCCCATCGCATGCCGGTGTATCCCTTGAGGACCACGGCGACGAACTCGTCGTCGCGGCCGGACAGCAGGGCTGCCCGTTCGGCGGTGAGCAGGACGCCGAGCGGATCGGTGACGACCTTCTCGGGGCCTCGGTCACGGGAGCGGCCCGCGCGCTTGCCCCGCCCACGTCGCCTGGTCGCCGGGTTCGACGTGATCAGACCTTCGTCGATCGCGTCCTCGAAGATCAGGTGGAACGTGGAGCGCCAGGTCTTCACGCTGGAGGCCGCGTACAGGGCCCTTTCTCTCTTCTCCCACCGGTCGACGTCCGAGCGCAGGATGCCGGCGAGCGCATGGTCCTCGAAGTCGGGGAGGAGGTGCTCCTCGATGTGGCGCTTGTAGTTCTGCATGGTCGAGGCGGCCAGGTCCTGGGCCTCGTACCAGCGGCTCGCGTACTCGCCGAACGTCTCCTGCCCCAGGGCGGGGTCGCGCCAGTCGCCGCGTCGGTACTTGTTCTCGGCCTCGCTCGCTGAGCGTTGGGCCTCGCCCTTGGTGGCGAACTT
The DNA here is from genome assembly GCF_016901035.1 of Streptomyces durocortorensis. Classification (GTDB taxonomy): domain Bacteria; phylum Actinomycetota; class Actinomycetes; order Streptomycetales; family Streptomycetaceae; genus Streptomyces; species Streptomyces durocortorensis. The sequence goes on from NZ_JAFEUF010000001.1 coordinate 56,121, forward strand.
GATCGTCTTGCCTTGCTCGTCGACGACCGTGAGGTGCTTGCCGGGAGCGGTCTTATATCGGGCACGCCAGTAGCTTCCGCGCTTCTCCGCGAAACCCAAGTACGTTTCCTTCCTCTTCGGTGCGGCGTTCTACGCGGCGGTGTCGAATGCGGCTCGGTCGGATCGGCGCGGCGGCCTGGCGCGCAGGCGGCCGGAGGATGCACCCGACCCGGGGGCGCTGGAACGTCGGGCTGGGGCCGCCGCAAGCTGGGCACCGGGGGACGGTGGCCGCGCAGCGACGGTCGGTCGCTCTTCGTGGAGGCGGATGATCTCGGCGAGATGGGCGGCGGTGAAGCGGTAGGCACGACCCACTCGGGCGAAGGGGATCTGGCGACGGCGGGCGCGGTCCTTGACCCACCAGGCGGAGCAGCCGAGTACGGCGGCGACCTCGTCGGGGCGGTAGAGGCGGGCCGGTGCGACCTCGGCGCCTGTTTGCTCAGCCACGCGGGATCGCCTCCTTCGCGGTCCGGCGGCGGAAGGGCGACGAGGCAGGGGGAATGGCCTCTTGGCGCAAGGGGATTCCTTCTCTGGCGCGGTGGTGTGACCCGTGACGCGCCGGTTGATCGTTTGGTACGGGCGAGGTGATGTGAGCGGACGATGCTGGGTGTTGGCCCACCCGGACAGCGCTGCGAGGGCTTCGCTAACTCGTCTCGGCGAGCAGCGTGAGCGGCGAGACGTCGAGGGCGGCTGCGATGGCGACGAGGTCGTCGACGTCGCAGCGGCGCTGCCGGCATTCGATGCGGGACAGCATCGTGATGGTCATGGGGCGGCCGAGCGCGGTCACCCTTTCGGCCAGCTGGCGCTGAGCGAATCCGCGCGCTGCGCGGGATCGGGTAATGGCTTGGGCGGTCAGCACGCCGGCCGGACCAATTCCCAGGGGGATTTCAGGCATGCGTCTGTTGTAGCTCCGCATTGCCGGTTTGGGTAACCGGCGATCTGCTGCTATGTTCCACGTCTTTTTTGTCAGATCTGGGTCCCCTGGATCCCGCGAGCGACGCAACATAGACCGGAATCCGCCGCTGACCAAATCCCTATGCTCATCCGGGAGGCGCACCGCCTCCGACTGACCTGACGTGGGTCGTTGCATCACACGGTCACGTCAGACCGATCGCCAATGCAGGCAGACGGCGTTTCACCAGACGCCCCATTTGTGCCGCTTCTAGGTCAACCGCTAATTCGGGTCTACCGTTACAGGGAAGCCGCGCACGACGCGTTCGCCGAGAGCTGTTTGCTTTCTCGGCGGAATGCTGGACTTGTGCGGGGAGGGTGTGGCTGTCTTGGCCATGCACCCGGAACACCTTGCGACTCCGAGCACATGAAAACCCCCGGCGGGCCAAGGCCGGGGGTCAGGGAGTCCCTACCGATATCGCCCGTACCTGAACGATCAAGACGGTGGCGGTCACAACGCCACCGGGTGAGGAACCGTCTATGCCCCAACAAGCTACAGCCCTCGCGGCCGTAGTCGCATCCTCGTCGCCGAAGTCGCCTGCTCTGCCCACGAAGGCGGGGCGATAGGTATGGCGCGGATACGCACGATCAAGCCGGAAGCCTTCATCTCCGAGTCGCTCGCCGCGGTGAGCGTCCACGCCGAGCGGACCTTCTTCGGCCTCCTCACCCAGGCAGACGACCACGGCCGCTTCCGCGACCAGGCCGCTGTCATCGCCGGCGCCCTGTGGTCCCTCCGCCCCGAACACGGCCCCCTGGAGGTCGAGGACGACCTCACACAGCTCGACGGCGCCGGTCTGGTCTGCCGGTACGAGGGTGACGACGGCAAGCGCTACCTGCACATCGTCACCTGGGCCCGCCACCAGAAGATCAACCGACCGAGCGGCAGTCGCTGCCCGTCCTGCCCGCGTCATCAGGGAAGCCGGTCTACCGAGTCGGCCACACCTGTTCACGGTGTCCTCCGTGAACATGCCGTGAGCCCTCACCGTGGAGCACCTGAGGGGTCCGGTGAATGCAGCGAGCCGTCCGTGAACCGGGAAGTTGCAGGTCAGGGCAATTTCAGTGAGCCCTCACCACAACGCCGGGAGATGGCGGTGAGGGATCAGGTTCCGGATCTAGGACCTAGGATCCTGGATCTAGGATCACCTCCGGTGGGGAGCGCCAGCGCTCCCGCACCACCGACCGTCTCGGGGTCGATCTCGGCCAGGGACCTGGTCGGCGAGTACGTCGCCTCCTGCGAACACCGCCCGCCCAGCGACGTACTGGGCCGCCTCGGCAAGATGACCGGCAAACTGCTCGGCGAAGGCATCTCGGCCGAGCACATCCGCGCCGGGATGAGCCGCATGCGGGCCAAGGGCCTGTCCGCGAACCTGCTGCCGAGCCTGGTCAACGAGGCAATGAACACCCCTCCGGCAGCTGCAGCCCCGCACCGCGCGTGGACCAACCCGGCCTCCGCTGACGTCGAGGCGGCCTACGGAGGCCAGCTGTGACCACAGCCACCACCAGCCGAGAACCGCAGCGCATCAGCTCCCTGGCAGCCCGCCTCGACACGATCCTCACCGACCGGGGCATTGACGCGACCGCCGCCCCCGCCGAGGCGCCCTCGGAGCGGGTGACCGCACTGGAACTGGCCGAGGCACGCATCCCACCTCGCTACCGCGACGCCCTCGCCGGTCACGAGCAGGTTGCCGCCTGGGTTGACGAAGTGGCCCTCGCCGCGCGGCCCGGCCCGAGCGGCACCCGGGGCATCGCGCTCGGACCGTCCCTGCTGATCGCCGGCCCCACCGGCACCGGCAAGACGCACCAGGCGTACGGCGCGGTGCGATCGCTACTGACCGCCGGAGTGCGACTGCGGTGGGAAGCCGCCACTACGGCCGACTTGTACGCCCGCCTGCGCCCACGCGCCGGCCACGACGCCGAGCGAGACCTCGCCACTCTCAGCACCTGCCCGCTGCTGATCCTGGACGACCTCGGCGCGGCCAAGCAATCGGAGTGGACCGAGGAGATCACGTACCGGCTGATCAACCGCCGCTACACCGATCTACTCCCCACGCTCCTCACGACCAATCTGCCGACCGCCGCGCTGCGCGACGCCGTCGGCGACCGCGTCGCCTCCCGTCTCGCCGAGATGACCACGACCGTCGTCCTCACCGGCGCAGACCGCAGACGCCGGCCCCGCGCCTGACCGCACGGCGCCGACCCCCCTCACTCCTTGCCCACGCCGCCCGTCCGCGCCCACGCCTGCCCAAACGGCGCGGCGGGCCTCTCTGGAGAACCCCTGTATGACGCCACTCGCCCTGCCCGCATTCGGGCACTGGACCTCAACGTCTCTCACGCTTACCGCCCTCCTGGGCACTTGCACGATGCTGCTGGTCGGCTTCCTGATCTGTCGGCGCACTACCCGGAACCGCAGCAAGCACCAGCCCGGAACGCCTGCGGTCAGGGTCGCCGCACTCGCCGCACTCGGCTGTACCGCCTACAGTGCCGACACCAGCTGGCGGTTCGCCGCCGACTACCTGGACATGAGCGGTACCACCGAGCGCATCGCGATGTTCGCCGCGGCCGAACTCGCCCTCTTCGCCACGGCGCTGCTCGCGCGGCAGAACCTGCACGGGCCAAAGCAGGCACCCGGCCTGCCCGGAACCCTGACCTGGGTGATCACCGCTGTACAGGTGATCCCCGCGTACGCCGAGTCAGGCGTGGTCGGCGGCACAGTGCGAGCCTTCGTCAGCCCGATCATGGCCGCCCTGCTCTGGCATCAGGCCATGGGCGTCGAACTGCGCATCCGCACACCCGAGGGCGCTTCCCACAGCGTGCTCGCCCGGGTCGGGCGCGAAGCACGTGAGCGCCTTCTCTCCCGCCTCGGTATCGCCGCACGCGATCGTGATGCCGCGCAGATCACCCGCGACCGGGCCACCCGCAAGGCCGTCGCCCTGGCCTCTCATCTCGCGGAGCGAACTCAGAAGCAGCGCGCCGGCTGGCGAGGTCGGCGCACTTCACGACGGCTTTCACAGGCCATCGCCCAATCCGCGGTGGGCATCGACCAGCAGCAACGCGAAGTGCTGCTGCAGCAGCTTGCCGTCCGCCGTCACGCGGCAGCGCTGGCCACCATCGAACTCGCATCGCCTTGGACTGATTCCCCCTTGGATGGGGGCACGCCGCATCGCGGCGAGACAACGACGCTCCGGCGCGACCAGCCGAGTGCCGATCACGCCTTGCAGCGCGAGGAAGCCACGGAACACCCCACCTCCCGCCCTCCCTCCGAGCTGCTGCCTCCTCGATCCGTGCAGAACCGACTTCCCCTGCACGATTCGGCCCCCACTCGCGAGAACACCGAGCCGGCCCCCGAGGTCGACGTCCCCGCCGCGCAACGCTACGGGCGTCCTCCCGGCGCCGAAATGGAAGAACTGCTCGCGATCGGCCGCCGGGCTATCGCTACGCACGGAACAGCCACTCGCGCCGTGCTGCGGAACGCCATTCGCGCGGCCGAGCTCACCATCTCCGAAGACCGTCTCACCGAACTCAAGGCCCTCCTCGCCGCAGAGCCGGACGCCAAGAGCGGCATCCCGACGGGGGGGCCCGGAATACCGGGCCCCCCCCCCCCCCCCCCCCGGGGGCCGGGGGGGGGCCCCCCCGCCGCGAGGCCGCGGCCCCCCCCACACACCACCCCCCGCCCCCCCCCCCCCCCCCCCCCGCCCCCCCCGGCGGGGGGGGGCCCCCCGGGGGCCCCCCCCCCCCCCCCCCCCCCCCCCCGGACGCCCGCACGGGGGCCCGTGGACCAGCCACTCCGTCTGGTCCACGGCCCACCTCATTCGCACCGCTACGCCAGGCACGCACGGCCCTCCCCCGTGCTCTCCCACTCGAACCAGCGGGAGGCTGGGCTGCTGCCCGTTCGTCGGCCTGGTGCGCTCTCCCCTCCCCTACCAGGAGCTGATCTCCATACAGGATTCGTACCCCAACAGCCCCGTGCATCGGAACGCGACCCACCTCACGCCAACCCAAAGCGGAGCAAGTTGGAGGTTCGGACACTCCCCCGCAGGGGGAGTGTCCGAACCCAGCCCCGCCCCGGGGGTGGCGGGGTCCGACCAGCGCCAGGGGGCGCCGGACGGAAAGGCTGCGACCGGGGGCGGATCGCATCCGACTACGGCCGTCCGCAAGCGCCGCCCCAAGGGAAAATCGCGACCGCGCGACAAGAAGCAGCGTCCCGCCCAGAGCGTCCGCCTCAACGAACGCGAACACACAGTCATCCAGGCCGGCGCCGACGCCGTCGGCATGAGCGTCGCCGGGTTCCTCGCCCACTCCGCCTTGGCCGCCGCCCGCGACCAGACCCGCACCGCCGCAACCATCGCCGCCGACCAGGACATCCTCACCGAGCTCTTCGCCACCGGACGCAAGCTCGGCTGGGCCGGCAGCAACCTCAACCAGATGGCCAAGGCCCTCAACTCCGGCGGCGATATCGCCCGCATTGAGGAGACCCTCGCCGCCGTCCGCCACGCGGCCACCGCGACCAGGGCAGCCGTCGAGCGGATCAACAACCGGCAGAAAGACGAGACCGCTTGATCCCCCGCATCCACAAGCAAGGCAGCAGCACTTGCGGGCTGCTCAACTACCTCTACGGCAAAGGCACCCGCGAAGAGCACGTCGACCCGCACCTGGTCGCCTCCTTCGACTCCATGGCACCCGACCCCGGCCGCGACCCCTCCGCGACGAAAGAGGATCTCCAGCGGCTTCTCGACCAGCCACTGCACCTGCTCGACGAAGCCCAGCGACCCGACCAGCACGTGTGGCACTGCTCCGTACGCGCCGCAGGCACCGACCGCATTCTCAGCGACGAGGAGTGGGGCGACATCGCGCGACGCATCGTGGCCGCCACCGGCATCGACCCCGGCGGCGTGGACGACGCCGGATGCCGGTGGGCCGCCGTCCGCCACGCCGACGACCACATCCATATCATCGCCACCCTCGTACGCGAGGACGGCCGCCGCCCCGACCACCACCGCTCCGGCCAACGCGCACAGGCCGCTGCCCGCCTCATCGAAGCCGACTACGACCTGCACCGTGTCGCCCCCGGCGACGGCACTGCGGCCAAGCGCCCCACCAGCGCCGAGCGCCACAAGGCCGAACGCCAAGGGCAAGACCGCACGGCGAGGGAGAAGCTACGCGAGACCGTACGCACTGCCTCGGCCGGCGGTGCCTCCACGGATGAGTTCTTCGACCGTCTGGCCGCCGACGGTCTGCTGATCCGCAAGCGGATCGCACCGTCGGGCGACCTGCTCGGCTACAAGGTCGCACTGCCTGACGACCGCAACAAGGACGACGAGCCGGTCTTCTACGCCGGCTCCACACTCGCACCCGACCTGTCCCTGCCTCGCATACGCGAACGCTGGGCCCTTCACGCGGAGGCGGACACCGAGGGCGAGCGTGAACCGGTGCAGCCCGCTCTGCCACCGGTGACCCACCCCGCGTTCGCTCGGCGCCGGGCTGCGGCTGCCACCTGGCAGGCTCTGCTGATCATCGATCACGGTGACGACGGCATGGCAGCAGCGCAGATCGCCGCGGCGGGAGAAGTCCTGGACGCACTCGCCAAGACCTCTGCCGCCCACACCCGCGCTGAACTCCGGCAGGCTGCCAACGCGTTCGAGCGGGCCAGCCGCTCCCACATCCGTGCCGTACGCGGGCATGACCACGCCCTGCGACAGGCCGCCCACGATCTCGTCCACAGCGGCCCCGCCCTCGGCCGCGGCGAAGACGGAGCCACCACGGCAATGGTCATCGACATGGCCGTCTTCCTCGCGATCACTGCGGCCAACTGGCACGCCAGGAAGCACCACGGCCAGCAAGCCGCCGCGGCCCGACAAGCCGCCGAACACCTGCGCGCCGCCTACCAGGCCGCCGCAGCCCACCCCATCGACGCCCTGCGCCAGCGTGGCCAGCGTCTGACGCCGCGGATCCGTCAGCGGCACGCCGATCTCCTGCACCAGGTGCTGCCGGAGCTCGCCGACCGAATCCAGGCCGAACCCGGCTGGCCCGCCCTGTCTGCCACACTCGCCGACGCCCGGCAGGCCGGCCACGACCCGGCCGCACTGCTCGCCGAAGCCACCCACCGTCGCGAGCTCGACACCGCCGACTCCATCAGCGACGTCCTCGTCTGGCGCCTGCGCCGAAGCGCCCATCTGCCTGCCGCACCCGAAAGCCCTCCGGCGACGTCCGCCCGAGACAACCGACGCGCCTCGCCGTCAAACCCCGCCACACCACCGGCGGCCAGGGCAGCGAACCACTCCAGCTGTCGGCCCTGACCCGGAAAAGCGGGCGCAGCGTAGCCGACGATCGCCGGTTACTGCTGACACCGCATCCAGCACATGCGCCAGCCCGCCCCAGTAACTGTCCGCCAGACACAGAAGCTGCCGCTGCAGCGCGAAGCCGGGCCTCCCGAACGGGGGCCCGGCTTCATCGCGCGGGAGTACTGCTCAGCAGGCAGGGGCACACAGGAGCCGGTCCCGTGAGCTCTCCGGCAACACCCGGCGTAGAACCGGTGCGGTGGAGCTGAGCGAGGAGGTGAACGCGGCAACGAGGCCGTGCGGCACGCTGGAACTGAACGACGCAGCCCACAAGCACGGAGCACCCGCGCCGAGCTCGGCCCACGCCTGCCAACCTGCCACCCCCGGCACATCGCCCTCGACGATCAGGGCACAGGGATCGGCATCCTGGATGAGCGGTGGCAGCTCGCCAAGACCGAGGCGTGAGGTGAAGGTGGGATGCATCGCCGCCGCATGCGGTTGGTCAGCGTCGCGGAGCCAACCATGCGCGGACGCCGCATCGAGAACGGTCTCGGGACCGGCGGCCGCGTCGGTGGGCTCACCGCATACATCGAGCGCGAGAAGGAAGTCGGCGATGGCCTCGCCGGGGATGCCGGAGGTGAAGTAGGCGGACCAGTCCGCGAGCGACCTGCCCGCATCCGAGCGGGCAGAGATCTGCCACGCGATCGGCAGCCCACCGAGGTGAAACGGCTCGTCCGATAGCGTCCACTGAGCCCACCGACGGGCGTCGGGACTGATGTGCAGGACGGTGCTGCGCAGGACCTGCAGGTCCTCCAGCGACTCGTCGAGCTCACGTCGCCCGCGGACGGTTGTCAGGCTTGTCCAGCAGAAGCCGGCGAGAGTGTCCGCGACGACGTCGTAGAGACATCCGTCGTCGCCGGCCAGGTGCCGGGGGCCGACCCAGTACGCAGGCAGTGCGCCCTGGTTCGGGGTGGACGGGTTGAGCTGAGGGTTGGGATACAGGGCGCCTCCAAGGGCTGGGTACGGGGCTACTGACATCGTCTTGCTTCCGGGTAGTCGGCTGACGGGTTCGAATCGCCACCCGTCCATGAGCCAGGCGGCGCCGGGTCGGCTGACGCCGACTGCCCTGCCTACCGAGGAAGGGCGGTTTCCAGCACGCGCGTCACAGTGGCGGCGACGATGTCGGCCGGCGTCTCGGCGTCAAAGGAGATGCTGTAGCCAGGCACCTTCGTAGTACCGGTGACGGCGATCTTCCAGCCTTCGCCGTCACCCCCAGGGCGGCCGAGCGGAAACCAGCCCAAGTAGAACCGGCCGTCCTTCGAATTGACGTGGACGTCAGCACGGTCGTCCACAACCATGTGGAAATCCTCGGCAGAGAACTTATCCATCACGAGCGTGGGCTGGCCCGGGCCAAGCTGCCAGGTGCGCACTTTCAGGGACTCGACGGCGGTGGAGAAACCGGAGCTCGTGGATGCGAAGGTCACGGCGAATACCTCTCTGACCTGGGGTTCCGGAAGGTCGTCTACGTTGACATCCGTCTGCACTCTCTGGCCAGTCCTTCGCGATTCTTTCCTGTCTGCCCCCGGCGAACTTGCCCTTTGACAGTGACCCCAGTCGCTCCGTCATCCAACCCGGTCGAGGCCGACAACGCCGCTGGCGTCGCCCGCCGCAGATCAGCCGACCGTGTCAGTGCCCGGTCGCATACTGACGCCCATGCAGATATCGGCGTACACACTCAAACGAGCCTGGCACCAGGTGGCTGCGGGCTCCGACGTGCTCGACGACGCGATGCTCCCGCCCACCGGCACCTCACCCGACCAGTACGAGCAGCACGTGGGCGAGCGGCACGGTCGTCTCTTTTTGGTCCTGGACGAAGATGGCACGGTGCGCGGCCACATCGGGCCCTACCGGGAGGTCTTCGTCACACAGGACCTGGATCAGGTGCTGTACTTCGCCGCCGAGGACGCGGTCCGCGCACTCGCCGAGCACATCGCGGCCCGGGGGGGGGGGGGGGCGGGGCGGGGGCGCCCGTAGATGAGCGGCGGCCCCCGGGGGGGGGGGGGGGGGGAGGGGGGCGGCAACCCGGGCCGACAGGGGGGGGGGGGCCCCGGGGGGTGGCACAGGGGGTACCAACGGGGGCGGGGGTGGGAAGGCTAAGGGCGCCGGGAACGG
>NZ_JAFEUF010000001.1:65564-128358 GCF_016901035.1 Streptomyces durocortorensis
CCCCCCGCCTCCCTTGCTAGCTCCCCCCGCCGCCTCTCGCCGCCCCCGCCCCCCCCCCCCCCCCCCCCCCCCCCCCCCCCCCCCCCCCCCCCCCCCCCCCCCCCCCCCCCCCCCGGCCCGGTGACCAATCTCGTCTCCGGGCAGGCCGAACTGCTGGACCGCATAAACCCCGCCTGGGGCAGACGATTCCGCAACGGCGGCATGGACAGTACACAGCCCTCCGCCGCGTGCGGACGCGATCCGCTGGAGCGCCTCGCCTGGATCGCCGGCAGTTGGCGCGAGCAGGACCCCTACACCCACCTCGCCTTTTTCCGCGGCGAGAACATCAGCGCCGAACAGATCGCGCTGCTCCACGGAGCCGACCCCGCACAGATCGCCGCCGGGACCCGTCTCGCGGATCTGCGCCGCATGGACGGCGGGACCTTCGACTACTGGGACATTGTCTGGGAGACCTGCTGCTTCGGGCAGGGCGGCGGCTGGGCGTTCCTGATGTACCACGAGACCCCCGGCCTCAGGCCCGATCCTGAGGCTCTCGCCCGGCTCGGCGTCACCGAGACGGTGCACCTGACCGCCACCTCCGCGAAGGCCATCTACACCTTCGACTACATGCGTAACGGCCGCCGTATCGACGACGACTGGGGCATCCTGGAGCTGATCTGGTACGACCGCGGCCTGGCCCCCTACTTCCGAGGCGGTCAGCTCGACTTCATCAACCAGGCCATACGCCGCGCCGAACTGGACCATCCCGAACTCACCAGCGAGTTCGAGCTGTACTTCCACGCCCTGGAGGACGCTTTCGGCCTCCAACTGCCCCGGCAGGACTTTCAGGACGGAATGGTCCGGGCCGCGCAGTGGGAACGCCGGAACAGTTGACCGTTCCGCACTGCGAGCTGCAGCGATTGCTCCCGGGCAGCCGGGCCTGAGCCAGTGATCAAGAGGGAGGGGGTAGCCGCTGGGCATGGGGCAATGGTGGAGACGATTCGGCGCTGCGGTGGCGGCCGGAGTCGTGATGAGCACTGTCATGACGTGGGTGGGCGACATGACCTGGGGATGGGACTTCGCGGCCCGATGTCTGCTCATCTCGGCGGCTTACGCGGTGATGGGGCCCTTGTTAGCGCGGTCTCGGCGGAATGCTGAGGAGCAGGATCGCCACCACATGCGGGCGGTTCAGGAAGCGCGGCGCGATCGGCGATGACCCACGCCCTCGGGCAAGCCAGTCGCAACAATCGCGGTCATGACGTCGATGCCGAATATCTTCCGCCAGGCCCTGCAGACTGCACTGGCCAGCCAAGAAACGGTGCTCTCCCTGCTTCGCCATCAGACTGGCGCCGGCGCCCCTAGAGAAATCCCTGTGCGCACGATGGACAGAATGCCGATAGTTGCTGCATGGATGCGATCGCCGCCGCGCGTGCCGTTGTAGAGGAAGACCACCCCGACGCTCAGGCTGCGTTCCTGGGCGGCAGCGTTGTGACGGCCCGCCGCACGCCGATGTCGGACCTCGACATCGTGGTGATCCTCCACGGATCCCCGGCCCCATACCGGGCAAGCTTCCGAAGCGGTGAGTGGCTGGTGGAGATGTTCGTGCACACCGAAGCGACGTGGCACTCGTACGTCGACCGGGAAGTGCGCAAGCGCCGGTCGCCGCTGCTCTGGATGTGTTCCGACGGGCTGTTGCTCTTCGACACCGATGGGGTCGGGGCGCGCATCGCCACTGAGGCTAGGGCGCTGACCTCTGTGGGACCGCCCAAGATGTCGGCTGACGAGATCGATGACTGCCGCTACGCGATCACCGACCTCCTCGACGACCTCGCCGGGAGCCCGGACCAGAGCGAACGGCTGTTCATCGCCACCGAACTGGTGCGACGGGCCGGCGAACTGGCTCTGAACATCAGCGGGTCGTGGTGCGGAGGCGGGAAGTGGCTGGCACGCCGTCTCGAGACGGCGGCGCCGGGGCTCAGCGAGCGCCTGCACGATGGCCTACGTGACGTCTTGGCAGAGCGGATTGAGACTCTTGTGGCCGCCGTGGACGAGGTACTGGATCAGGCCGGCGGACGACTCTGGGTCGGCTACAAGCGTGCTGGAACTCTGTGAACGAGGTCAGCACGCGGCAGCAGGGTCGCATCGAAAGGTCGAGCGCCGCGCACCCATGGCTCTGCCTCGCGGAGGGGGATCAGGAAGGCAGGACTGCATCAAGGTGTTCCTGCACCGGCTCGAACAGGCCGTAAGGCACGTACTGCGGGATGTCTCCGTGGGTTACCCAAGCCACCTCGGCTACCTCCTCGGTGGTCGTGAGGTGGGCGACTCCACCCTCCACCTCACAGGCCGTATAGGAGATCAGCCGGCCCGTCATCGGGTGAATGCGCTCACCGAGCAACTTCGCCGCAGCCACGCGCAGTCCTGTCTCCTCACGGGCCTCCCGCACAGCGGCAGCTTCTCGGGACTCACCCGGCTCGACCTTGCCGGCCGGGAACTGCCAGGAGAGCTGCCCCTCGCTGACCCGACGGCGCACCATGAGGACGCGTCCCTCTTGGACGATTACAGCTGCGGCAACGCTCGGTACGTTCGCCATGCTCTGCGTCATCACGTTCACCCTTCACGGACGCCACGACTTCCATCACCGACGAGTCGGGGAGAGCCCTCGCTCAGCCGAGGGAAAGAAGCTCTCGAGTCGCCTCGGCGCACCCCCACGACAGCGTGACGCCGGCGCCTCCATGCCCGTAGTTGTGTACGACCAGGACTCCGTCCTGTCGCTCCGCCTCCACGCGGACAACGGAACGAGTCGGCCGAGCGCCGATCCGGTGTTCCAGAACGCGGGCACGGGCGAGGCGGGGTTCGACCTCGGCGCATCGGGCGAGGATGCTGGCCGCCACTGTGTCGTCCGGGGCCAGGTCGCCTTCGTCGTCGATGGCTGTGCCGCCCAGGACGACGGTCTCTCCATGCGGATAGAAGCACAGTAGATCCGGCGACGTGCCGGTGTCCTCGGAGAAGAACTCGGTCAGCCCCGGGTTGGCGACGACTACGTGCTGGCCACGAATCGGCCGCAGGTCTGAATCCACGGCCAGGTCACCGGCGCCCAAGCCCGCGCAATTGACGATCAGAGGGGCCGGGCCGACGTCCGCGAGCGAGGTCAGACGTCGCTGCTCGACCGTTCCGCCGCCCGCTCGCAGCTGGCGCAGGAGATAGTCGAGATAGGCGGGCATGTCGATCAGCGGCACCGTGAACCGGTAACCGGCCGTGAACCCGTCCGGCAGTTCGGTCGACTCGCACGGTCGGAACCCGGGCAGCGTGGTGGCCCAGTCCGGTGGGGCCTCGGCAGTACGGGATGCTTCGATGCCGCTGGTGAGCCGGACGCCTGTGGCCTGGTCCTGGGCCAGCTCCCGGAAGACTTCCAGGGACCGCTGTCCCCACCGGTCGACCTCGTCCTTAGGCTCGACCAGGTACGGGCCCCACATCGCGCCGGCAGCCAGCGAGGTGACACCGGGCACCTGCTCGGCGATCACGTGCACCGATACCCCGGCCTCGGCGAGAACAACGGCGGAGGTCAGCCCTGCCACCCCAGCGCCGACAACGACAACGCGCTCCCCTGCGGTCATGATCTCGACCCTAACGGCCGGGTGGCGTCGACGGAGCATGTCGGGCGAGTGCGTCTTCGAGGACCGGCAGAAAGCTGCGGACGTGCGGGTTTCGCTGGCGGCGGCGTAGGTCCGCCGCAAGCTGGTGGAGCAGCGCCGCGCTCCTAGGTGAACGTACGGCGTCAAGGCGGTCAGCCGCGATCTGGCCGATCTCGCAGGCCGCCTCCAGGTCTCCGTAGGCGCTGTGTCCCAAGGCCAGCCAGGCTCCTTCGAACATGGCCCTGCGCTGGCTGGGGTCGCCACGCGGAACGTCGTACGCCCCGGAACGGAGCATCTCGGTCCCTTGAGCGAGAAAGCGACGGCCCTTGGTGCCGCCGTCCTCCTTCTGCCGGGCGCGCCCCATCTGAACGAAGCCATAGCCGGCTTGGCAGTCGAGGTGGTTGTCGGTGAGGAAGTACATCCAGCGGGGCTCCTCCCGGCTGCCGTCCCGACCCGCGATCAGTTCTCGCGCGGAGCCGCGGGTGTGGGCGAAGTCGTTGTCACGGCCGGCGGCCGCATACGCGTAGGCGAGCCGGGAAAGGACGGATGCCCGGGCGGCAGGCGGAGCGGCTTCGCTGGCGCGGCGGGCTGCCTCGCCGAGGGCGATGGCATCCGCCGGATGTCCCCGGCTCGCCGCCTGGAAGGAGAGGTCGCCGAGAATGTGCGCGCACAGGGGCAGGTCGTTGACCTGATGTGCGGCTCGCAGCGCAGTGGCGAAGTAGCGCTGGGCCAGACCGTGATCTGCCGCGTCGAAGGCCATCCAGCCGGCGAGCTGACCGATCTCCGCCAGCGCGCGGATGAGCCTGCTCGCCACAGCGGGCGGATGCCCGCCCTCGTGAATCAATAGCCCCACAGCACGGAACTGGGCACCGACGTAGGGGAGATGTCTCGCACCTCCATGCTCGTCGTCGAGCAGCTGGAGCATGGGCAGGTGCTGCTCGACCTGGTCGACGAGCGGATCAGCGCCGGGCGGCGGGGCCATCCGGGACGTGTACTGGCCTCGCCCCGCGGTTCCGTCGAGGTACTGGGCGACGATCGCCAGAAGCCCCGCGCCTGAGATCGCGAGGAATCGACGCCGGTCGACAAGCCCTCCCATCACCCAGTCCTCCACGATCGCCTCCATGCCCTGCACGGTCCAGGGCCGTGCGAGATCCGTGTCCGCCGGGACGAGCGCCGAGGAGTCACCCGCGCGGCCCTGCCACAGTTCGGCCACGGAGACAGCTCTACCCAGTTCCTGGGAGAGCACATAGGCAGCCATCATCGGTAACGGCGAACGCGGCAGCGAGCCGCCGTCCCTCCAGTGGTACGGCGCCGACTCGGCGACGGTCCCCGCTCCGAACACCCTGTTGAGCTTTCGCGCGAGCGCCTTGGGGCTCCATCCGAGTTCGTCGAGGCACCGCGACAGCGCGGCGTTGGGTCCCCCTGCTTGTTGCCCCACGTGTGCCCACCTCACGTCCCCAGCGGTTCGTCGGCCGCCCCGCGCTCCTCATGGTGATGCAGACCGCAGCCGAATCTCCTGCATCTCAAGGAAGTTGACCGAGTTGACCGACTGATCGGGTGCTGCCCGACCGGCCCCCTCCGGTGTTCTTGAGTCACGACGGAAGGCGCCGCCTTCGACGCCGGCGGAGAAAGAGGTGGGCCTTGAGACACCACACGAGCACCTCCCGAGACCGTCCGGGCAGCGTGTTGGAGCGCGGCACCGGGCACCCGGGCTCAGCGCCACCACCCAAGCACTCCGACTGCGGCGGCACGACCACGCTGATCACGGATCTGCCGTACGGACTGAGGGCAGCCGAGGTTGCTCGGGAAGCCGTCGCGGTGGCACTCCACGGCACCGAGACTGATCTCCTCGACGACGCCCGACTCATCGGGTCGGAACTCGCAACGAACGCCTTCGCCTCGGGAAACCCACCTCTGGTCCTGTGCGTGGACGTCAAGACCTCGGCCGTCGACGGCCTGGAGGTCGAGATCACCGTCACCGACGGAGGCTGCCCTGACCTGGCACCTACGTCTCCCCCGGGTCCCCAGGAGGAAGCCGTATCGGGACGAGGCTTGGTCATCGTCGACGCACTGGCCGATGCCTGGTCCTTGAGCACCGGTACCCACGGAACCCGTGCCTGGTGCCGGCTGAAGCGCCAGGCCAGCCCGTCGCCTCCCAGTACGCACTGATGCTCACGCCCACGAGACCCGTCTTCCAAGGAGGCACCACACGGTGCGCATCGACCATGCGACCCCGCCCTCGCCCACTGACGCGCCGGCGGCCGGTCGCCAGCCCCGCGTCGTCGTAGCTGTCCACGAGGGCGTCTACGGTGCCGCGTCGGGCACCGGCTTCAGCAACCGCGCCTTCCTGACAGCCCTCGCCCGCATCCTGCCGATGGGCCGCCTCTCCGTGATCACCCCGCACGTCCCCGAAACAGCGGGAACGCACGATCGGCGGTGGACCCGCGAGGTCCAGCAGATGCTGAAGAAGGCCCAAGCCCAGGTGATCACGATCCCTGCGGTCCCAGCGCCGCCGGGCTCGGTCCACGGCGCCATGCAGCTGTGTGACCTGGCCGGCGAGGCTGCCCTACGCGTCGCCCATCGCACCAGCCGCTGCCTGCTCGTCGGCCTCGACGCCCCCCTCCTCGGCCTCGCCCCGTACACGTCCCCCACCATGGACCTGCTCCTCGTCCCGCGCTCCGCGGCGGCCCTCACGCGGCCAGGAGACCGGCCGCGGATCCGCTGGGAACGTGAAGCCCTACGAGCGGCGATCGCCCGAGGAGGGCGGATCGGGGCCATCTCCGCCCACATGCGAGAACACCTCGTCGCGAGCTGCGGTGTCCCTCGGGCGAGCATCGTGAACATTCCGAACGGACTGATCCGGGAGGAGCTGACCAGGCCGACGGTTGTTCGCCCCTTACCACTCCAGGCCCGAGGCGGATTCCTGCTTGCCATGGGGCGCGCCGTGCCCACCAAGGGGTTCGAAGACCTGCTGGAAGCGCTGCACGTCCTGAAGGAGCGTGGGGTTCGTATTCCGCACCTGCTCTTGGCGGCCGTTACTTCGGAGGGGCACGAGCGTCTCACCTCTCATCAGAAGGACCTGGCGGCAGGCATCCGCGCCTACGGCTTGGACGCGACGCTCATCACCCGCTTCACCCCCTCCGTCCGCTCCTGGTTGCACAGTCCGGCGCTGCGCGCGGTCGTCATTCCCTCACGCGAGGAGCCCTTCGGACGGATACCCCTGGAGGCGTTCGCGGCAGGCGCCGGACCCGTCGTCGCGACCAGCGCTGGCGGCCTGGCCCAGACCGTCATCGAGGGCGTGACCGGCTTCACCTCCGCACCCCGGGACCCCAAGTCCCTGGCATCCGCTCTGCACAGAGCCTTGACCGTCCTGCCCCGAGAACGCGAGCGACTCCAAATCGGCGGAACCGCTCTGGTGCGTTCGCGCCACGACTACGAGGCCAGCATCGGCTCCGTCATCGGCCGCATCGCCCCGTGGGTTCTGGCTCCGTCGTCCTCCGGGGAAGGCGGGACCCGATGAGCAGGCCGGTGGTGCTCGTCAGCCTGGAATCCCCGCACTCCTTCTGGCGGCTGTCCGCCGAACACGAGCGTTCCCTACGTATCGCCTTCCCGGGTGTCGACTTCCGTACGGCCGCAGAGGAGGACGTGCCGTACCGGCTGGCCGAGGCACACGTCTACCTCGGCTGGCGGTTCGAGCCGTCGTGGCTGGCCAACGCGCCTCACCTGAACTGGATCGCTTCCCCGGCCGCCGGCACCGACCATCTGCCCGTCGCCGAGGCCCACTCCGCCGGGGTGGCCCTGACCCGCTCGTACGGGTTCCATGGCCGCCCCATGGCCGAGCACGCCATGGGACTGATCCTCGGCTTCTCCCGCGGGTTGTTCATGAGCCAGCGCGTCCAGCGAAACCGGACGCGGTGGAAGGACGACCTCGCCGCAGAGTTCTTCGACCTTGCCGGGTCGACGATGGCCATCGTCGGCTGCGGCAGCATCGGAGGCCATCTCGCTCGCGCCGCCCGCGCTTTCGGCATGAACGTGATCGGAGTGCGCCGGACACCGCCTGTGGCACCCAGGGCCGGGCTCACCTGGATGCACGCCTCGGCGGTCCACCAAGCCGTCGCCGTCGCAGACGTGGTGGTCAACCTGCTGCCCGCCACCCGTGTCACGGACCGTCTCTTCGACCACCGCCTCTTCACGGCCTGCAAGCCCGGAGCGCTGTTCCTCAACCTCGGTCGAGCGACGACCGTCGACCAGCAGGCCCTCCTGGCCGCCCTCAATGCCGGCCACCTACGCGGCGCCGCCCTGGACGTCTCGGACCCGAAACCGCTGCCGGCTCGCCATCCACTCCGACTCCACCCACGGGTCGTACTCACACCGAAGAGCTCGACGCTCTGCCGCACGTACATGAACGAGGCGGTCGACTTCTTCGCCGCCAACCTGCGCCGATACCTCGCCGGTCAGCCGCTCAACGGCCTGGCCGAAGTGCCGGACGCCCACTCTCCCCTCGACGGAGGCTGACCGATGCCCACCACCCGCCACGACCTGGCCGCCGCTTTCGCGGCGACCGGCCGAAACCACCCCTACCTGGCCTTCACCCTGAACTCGCTGTGCAACCTGGACTGCGTGTTCTGCAAGCCCCGTTGCATGCCGGACTACGGGCACAAGGACCGTCCTCTGACCACCACCGACTACGCGGCCATCGCCGCGGAAGCCGGTACCTGGAAGATTCGGAAGGCGCACTGCTCCGGAGGCGAGCCGACCCTGCGGGCGGACATCCTCGACGTGATCGCGGGACTCGCAGACGGCCTCGGGTCCGGCGCCGCGATCGGCATGACGAGCCACGGCAACCTGCGCCGCGGGCTGAGCGTCGAGAAGCTCCGTGACGCCGGCCTGACGCACCTCAACCTCAGCCTGCACAGCCTCGACCCGGAACGGTCCGCCACGATCATGGGAGGCGGCGACCCGCGCGCCACCCTGAGCACCCTCGACGACGCCCTCTCCCTCGGCCTGCAGGTGAAGATCAACTGCGTTCTCCAGCGCACCTACCTGGACGACGCCTTCGCCGTGGCCGAGCTCGCCCGCGATCTGCCTGTCGCCGTCCGCCTGATCGAACTCCAGAACATCGGGCCCGCGCAGGCGCTGTTCGACACCGAGTTCATCAGCGAGGCAGACGTCCGCGACCGTCTCCACGAGTGGTTCGGGGGCGCGGGGGAGGTCTCTCGTGACCAGCTCGGGGTCCGTAGCCCCGGGCAGTACCTCCGCCCCGACGGCTGGGCGGGCTCGATCGGCTTCATCTCCAACTCCAGCTGCGCCACATGCTCCGACGCCAACCGGATCAAGATCACGCCCACCGGTGTGGCCCGCCCCTGCATCCTCCACAACCGCGACATCCCTCTGAAGTCCCACCTCGCCGACGGCACCCTCGATGACGCCTTCGCCCACCTCTTCCAGGCCATGCTCGACCGCAACACGAACGACGCCTGGCAGGGGTTCCACTACGTCGACTACGACCTGCGCTGGGACCGGATGGAGCGCCCCGAGGGCGCCCCGGTCCTGCCCCTGCTCCCCGTCCTGACCACAAGCGCGACTCAGTCCTCCTGCACCCGAGCCTCCACCGGGGAGTGGTGATGGTCGTGGCCGAAGCGCCGCCCCTCTACCTGGGGCTCGGAAGGCTGTACGAACGCGAGCTGGACGCCCACGGTGTCGGGGCCGTGATGCTCACCCACAAGTGGCAGTCGACCGACCTGCTGGCTCCCCACTCGGACATCGACGTACGTGTTCTCCTGCCGGAGGCGCCAGTGGACTGGGAGGAGTGGAACCACCACCTGGCCTCCGCGCACAGGTCCGCAGTCCGCCGGGAGGTCTCCCACGGACGGCTTCTGGAGCATCCGCCCGGATTCGCGTTCACCGCGGCCGAGGCGGACGGACGACTCATCTCCGCACCCGAGCTCGCGACCTGGTCGCTGATCAGCGGGAGCGCCCGGGACTTCCAACGCTGGAGGTCCCGGGCCCAGATGGCGCCCTGGTGCGAGGTCGATGAATGCTTCTACCGAGGAATCCTCCAGGCGCGGCTCGGCGGCCGGTACCAGCTGGCAGCGGACAGTACGGACAACGTGGTCGAGGACATCACGGCGTACCGGCGCCACTGCGTGGCCTGGCACTACCTCGCCCCCTGCTGGTTCGCCGCTGCCGCGCTCGCGACACGGACCCGCTGTCCCGGCAAGACGGCCGCGCTCACCCAGTGGCGCCCGGACGGGCTGGACGCCTACGCCGAGCTGTTCCTCCGGCACTCAGAGAGCGGGCCCGACGGGCGCCCCCGCAGCCCGCACCTCCTGCTCCGCGCGGCGCATGTCTCCCTGGAGGCAGCCATGCGCCGCATTCCTGATGCGAGCCGTCCTCCCGACACAGGCAAGGAGTCCACGAGGACCGACTGGGTCATGACCGCCGGGATGCTCCGCGTACGCGTGGCCCGCTGGCTGTACTACCTCGATCCGCCGTCCGGCGTCGCGACCGAGTACCTGATCCGGCGGGAGGCCAAAGAGCTCCGTTCCGCCGCCCAGACCCTGTACGCACTCGCGGAGGACGGGCCCGGTCCCGCCCAACGTCTGGCCGCCCGGATGGCCGGACTGATCCCCACCGGCCCCACGACCGCCGACACCCTGCGCGCCACCCTCGCCCACTGGCATCGGCAGAAGCCCATCGTGCGGGACTTCCTCAGCCTCACGCCCGATGACGTCAACCCCTGACACAAGGAGCCTCGCCATGCCCGCGCACGCGTCTCATCCCCGCGTCCTCAAAACGGCGAAGATCAAGATCACGACGAAATGCAACCGGTCCTGCGACTTCTGCATCTTCGCCGACGGCGCCCAGGGCGAGAACATGTCCCTGGATCTGTTCTCCACCATCCTGGCCCGGCTGGAGACCATCCCGTTCCAGCAGCTGCACATCAACGGCGGCGAGCCCACCGTGCACCGCGACTTCCCCGCACTCAGCGACGCCGCCCGCACACGTCTGCCGGACAAGGTCATGGTCCTGGGCACGAACGCCATCACCCTTGCTCGCAACCAGCGGATCATGGAAGCCACCCTCCGCTCGTACGACCAGATCCTCATCGGCTGCGACGACGAGCACGAGAACTACGCCGAAGTGCACGCCGTCGTGCCCCGCCTCCGTGAAGCTGGCAAGACCGTAGTCATCAACAGCGTCCTGGAAGGCATCAGTTTCTCCCGGCTGGTGGAACTCGCGAGCCTGTGCGACGCGTACGGCGCGATCCACGTCACCAACCACGTGCACCACGTCGACGTCGGCCAGCCGTCGAACGACCTGCGCGGCATCTGCGACCGCTACCTCGACCAGCACCTGATGATCGAGATGGACGGGTCCTGCTACCGCTGCTTCAACGCCATGGCGAAGGACGACAGCGAGTTCAGCATCTGGGACCAGGACTTCGCGGCCAAGGTGTTCGCCCCCCGAGGTCACCACTTCCGGTTCTGCCTGCGCTGCCACGAGTACGCCGACTCCGGCGCCGCTCTCCTACCCGCCCGCATTCCGACCGCCTGACCCCAGCCCGGAGGTACACGACCATGCCCGCAGTCCTCGGGCTGAACTTCCATCACGACACCGCCGCCGCCTTGATCGTCGACGGCCGCCTCTACGCGGCCGAAGAGGAACGCTGGAGCGGTGTCAAACACAATCACCCCGCCCGCAAGGGCACGCTCGCCGCACCGGTCCGCGCACTCCAGTGGTGCTTGGAGGCCGCCGGCATCGAACCGCAGGACGTCGACGCCGTCTGGGCCGCCTCCATGCGCCCCAACCCCGCCGCCGGCTGGTGGCTCACCGAGGAACGGGAAGAGCTCTCCGTCCTCCTGCCCGCCCCGCTCGATGAACGTCTCCGCCTTCTGTCCCACCACACTGCCCACGTGCTCTCCGGCTACCTGCTCTCCGGACACGACCACGCGGCGGGGCTCGTCATCGACGCCGGCGGCTCCGCCCTCGGCGCCGACTTCGGCCCGGGCAGGGAACGCATCACCGGCTACGACCTGCGGCCGGATCGCATCGATCGCCTCCACCAGAGCATGCCGGCCGTGGTTCCCGGCCCTGTCGGCCCTCGGCGTGTCCACTCCTCCCTCGGGCACTTCTACCGGAACCTCGCCCGGAGGGTGATCCCACCCGGCGACGAGCCCGAGGGCAGCATGATGGCGCTCGCCGCATTCGGCGACCCCCAGCGCTATGGGCCGCAGATCCGCGAACTCGTACGGCTCAGCGACGACGGCGAGGTCCGCGTCGACCATCCCTGGGGCTCTGCGGACAGCACCACACCACTTCTGCTCCGCGGCCACGTCTGGACCGCCGCCAATGTCGTGGAGCAGCCCGAACACGAACGGGCCGATCTGGCCGCCGCAGTCCAGCAGATCTTCTCCGAATCGGTCGTCCACATCGCACGCCATCTGCAGCGGCTTACAAGGGCCTCGTCCCTGGTGTTCTCGGGCGGATGCGCCCTGAACTCCCACCTCAACGGCCGGCTGGCCGCCGACAGCGGCTTCGACAGCCTCTTCGTGGCGCCGGCGCCACATGACGCGGGCACCGCCGTGGGCGCCGCCGTGTACGCCTGGCACTACCAGCTCGGGCAGGAGCGCCTTCCGGTACCGACCGATGCGGCCTGGGGCCCAAACCCTGGCACGCTGATGCCTGATGCGGTGCCATCCGGCTACCGCGCTCTGACCGGCCTCGGGGCGGGCCTGGCACCCGCAGCAGCCACGCTGCTCGCTGAGCACCGCGTTGTCGGCTGGGTACAGGGGCCGCTCGAATTCGGGCCTCGGGCCCTCGGCCACCGCTCGATCCTCGCCCACCCGGGCCACGCCGCCACCCGGGACCGGCTCAACGCCATCAAGCAACGAGCCGAATATCGCCCGTTCGCCCCGGCCGTCCTCGCCGAGCACGCCACAGAGTGGTTCATGTCGGAGGGTGACCCCTTCATGAACCGTGTCGTCCACGTCCGCCGGTGCCGAGCCGACCGGATAGCGGCAGTCACCCACCATGACGGCACCGCCCGCGTCCAGTCCGTGGCCGCCGACCACCAGGGCCTGCACGAGCTCCTGCTGCAGTTCCACGAGCGCACCGGACTGCCGCTGCTCCTGAACACCTCCTTCAACCGCAAAGGCACCCCGATCCTGCGGACCTCCCAGCAGGCCGCACAGGCGGCAGCAGACCTCGGCCTCGACGCCCTCGCTGTCGGAGACAACCTCCTGATCGCCGACCACGTCCCCGATCCCCGTTCGCAGTCCCAGCCGTCCTTATGAGAGGGATGACGGAAATGGCCACCACCGATCTGTCACACACCCTGACCACGCTCGGCACCACCGCATGGCCTGCCAGGGAGCGTGCCCGCGCCCGTGTAGCCGCTGAGGTGGCCTTTACGATCTACACCGGCCATACTCGGGATCAGGGCACCCCGTACTTCCAGCACCCACTCGCCGTCGTCGCGATCCTGCGGCACGAGCTCGGCGTTACACAGCCCGAGACTCTCCTCCTCGGCCTTCTGCACGACGCCCTGGAGGTCGATCCGAGCGCAGAGGCCCTCGTCAGCCACCAGCTGGGGACACCCTTCGCCGAGCGCCTACGTGCGATGACGCCCGAACACCGGCTCGAACAGCGCCCCAAAGCTCCCGGTGACGAGACCCGGTGGCGCATGAAGACGGCGGCCCTCCCCGCAGAGGAACTCCTGGTACGGCTCGCCGACCGCATTCACAACCTGCGCGACCTGGCCGCCTCGCAGAACCAAGAGCGCCGGCGGAAGTTCGTACGGAACCTCACCGACTTCCACCTCCCCCTCGCCGACGCCGCACGCCGCCTCAGCCCCCACTTGGAAGCCGCACACACACTGCTCAACGCCGAGTACGTCCACCATCAGCAGGAGGTAAGTCCGTGAGACGGATCGTGTACTCGATGGAACCTGTCGGCCGGACCGGCGGCCGGGTCTACCTCCGGATGCTTCACGAGGCAACCGTCGACGACGTGGAATGGCGCACGGTCCCGGACCACAAGCGCACCTACCGCGCCCGCCGCTGGCGGAAGCTCCGCCACCTCGCACAGCTGGCCCCAACCGTCCGAGCGCTGCATTCCGCCCCAGGTATCTTCGTGTGGGACGACATCAGCCTGCTGATCTTCACGCCGGAGATGCGGGCCCGCACCATGTTCCTCCTGCACCACTACGAACCGTTGCAGCACGACTCCGCCCCCGTCGAGGCAATGCTCTGGGAGCGGCTGTTCCGGGTGTTGCCGCAGTGTGCGGCCGTGGTGTGCGTATCCCCGTACTGGGCTGACTTCCTCCGCGCCCGCGGCGTCCGCAACATACGGGTGATCTACAACGCCTTCGACATGGCCGAGGTCGAGCGGGCGCGGGGCTTCGACCGAGCCGAGTGCCGCGCCGAATTCGGTCTGGCCCCGGAGACGATCGGCGTGTACGCGGGCAAGGCCGTCCACTGGAAGGGCACCGAGGAGGTCACAGCGGCCCTGACCGGCGTACCCGGGCTACGGGTGATCACCAGCGGTAGCAACACCATCGGCCTCGACGGCGCGCACTACGACGTAGAGCGCGAGCGGTACCTACGGCTGCTGCGGGCGTGCGACGTCGGCGTCTTCCTGCCCCGCATGCAGGAGGGCTGGAGCCGCTGCGCGGCCGAAGCCCTACTACTCGGCCTGCCCTGCCTGATCCGGCCGATCGCGGGCCTCGGCGACCTCGCCGCCCTGACCGGCCAGCCCACGCCGGATCTCGACCGTCTGCCGGCGCAGGTCCGGGAACACGCTGCGGCACGCCGGACCGAAGCCAAGACAGCGTACGAGACCCTGGCTCGGTTCGACCTGAACTACTTCGGAAACGCCTGGGGCGACCTTCTCGCACAGGTCGCCTGACCAGAGCGACTACGCCTGGGCGGCCAGCTTCTCGGCTGCGGCGTCCAGACGGGCCAGCACGCGGTCCCGGCCGAGCAGCTCCATGGACTCGAACAGCGGGAGTCCGATCGTTCGGCCGGTGACCGCGACCCGGATGGGCGCCTGGGCCTTGCCCAGCTTCAGCCCGTGCTTCTCTCCCACGGCGAGCGTGATGGCCTTAAGACCGTCCGCTTCCCAGCCCGCGACGGTGGCGAACTCGGCACGAGCGTCGGCCAGGATGTTTTCGGCGCCGGCCTTCATGGCCTTGTTCCACGACGCCTCGTCCTCGACGGGCGCGTCAAGGAACAGGAAGTCCACGTAGCTGGTGATCTCCGACAGCAACGCCAGCCGCGTCTGGGCCAGCGGCGCTACCGTCTCGAAGAGAGCCTGGTCGAACGCCTCCGGCTGCCACGGCGCGTACGGGGCCACGAGCCAGGGCGCACAGGCTGCGGCGAACTGCGCGGGTGCCAGAGCACGGATGTAGTCGCCGTTGAAAGCCGTCAGCTTCTTCACGTCGAAGAACGCCGGGGCGGTGTTGACGTCCTCGATCCGGAAGAGCTGCTCCAGCTCCTCGTACGGCATGAGCTCCCTGTCGCCGCCCGGGCCCCAGCCCAGGAGCATCAGGTAGTTCACCATCGCCTCGGGAAGGAAGCCCTCGGCGAGGTAGTCCTCCAGCGCGACCTTGTCCCGACGCTTGGAGAGCTTCTGCCGCTTCTCGTTCACGATCACGGGCAGGTGCGCCCACACCGGCGGCTCGGCGCCGAGCGCCTCCCACAGCATCTGCTGCTTCGGCGTGTTCGACAGGTGCTCCTCGCCGCGGATGACCTGCGTGATGCCCTCGTCCAGGTCGTCGACCACGTTCGCGATCAGGAAGACGGGGGACCCGTCACCACGGGCGATCACGAAGTCCTCGATCGCGCTGTTCGGGAACGCCGGCTCCCCGCGGATCAGGTCGACCACGACGGTCTCGCCCTCGTCCGGTGTCTGGAACCGCAGCGCCCGGCCTTCCTCGAAGGCCAGCCCGCGGTCCCGGCAGAACCCGTCGTACCCGAGGTGCTCCGACCCCGTGCGCTCCTTCAGCTGCTCCCGGGTGCAGTCGCAGTAGTACGCCTTGCCCGCCGCGTATAGCTGCTGGGCGGCCTCGCTGTGCCGGGCCGCGTTGTGCGACTGGAAGTACGGCCCCTCGAAGGCCGCGTCCTCGCCGTGGATGCCGATCGCCGCGAGAGCGCTGACGATGCCGTCGATCCACTCCGGCTTGTTCCGGGCCGCGTCGGTGTCCTCAATCCGCAGGACGAAGGTGCCGCCGGACTGTCGTGCCACGGCCCAGTTGTAGAGAGCGGACCGCGCCCCACCGACATGGAACATGCCGGTCGGAGACGGGGCGAAACGAACGCGAACCGGGGCAGTAGACATGCCCTCCAGGGTACCGACGCCGGGCACCTGTCCTGGACCACTCCACCTGTCCCCGCGCTGCCGTTTTCCCGGCCGCCCTCGACTCCCACTTGTACACCATTTCGTCGCTCCCGGTACCGCCGGTCGCCTTGCCCTTCCAGCGCGCCGAGCGACGACAGAGATAAACCGTGGTTCCACAGCCCAAGGTGAATTCGGTGGTGGTCGAAGGTGCCCTTCTCCCATATGGCGCGACGGGCTTGCAATCAGAGTCTCCATGACCGGTGGACGGGCCGCTCCGCCTTCACGGAAATCACTTAGGGTCAACACTCAAATAGACCACTGAAATCGAGCTCACGGCATGACTATTTATTGGCGATCGCAACTCAAAAGCCAGCCATGGAGGGCTCGCCAAACGCAAAACAGGAAAGCTAAGCGAGCCTGGCGAGGGACTTACTGGGCCACCAGCGGGCAATTGGCCCGCCTTAACGTCCTCGGACGGACATCAGTACGTTGGAGGCTCAACAGGCGAGATCTACAGCAGCGGTAGCGAAGCCGTCATCGCACTGTCGAGACGCGTCGCTCTTCGCCTGGAGAACTTCAGCATCGAAGAGCCTGGAGGTCAACGCCTCGGTCAGAGGTGGGGGTACGGCGTTGCCAATGATGACCTGAACCTCGGTGCGCGTCAGCTCGTAGCGAGGCTTGACCCTCTCATCGACGAACTTGAAGTAGTCCGGGAAGCCCTGGATGCGCGCGGCCTCATGGGCGGTTAGACATCGAGGAACAGCAGGGTGGACAAAGCGTCCGCGCCCCATCGTCGCAAATCCGCTGGTGATGGTCTGAGACGGACGATCCCACCATAGACGGCCATACATAGCGGTGTAATTATGCTCGCCGCGATGACACTCGGGGCGCTCTTCGTTCGGCAGATTGTGCTCGTCATTGTCGAAGAGATACTTCATACGCCGTTGGTTGTCCGCGTTGGGTATAGCAGCTTCATCGAAGAATGATTTGGCGTGAACGTCGAGCAGGTCACCGATCGCCCAACGCAGGTCATGCGGTACAGCGATGCGGCCCTCTACCTTCAGCAAGTCAGCCGCCGAGAACCCAAAAGGCAGCGCGTCTTCGCGGATGGCCAGTAGTATGTGGCGCTTGCGTGTCTGAGCGACCCCGAGCTTGAGCAGGTCGATACGACCAGTGGCGACGTCGTATCCAAGCCTCTTGAGGTGAACGATGGCGCGGGAGACCACCTGCTGCTTGTCGTTGACAACGGCCAGCACGTTCTCAATGACGACTGCACTGGGGCGCAGAACCTCGGCCGCACGAGCCATACGCAGGTACAGCCGGTTCTTGGGATCATCACGGCGGGTGTGGTTGTTGAGGTTGCTGTGCCCCTGACACGGTGGCCCACCAATCAGGAGCTCCACCTCACCCACCGTGGATAGAGTCTTCTCCTCCTGAGCGGTCAACGTGGAGCCAAGGTCACCATCGAAGAAGGATTCGACGGTCCCCTGTTGGACGTTGGCCTTGGGGAAGTTAGCCTTGAAGACCTTGGTGGGAGCCGCCTCAAAGTCAACCGCAAGACGAACGTCGAGCGAAACGTCAAGCCTGTGCGCCGCCTGGGCAATACCGAGGGTGAGGCCACCACAGCCGGCGAAGAGGTCCACGACTCGCAGGGAACCGACGCCCTCCTCAAACTTCGGCCGGCGCTTGGCCCGCAAGGGGTGTCGCTCACCCACGTGTGACCCCCATCTGCACTTGCTCGTAGAACCGACGGAACGAGCGGTCATCGTACTCGATCAAGGTTGATCAAGCGCTGCAGACGGGCACCTACCCATCGGCTGACGTGCCGATCACGTCGGGTTCGCGCCCCCTGAACAAGCTCGTCAACGACCGTCGCCCTGCGACCCTGTTGCTCCTGCGGCGTCGACGAGATCGACGCCTGTGTTCCTTCAAGGGGACCAAGTCAAGCCAGGAGCATTTTCGCGCCGCGTCGCAGCATTTGATCTACCGTCAGGCTCGCTGGCAGCTAAAATTCTGCAGCCCTGGGCTCGATCGACGAAGGACAGCAGCATGCCGCTAGAGGTCAACAAACACGTCCAACGGATACGTCGTTATCAGCCGTTCGACGTCGACACCTCTGAGATGGTCTATGAGCTGCAGGCAGACTGGACACAGCCACAGTTCCCCGTCGTGACGCTGGACTACCTGCTGAGCGCCATCGAGCGACAGACCACGAAGACCATCGTCCTCACCGGAGACGCCGGGCACGGCAAGACGAGCCTGTGCGCCAGCCTTCTGGCCAAGCTGCGGGCTGGTGACGAGCCGATCACGCCAGATGTCCGGAAGGCGGTCTTCCTCGGCCTGTCCGAGGCAAAAGGCGCGAGCCGCCCTGTCGGCCGGACCCGCAGCGGACGCCCGCTGTACATCCTCAGCGATCTGAGCGAGCTCAGCCCGCAGGCCGGTGCTCACAAGCTCGTGGAGCTTCTCGACCCTCCGGACAACGGCATCGCGATCATCTGCGCGAACGAGGGCCAACTGCGCAAGTGCGTCGCCGAGGATGACAACCTCGGCAAAACCGGCACGGGACGTGCCAAGGTTCTGGTGCAGACCCTAACGGAAGGCATAGTTCGCGGGCAGGTCAGTGACTCTGATGGTGCAGTGACCGTCATCAACCTCAACTACCAATCCGTAGCGGCAGACAGTTCCAACGGCGGGCTCATCCCTTGGATCCTGAAGCAGTGGACAACGACCCAGTCATCGCGGTGGAAGCGGTGCGAGACCTGTGATGCACGCAAGGTCTGCCCGATCCTGGCCAATCGCAACGAACTGAGTGATCCCACCCGCGGGCCACAGCGCCGGGTCGCGATCCGGGACATGTTCGCTGCGGCCGAGCGGACCGGGGCCGTTATCACGACACGTCAGGCGCTCTCGGTCACCAGCTACATGCTCACCGGCGGCCTGTCCTGCGATGACGTCCACGCCAGGTACCAGCGGTCGCATTCGAACCGGCAGTGGCAAGCTCCCCACCTGTACCACCAAGCGCTCTTCGGCGACCGGTTGAGTCAGCAACAGCGTCACCTGGTTCCTGCCTTCTTCGCGCTACGAAAGTTGGACCCGGGCCGGGTCTCCCGTCGCCAGGTCGACGACCGACTGGACCTAGATACGGCGGGCGACTTCCCTCCCGCGGATTCCAGCAGCTACCTGAATAAGGTCCGCACGAATCGGGACGCCCAAAAGCAGGCCGAACAGTTGCGGGGCCTATACACGTTCCTGCGGCGAGCCGACTTCTTCAACAGCGACGACGATACGGATCGTTCCGCCCGAATGGGTCTGCAGGCCGGAGACGACTTTGTGCGTGTCCAGGACAAGGACCGGGACCCGGCAGACACCAGAGTGCGAGACCTATTTCTCAAGGGCCTGGAGGCCGTCCAGGGCATTCACCGGGCATCGAGCAACCCTGACTTCTTCGTACTTGACCCCGCCTTCTTCACACACCGCGCCCGCGCCGCCGTGGTCTCCCGGCGAGTGCCCAGCAAGGGCGTCGAGGTGGTCGACCAGGTCACCCAGTGGCAACGGGAAGCCGGGACGAGCACCACCCCCGAGATGCGGAACGCCGTCGAGTGGCTCAACCGGGCCATCTACATCCGTATCCCAGCCGTCGCCCCTGACCAGGACGCAGTCTCGGTGGAAGCGGACCTCTTGCGTTTCGAGTTGTTGACGCGGTGGGCCGCGGGCCTGCGCAGCGAGGTGCAGCACGAGGCAGAGATCCGCGGCCTGAGCGGATCCCTGGCCGAGCTGGCTGACTCGTCGAACAAGGACGACGAGATCCAGGTACTGGTGGGCAACGTCATGCGAAAACTCATGATCGACGTCGGCGACAAGATCAGGTCGGTGCGTGCGTAATGGCTGATCGTTCCAAGGCCGAGGTGGTCCTTCGCCTCTTTGGGGTGAATCTCGAACAGCAGGGCCGCGGTTTCTACATCCCGCTTGAGATGCTCGCGATCGCCCGCGGCGTCTACCTGGCGCATCAGGAGGACCCGGAGCAGTTCGCGGGGCTCCTGGACAACGGAGCCGGCACGGCTTACAAGAGAACCTCTCACGACCTGGCCCGGCGAATCGCGACCAAGGCCCCCATAGTCGAGGGCAATGAAGAACTAGGCAAGGCCGTCGAGCTGGACTCTCCCGAGACGATGGAAACGCTCCACGCTCTGTTCTCCTCCCTGTTGGTTGAAATCCCAGGGCGTCGCAGTCAGCCCAGCTGGTTCGGCGCGCACATCTATCCGTTCGTCGGTGAGCTCATCCACTACGACGCAGTCGAACGACGAGTCAAGCAAATCGATGCCAAGAAGAGCGCTAAGAAGCGCAAGCAGGCCACCAAAGTCGATGTCGGCATCAACGCTCCTACTATCGAGCGCTACCTCTTCCGCGATGGTGGGAGTTGGGCCTACAAGGCCCTTCGTGCCGACCTCGCTCCTACCCGCAAGGAAGCGACCCGGCAGGGCCTGAGCGACCTCGTGCAGGACAGCGAAACCCCACTGGGCAATCTCGCCAAGGCCCTCAGCGCGCACGACTTCGACTACGACGAATCTCCCGTGGAAGGCTCAGACACAGGAATCGAGCTGTATGAGGAGCTCAGCCCGTGGCCTGATCTGCTGAGGGAGGGGACCTGCAACATCGTCAGTCGGATCGCTACGGTCCCGAGGGCCAAGCG
Organism: Streptomyces durocortorensis; assembly: GCF_016901035.1. Lineage (GTDB taxonomy): Bacteria > Actinomycetota > Actinomycetes > Streptomycetales > Streptomycetaceae > Streptomyces > Streptomyces durocortorensis. Next base: position 86,205 of record NZ_JAFEUF010000001.1, read on the forward strand.
CACGGAGAGCCTCATGCACTGGGTCCCCTACTGCTTGGCACGCCATCAGCTCCACCTCGCACGCACCAAGCTCGGTGCCACCAACCGTGAGTCGATCCTGTTGGACTTCGGCAACGAGGCAACCCCGCTGCGCAGGGAATCGCAGAAGAACCTCGCCGGCTTCCGCAACGACATCGTCAAGGCGATCAACGTCCAGGCCCAGGTAATGATCGGCGAAGCCGAAGGCGACGAGGGTAAAAAACGCCGCTACGAGAGATTCATGAAGGAAGGCGGCACCGCGGTCGCCTCACCCCGAGCGTTCTTCAGCGAGACCCTCGCCGCTGTCGGAGCCTTGAACGCGACGGCCGGGCGACGACACTTCACCATGAAGCCACCGATGCTCGAGGCTCTGGTCTCTGCCACCGTCGCTCAGGAAGCGGAGATGGAGTTCGACAAGTTCTGCACGCTGCTGTACGAGAGGTATGGGCTTGTGATGGAGGACAAGGTCGCGGCAGCGAGCCCGTTGGCCTACGAGGTCGACCCATCGGTCCTTGACCACAACGGCAAGGCGTTCCGGGAGAAACTCGCCGCTATTGGTCTGCTCACTCAATATTCAGATGCAACCAGCATGGTTCGAGGGGAGCCCCGGTGACCGACAGCAGCATCCGAGCGCTCGGGCGGTTCGTCGCCGACGAAGCACTTCGCAAGGTCACTGAGGCCAACGGGGCCCGCGCCGTCCTACGGGTCAGCGGCTTCGACCGACCGACCGTGGCCGAGGCACTCCGCCGCACTGCCCGGCAGCTGTTGGGCTCGCAGGACAGTCAGGTTGTCGTCAAGGTCGGCACCTCAGAGCCAATCGAAGGTGTCCCTGCTGACTACCTGTTGAGGCCCCAGGACCAGCTGACCAAGTGGCGAAATTCAGGACAGGGCAGGGCGGTGTTGCTCTTCGAGTGGGGGCAGTCTCCGGACGCACAGGGGCTGGCGGCCATGAACGCCCTGAACGATGCCACGATCCTGGGGAACTACCATGACCCCTCCGGCGAGCGTGGGTTCGACAGATTCATGGCGGAAGCATGGCGGGAAGCGGGGGGTATCGGCACTGTTCCAGCCGCGATGGGCACCGTTTTGCCGGCGATCTGGGGTGCCGTCACGGATGAGGAGCCCCGGTCCTTGCACCGCTGGGCAGCCTTCCTGGTCGACACTGCGCAGAAGGTCGCAGCAACTCAGGTCCGCACCCCTGACGTGGTCTACCCGGAGATCTCCGCTGCCCTGCCGGCTCTTGATCTCTTCCCGGACCGAGGACTCTTCGTCAAGCCCGCCGCGCTGACCACCCGGATCAAGAAGAACGTCTCGGTAAGTGCCTTCAAGCAGCCCACGGGCAAGGAGATCACCGAGGACGACCTGATAGACCGCATAAGCGCGACCGAGTTCAGTGCGGAGTCCTTGGACCACGTCGGCACGGACTCCGAGACTGCCAAGGAGCTCATGCGCGGCCTCGTACTCAACCTCAATCGCAGTGGCTCCACTCCGCAGGACTCTCGTCAGTTGCGCCGAGGACAGGACCTGACCCTCTGGCTGGAAGTCTTCGAACAGAAGTCCAAGAAGATCGGCCTGGGCCAGCAGGTCCGGCAGGAGATCGAGAAGGCCGACACAGATCGGGTCGACGAGTTCGACGCCATGGTGATCGAAGATGCACTCGATCTCGGAGATCAGGAAGCCGCACAGCGTTTCCTTGACGAGGCTCCTGTCTGCGGGGCGGATCCTCTGGCCGACCTGCTGTCCAAGCGGTCGCGCCGCAAAGTCGAGAAGCTTGCCTTTCCGGACTCTCAGTTCGTCCAGGACCCGCTGCGTGCCCTGCTGCGCGAGCTGACCTACTTCTCCGATGAAGAGGAAGGCTCCGTCGTCGTCGGGCTGGAAGGCAACCAGGAAGTTGGGCGGTGGAGCCGTTGGCTCTTTGCTTTCCTGTACGCCAACACCCTCGATGACGTCCGGGAATCCACCGGTCTTCGTCTGACTCTGGACGTCAAGAAGTGCCTGTTGGACCTGACCAAGCCGCCCCTCCCGGAGGAGGACGAGCCGTTCGATCCGAACACGGAGTGGGCCCCGCTGCGCATCCTGGTCGAGATGGACGGCGCCCAGCGACGCTTTCGCTGGGACCCTCTTGGCATCCCGGGGCAAATCGCGCTGGCGGCTCTCATACACGGCTGGCGAACTCCCCCTGGCCATACCGGCAAGTTGACCTTTGACACCTTCCTCGAAAGGTTCAATGACCCCCGGCAGTGGCAGGCCGACGAACCCTTGCCTGTTTCCGAATCGCAGTTTGCCAGTCAGCTGGAGCGCCTCAGGCTTGAGCATTTCAGCCGGTTCTGCGACGGGCTTGACGCCGGGAAGATCAACGATTACGTACGCGAGTGGGAAGGCGTGCTCCGCGAAGCTCGCACCACCCTGGTTCCCGACAACGCTCCGAACGCCGACCTCGAGGCTGTCGTCCTGACCGATGTTGTCGGGCTTGCCGACCACCGCATGATGATGCTGGCCACTCACCCGCTGAAGCTGCGCTGGCTGGCAAAGAACTACGAGGAGGCTGCTGACAGCATCGAGACCGCCCTGAACAAGGAGGGAGGTCTGAGCCTAAACCAGGAAAACGAGGAGCTCTTCTTCGACGCCATTGAGCGTATCTCCCCACACGGGACACCCGCTGTCCTCGTCGGTCCCGGCGGCACGATTGCCATTCCGATGCGAGAGTCGGCCGGGCACGAGGAGTACGCACCGGTCCGCTACGGCGGAAACGAGTCCAAGGACTGGCTCTCCAGCGTCGACGAGACTGCGATCGACGAGATGGTCCGCGTCATCACCGACTACCTGACGACCTACCCCCACAAGCTTGATGGGCTGCGCGTACTGCTTCTGGACCGCAACGGCGACCCTGTCCTACCGATGCGCGTGGCCAAGCAGATGCGGGCCAAGAACCCTCGTTTGAAAGTTGATCTGGTTGTACTGGCTCCGCAGGCCACCCACCACGAGATCATCCAGGGTTTCGACCTGCAGTTCTCCGGTACGGAGATGTCCGACGACAGCTTCCTGCCCGACGTCCAACTGATCCTTCAGGCATGGGAGCCCGACCAGGAAGCAGACCTGTCAGGGCTGGAGGACACCATCGACCTCGCTCTGGCGCCGGCGCTGTTCGGCACGCAGACCAGTATGAAGGAGAGCACCAAGAAGGAGTCCCTGTCGGGCTACTTCAACCCCTGGAAACACCCAGCTTCACACAACCTGGCTCAGACCAGCGAGAACGTCGTGAGAGCACTGTTGCCTGAGACCGCCGACGAGACTCTTGAGTCTTGGTCGACCTTGTGCGTGCGCTACGACCGCCGTTCCCCGGTCTCCCGGGAGAGTGTCGACGGCATCGACTACTTCGAGATGCAGGTGCAGTTCGACCAGCACCAGAACCTGTTCGAGACCCTGCACCGTGTGGCCCACTGGGTCGTCACTCTCGACAGCTTCATCGGCCGTGAGCAAATCGACTCCCTGCGCAACCGCCCTGACGTCATCCTCGTTAAGCCCAGCGTCGGCAAGAACGAGTCCTACACCCTCATTGTCAGCTCGCAGACAGGTCGGCAGTTCGTCGTTCAGCGACTGTGCCGCCGCCTTGAGCAGATCGGTGTCGTCACCCCGCAGGACTCGGAAAGCACCGCTAAACGAATCTACGAGGTCGGCCGCAACGTGGCCCCTGGCGCCGTGCTGCGCTCCCTCGGCATTGGCACTACGGTCAACGAAGTCGTCGGCCTGGTAGCCACGCGATTTGTCATCGACCAGCAGTTTCCCGTCTCTAGGCAGGGCACGAGCCTGGTCACGTGGATCAGCTTCGACGAGCACCACCGCTGGTTCGGCCGCGGACACAAGACTCGTGCCGACCTCGGCCGGTTTGTGCTGACGGTCCAGGACGACGGCACTGTTCGCCTGGATGTCCTGGTCGCCGAGTCCAAGTTCCGCCAGACCTTCGACGTCGGTTCGGCTGAGGAACAGCTCAACCGCACGACTGACCTGTGTAGGGATGCCTTCCGTTCGGAAGGCGAGGCTCGCCACGACCGGCCCTTCTGGCTGGACGAGCTTGCTGCCGCGATCGCTCAGACCAGTGGAAAGACCACGCAGGCCGAAGACCTTCCAGCTCGCACCCTGATCGGTAATGACGACCACCGCCAGGTCGAGGCGAAGGTCCTTGATGCCCTACGCTCCGAGGATGTCCAACTCGGCCATGTTACTGGCGTTGCCGTGGCTATCTCGGCAGAGGACGATCAGTCGGCACCCGCGATCGGAAGCCTCGGCAGGCACACCTTGGTGAGGTTGAACAAACGGGAACTGCTGAACCTCATCGGCGCTCTACGCGCCAAGGAGGACCCCACCAACGCCGATCCCCTTGTTGTCTCTGGAGACCTCAGCGGGACCGTGAAGGCCGCTGGCACTGCCGTCGAAACCTCCTCTGTGGGCCTCTCCGCCGAACCGCCCACTCTGGATGAAACAACGGCATTTGCCGAGGCCGGCGGGGCTGCCGCTCTAACAGCGTCGCCAGGAGCGGTACTTGCACGTCACCCTGCCGCAGAGGCAGGTCCTGCACCTCTGAAAGCTTCCCGCGGTGGGCTCTCCGAGGAGGAGCTGGCGCTTCGATACAACAAGATCGTTGACGTCTTTGCCCGCCACAAGGTCGCGGTCACCGCACCGGAGGTCGGCAAGTGGCAGGAGGGCCCCGGCTTCTATATCTTCCGGTTCATCCCCAATCCTGGGGTCACCGTGGACAAGCTGACCAACCGACGCGACGAGATCTTCCTGGCCCTGGCGCTCCCCTCCGGGTTCAGCATTCGTGCCCGCAGCGACCGCGGCTCCGTGCTTTTCGAGATCCCCAAGATCGACGACGAGAAGTACGGGGTCGACGCCAAGGCGCTGTGGCTGCGGTGCCCGGCCAATCCCGAGAGCCTCATCGCCCCGCTGGGCGCCGACATCGAGGGCAACCCGGTCACCATTGACCTCTCCTCCGCAGACTCACCGCATTTGCTGGTGGCCGGCACTACCGGATCGGGAAAGTCCGTCGCGCTGGATACGATCCTCAAGGGCCTGGTCCGGTACGACAAGAGCACCCTGCGACTCCGCCTCGTTGATCCCAAGGGCACCGAGCTTGTCGACTTCGAGGACGACCCGCACCTTGACGGCGTGATCGGTATGGACGCTGCCGATGCCATCGAGATCCTTGAGGAAACCGTCGAAGAGATGGCCGTGCGCTACAAGGACATGAAGGCGATCCGCACACGCAAGCTCGTCGAGTACAACGCCAAGGTCGACAAGGCAGATCGAAAGCCCTGGATCGTCATCGTCCTTGATGAGTACGCCGATCTCACTAGCGATCCCGAAGAGAAGAAGCAGATCGAAGCGCTGCTCAAGCGCCTCACGCAGAAAGCCCGCGCTGCGGGCATCCACGTCATTACAGCCACGCAGCGACCGAGTGCGGACGTCATCTCTACGACCATCCGCTCCAACTTCCCTGCCCAACTCGCCCTGCGGGTCAAGACAGCGACCGACAGCCGCATCATTCTGGACGAGACAGGAGCCGAAGCTCTCGCCGGACAGGGCGACGCCTTTTTGCACACGGCTAAGAGCACCACGCGACTGCAGGTGGCCTACGACGGGAGCTGACCAGGTCCCGCCAGGTTTGATCAAATCCATCTCGTAGAGAGGCCAAAAAGGCCACCACTGGTACGAGCTCTTCTCGCTGAACCCGGCGGAGTTCAGCTGACCGCTGCCGCCAGCGACGTGACGGTCAGGAGGTCATCTTCGGGTGCTTTGAGGCTTGGACCTCCTGCCGTCGGGGGGGGACTGCCTCAATGACAGTGGCGGCACACGCCTCTGGTTCGAGGTGTTCCCAGAAACGGAGCACCAGCCAGCCTGCCTCCGTGAGGCGGTTGTCTGTGTCCCGGTCGCGCTGGATGTTGCGGCCGATCTTTTCTTCCCAGTACAGCCGATTCGTCTTGGGCATCACGAAGTGCTCCGGGCAGCCGTGCCAGAAGCAGCCGTCGATAAAGACTGCGACCTTCGTAGGGCGGAAGACCATGTCGGCCGTGCGGCGCATCTTCGGGAGCGGCTTTGCCGCTACCCGGTAGCGCAGTCCAGCGGCATGGACAAGCGAGCGAAGGAGCAGCTCGGGCTCGGTATCACGACTTCGGTTGCCAAGCATGCTCCGCCGGGTCGCGGCCGACGACGCCCACGACCCCTCCGGCAGTGTCCACTGCTCGGCCGACGCTTCTGGTACTTCTTGCTCGCTCATACTCCCAGCAGCTCAGAGACAACTTCCTCCAGGGCGTCCCGCCCGGCGAGGACCTGTTCCTGTCCGTCCAACTCCATTCTCGGCGCTTCCCCGTGCCGAGGTCGGGCGGTCGCAAGTCTCGCACCCACGGACGCTACCTGGCTGCACACCGACCTCCCCGATCGCTGCAACGGGAATGGCCTCGCGGCGGTGGGCTCCCCACTCATAGAGTTCCGTCCTGCAGCAGGGCCTTGAAGGCGTCTACCTCTCGCTGCAGCACAATGCGCCCGTCGCCGTCGCTGAACGCCAGGATCCGGCCGCCTGCATCCAGGCCCGCCTCCGCGAGGAGCCCCAGCGGAAGGGACACGCGGCCGTCGTCATCGATCTGCAGTTCTGCTGGTTCGCGTATCACAATCGCAGTCTGCCAGGCTCCAGGTAGGGCTGGGCTATGCGCCGTACGTCGCGTGGTCGCCTGCTGCAGAATGCTGGGCCAGCTCCGCGTGGCTCAGCCGAATGTCGAACTGCTCGCCTCGTCGGCCTCCGTGGGTGGCGCGAAACGCGGACTCAGCAGCGGTTGCCTGAGGTCTCGCTGGGAGCCATCTGGGAGCCAACCCGCTCCCCAAGCCCCTTCGAGACCACCCGAGACCAAGACAGGCCGACGCTCTGACCAGCGCAAACGCCATCCGCACTGGCTAGATCAATAACCGACCCTCATTCGGGACGAAGAGGTCGTGGGTTCAAATCCCGCCACCCCGACAGCTGAAACACCAGGTCAGGGGCCTGATCCATTTAATGGATCAGGCCGCTGAGTGGTTTCCGGGGGCGTCTTGGGAACCGATCTCGGAGTCCGGCTCCCCGTTGGCTCCCGAAGCAGTTCGGCGTTTCGACGATTCGGCGAGATAGCCCTCGTAGAGGAACCCCGCCCGCGTACGCTCTGGGCGTCCGACGCACCGCGCCGGGCGCACGAGGGGGCACCGTGGATCATCTCTTCACCGTGGACGGCCGGACGGCCACGCCGATATCGCGCACCGGGCTCGCCGCCGAGAGCCTGCTGGAGCGGCAGCACCTCCAGGAATGAGTGATCGCCCATCCCCAGGTGCTCGGGGAGTCAGTGCTCGTGATCACCGCGGAGTACGACCGGTGGGCCGACACCGACGGAGTGCCGGCCCGCGACCGGCTGGACGTGCTCGGGTTGGATGCGACAGGGCGCCTCGTAGTGGTCGAGCTGAAGCAGGGGACGGCCGACCGGGACGTGCACCTCCAAGCGATCACCTACGCCGCCCTGGTGTCCCGCTTCGGCCTCGGCACCCTCGCCCAGGCGCACCGTGGCTTCCTGTCGCGCAGAGGGCAGGTCCTCGACATCGGCGCGTGCAGGCAGCGGCTGCTCGACCACGTGGACGGGGAGTGGAGCCCGGCGTTGCTCCAGCGGCCCCGGCAGGTGATCATCGCCGCCGACTTCCCCAAGCAGGTCACCCACTCCGTCGTCCGGCTTTCGGAGATGGGCATCGACATCGACCTCGTCCAGGTCGGCCTGTGGCGGGTGGAAGGGCATATCGTCGCCGGGTTCACCAAGGTCTATCCGACCCCTGAGGTCGAGGAGTTCACGCTCACCCCGACCCGGGTCGAAGGCGAGGCGGCGGCCAAGAAGCTGCAGGAACGCTCGCGTTCACGCAACGCCGTCCACGTGCTTGTCGGCGCGGGCCTGTTGCCTGATGGGGCGAGGCTGCTGATGACACCGCGCCACGGTGTGACGGAAGCGATCCGCGCCGAAATCCGGGCGTGGGTGGCGCAGACACCGGCCGGGCAGCCGCCACCTGGACCAATGACACCGCCAAGCCACTGGTCTGGGACGCGGACGGAGCCTCCTACTCCCCTACCGGGCTGGCCAACCACATCTTCACGAACGTGACCGGACGCACCGCCGACGGCATACAGGGAACGACGTGGTGGGACGTGGACACCGCCCATGTGCCCGCCGACGTCGACCCCGACGCATGGGCCACGCTGGCAGGGTCCGACCTCACCGGGCTGGCCAGGCAGCTCAGCGGCACTCGCAAGGACTGGACCGGGCTGCACACTCTGCTGAGCGGTGTCCCGGCTGGGCGATGGACCACCTACGGCGACCTGGCGGCGGCGGTCGGGAGCCATGCCGTCCCCATAGGTCAGCACCTCGGCACCTGCGGTCGATGCCCCAACCCCTGGCGCGTCCTCACGGCCGCCGGGAAGGTCAGCCCCGGCTTCCAGTGGCCCGACCCCTCGCGTACGGACACCGCCGCATCCCTCCTGATCAGGGAAGGCGTGCGCTTCGATGGGGACACCGCCGACCCGGACCAGCGCCTGCGCCAGGACGAGCTCCGACACGTCCTCGACGGCTGAGAGCCCTTCGAAGCCCTCAGCCCATCGTGACCGGTCCCTGGCTCAGGCGTCAGCCCCGCCGAAGCGCTCGCGGTAGGACTCCAGGTCCTCCTCCGTGATCTTCGCGAAGAGCACCGGCGGCACGGTGAACGGCGTGCCGGCCGGGACAGCGTCCAGGGACTTCGTCTGCTCGGCGGTCACCCAGGTCGCGGTGTCGCTCTCCAGGGCGAAGGCCCCGCGCATGGCGGCCGCCGAGGCAGGGATGAACGGCTCGGAGACGACCGAGTAGAGGTGGATGAGGTTCATCGCGGTGCGCAGGGTCAGGGCCGCGCCCTCCGGGTCGGTCTTGATCTCCAGCCAGGGGGCCTTCTCCTCCAGGTAGGAGTTGCCCGCCGACCACAGGGCGCGCAGCGCGGCGCCGGCCTTGCGGTACTGGAGAGCGTCCATGTGCTCCTCGTACTCGGCCAGGAGGCGGGCGATCTCCTCGCCGAGTCGGGTCTCCGCCTCGCCGGCCGCCGTGCCTGCGGGGACCTCGTCGCCGAAGCGCTTGCGGGAGAAGGACAGAACGCGGTTGACGAAGTTGCCGAGGGTGTCGGCCAGGTCCTTGTTGACCGTGGCGGCGAAGTGCTCCCAGGTGAAGGAGGAGTCGTCGGACTCGGGGGCGTTGGCGACCAGGAAATAGCGCCAGTAGTCCGCCGGGAGCGTCTCCAGCGCGGCGTCGGTGAAGACGCCCCGCTTCTGCGAGGTGGAGAACTTGCCGCCGTAGTACGTCAGCCAGTTGAAGCCCTTGACGACGTCGACCTTCTTCCACGGTTCGCGCACGCCGAGCTCGGTGGCGGGGAACATCACCGTGTGGAACGGGACGTTGTCCTTCGCCATGAACTGGGTGTAGCGGACCGTGTCGTCGGCCTCGTACCACCAGGACTTCCAGTCGCGGCTATCGCCGTCCGGGGCAGCGTCCGCCCACTCCTTCGTCGCGCCGATGTACTCGATCGGGGCGTCGAACCAGACGTAGAAGACCTTGCCCTCGGCCGCCAGCTCCGGCCAGGTGTCCGCCGGGACCGGAACGCCCCAGTCCAGGTCGCGCGTGATCGCCCGGTCGTTCAGGCCCTCGGTCAGCCACTTGCGGGCGATCGAGGAAGACAGCTGCGGCCATTCGGCCTCGTGCCGGGCCACCCACGCCTCAACCTCGTGCTGGAGCTTCGACTGGAGCAGGAAGAGGTGCTTGGTCTCGCGGACTTCCAACTCCGTGGAGCCGCTGATCGCCGAGCGGGGCTCCAGCAGGTCCGTCGGGTCCAGGACGCGCGTGCAGTTCTCGCACTGGTCGCCGCGCGCCTTGTCGTAACCGCAGTGCGGGCAGGTTCCCTCGACGTAACGGTCAGGGAGGAATCGACCGTCCACCGGGGAGTACACCTGGCTGATCGCCCGCTCCTCGATGAAGCCGTTGTCCCACAGCTTCCGCGAGAAGTGCTGCGTGATCTCGACATTCTGCTGCGAAGAGCTGCGGCCGAAGTAGTCGAAGGCCAACTCGAACCCGTCGTACACATCCTTCTGCGCATCGTGGGCCTGCGCGCAGAACTCCGCCACCGACACCCCGGCCGCCTTGGCCGCCAGCTCGGCCGGCGTCCCGTGCTCGTCGGTGGCGCAGATGTACAGGACATCGTGACCACGCTGGCGGAGGTACCGGGAGTACACATCCGCCGGAAGCATCGACCCGACCATGTTGCCCAGGTGCTTGATCCCATTGATGTAGGGAAGCGCGCTGGTTACCAGGTGTCGAGCCATCCTTGGATGCTCCATTTCGTACGTTTGGCGCGGGCGGCAGCGCCCGCGGCGGACCGAAGTCGGGAGGGTGCAGCAGGCGCGACCGCACAGGGGCGCTCAATCGTGTCTCGCATGGTGATAGCCAGAGCTGCAAACCGCCGCAATCGTATGGCACCCGGGTACCACTCCGCCGGGTCGTTTACCGCCGGGCGCGCTCGCACGGAAAGGCGCTCGGCCGTCCGAGACAGGCGGCCAAGCGAGTCTCGAACGGCCGAGGCGGTCCTCATATTAGGCACGTATGACCGTGGTTACGCATTCCCCTCTTCATCGGGAAGTCCCGGTGCCTCGCGCAGCCCCGTACTGCTGCGGCCCGTCCGGAAGCGGCGCAGTGACGTCGAGGAGCGAGCCCTCCGCGCAGAGCTGACGTGACGTGCCAAGCGGCAGGTTCAAGGGCCGGGCGGGGCCGGTCAGCCGGGCCCCCCGCCCTTGTGGCGTCGCAGATCAGCGGCTGCGCAGTTCCGCCAGCGTGCGGTCGAGGTCGTGGGCACGGGGGCGGTTGTGCGGGAGCTTGGCGAGGACCGCGGCCATGCCGCAGGTGTTGGTGAGTGCGGAGAAGACCAGCCCGCCAGCGATGCCGGCCGACAGGATCTGGAAGGCCGGGTGGATGAGAACGCCGAGCAGAAGGCCGAGCAGGACGAGGGCGCCGGCAGTGAGGCGGACCTGGCGCTCCATGCCCCACACGGTGCGGGCCGGGCCCTGCGGACGGTGGAGTTCGTGGCCGCCGGCAGCCCAGGCTCCGGTGCCGCCGGAGAGGGTCGTGGTGGTGATGCCGTTCTCGGCGAGGATCTTGCAGGCGTTCTCGGAGCGGGCACCGGATGCGCAGACGACCAGCACGTCCTTGCGGTGCGCCGCGTCGCGGATGTCGGGCAGGGCGCGCTGGATGTGGTCCAGGGGGATGTTCAGGGCCCCGGGCAGGTGACCTGCGGCGTATTCGCCGGGGGTGCGGACGTCGATGACGGTCAGTTCGTGCAGGCGGGTGCGGGCTTCACCGGTACCGAGGGCCGTGGGCGTGGTCATGGCGAGTGTCATCCTTTGCTGTCGGCGGGGCCCCCGCGCGGGGGAGTATATTTACCCCTGGGGGTATGTGATGAGGAGTGATGATGGAGCTTGATCTGGCGGGTGCGGAGCTGAAAGCGGTTCTGAACCGGTTGCGCCGTGCGCAGGGGCAGATCTCCGGGGTGATCCGGATGATCGAGGAGGGGCGGGACTGCGAGGAGGTCGTGACGCAGCTGGCGGCTGCGTCCCGGGCTCTGGACCGGGCGGGTTTCGCGATCATCGCCACCGGGCTCCAGCAGTGCCTCACCGAGATGGAGGACGGCAGTCGCTCCGGCGAGGACCGGGATGAGATGCGCGCCCGACTGGAGAAGCTGTTCCTGTCCCTGGCCTGATGGGGCCGACCGGAGCGCGGCGGTGATCGTGCCCACCGCTCGGCTCAGATGACGACGTCCATCAGCATCCAGAGCGCCACCGCCAACAGAACGTAGGCGAAGACGCGCTGGAGGCGCTGCCCGCTGATCTTGGTGGACAGGCGTTTTCCGTCCCAGGCGCCGAGGATCGCCGCTCCGGTGAAGGGGGCGATCACTTCCCAGCGCACGTCTCCTCCAGCCCCTGTTCTGGCGGTGAGGGCGGCCAGGGAGTTGACGGTGATGACCAGGAGGCTGGTGCCGACTGCCTGCTTCATCCGCAGGCCGAGGACGCTGACCAGGGCGGGGACGGCGAGGAACCCCCCGCCGACGCCGAGGAACCCGGTGACGGCGCCGAGCCCGGCTCCGGTGGCGGCTGCTTTGGCCGGACGTATCCACTCGGGCGGCGCCGATTCGGTGGGGCGCAGCATGCGCAGGGCGGCCAGGGCGGCGATGGCTGCGAACGCTGCGGTGAGTACGGCGGCGGGCAGGTGACCTGCGGCGGCCCCGGCGAGGAAGGCCGGGACGATGCCCGCGAGTGCGAACGGGGCGCCGGTCTTCCAGGCGACGTTGCCGTCGCGGGCGTGGGCGTACAGGGCGGTGGCGGAGGTCGCGGTGACGATGATCAGGCTGGCGGTGGTGGCCGAGGCCGGGGAGAAGCCGAGCAGGTAGATCAGGGCGGGGACCGCGAGGACGCTGCCACCGCCGCCCAGGGTGCCGAGGGCCAGTCCGATGACAGCCCCGGCGACGAGGGCGAGTACGAGGGTGCTCACGCTATCGAGCCGCTGTTCCCGCGCTCGTCGACTACCGGATACCCGGCGGCGGCCCACGCGTTCATGCCGCCCTCCACGTCCACCGCGTCCGCGCCCCGTTCGGCCAGGAGCTTCGCGGCCTGCTGGGAGCGGTGCCCGCTGCGACAGATCGCCACCAGCGCCCGGCCCTGCGCGGTCGCGGGCAGGGCCCCACCCGTGACCAGGCCGGTCAGCGGGGCGTGCACGGCGTTGGGGGCGTGCCCGGATTTCCACTCGTCTTTCTCGCGCACGTCCAGCAGAACGGCATCGGACTGATCGCCGCCGGTGATGGCCTGCGCCTCGTCGACGGACACGCGCTTCCGGCTCTTGCGGAAGAGGAACATCAGATACTCGCCTCATCTTTCGTCGGCGCCCTCTGCGGGGGCGCCGGCCTGGTGCCTGGTCAGCCGGTCAGGACGGTCAGCCCGGCCTTCTCGGCAGCGTCGAAGCCGTCGTCCACGGCCACCACCCGCCGTCCGGCGGCATCCAGCAGGGAGGCGGCGATGCCCGCGCGCATTCCGCCCGCGCAGTGCACCCACACCGTCCCGTCCGGTACCTCACCGATGCGTTGGTGCACCTGGTGGATCGGGATGTGCACCGAGCCGGCTATCCGGCCTTCGGCGCGCTCGGAATCACGGCGCACGTCCAGCACCACGACCTCGTCCATGTCCTGACCTGCCAGCTCGGCGAAGGTGGCGCGGGGGAACGAGGCGGGACGCTCACCCTCGCGCAGCCATTGCGCCGGGCCACCGGTCGCGGCGGAGGCGGGCCGGTCGATGCCGACGCGGACCAGTTCCCGCTGGGCCGCGGCCAGCTGCTCGGCACTCTCGGCGAGCAGGGTGACGGGCTTGCCCCACGGAATCATCCAGGCCAGATACGTCGCGAGCTTGCCGTCCAGCTCGAAGTTGAACGAGCCCGCGACATGCCCCTCGGCGAAGGCGATCCGGCTGCGAAGGTCCACGACCCACTCCCCGGCCGCGAGCCGGGTGGCGATCTCCTGCGGATCGGCGACCGTCGGCGGAGTCATGTCGACCGGGTCGGGTCCGCCCGCGTTGGCCGGGCCCATGTGCGTGTAGTAGGCGGGCACGTCCTCCAGGCCGGCGAGCAGGTCGGCGACGAATGTGTCCACGTCCACTGTCAGGGCCGCGTTCGCCGTCTTCTCCTTGCCGATCGTCGTGCTGTCGCCGTCGGCCTGCGCGGAGGAACAGAAGCTGCCGAACCCGTGGGTGGGCAGCACGGCCGTCTCGTCGGGCAGCGCTTCGGCCAGGCGGTGCGCCGAGGCGTGCTGGGCCCGCGCCAACTCCTCGGTCAGGCGGGGCTCGACGAGATCGGGACGACCGACCGTACCGATCAGCAGGGATCCACCGGTGAACGCGGCCACCGGCCGGCCCGCCTCCCGCAGCACGTACGCGGTGTGGTGCGGAGTGTGTCCGGGAGTCGCGATCGCCGCCAGGTCCAGGCCGGCGGTGCTGTCGATGTCGACCGCGTCCCCGTCGTGCACGGGAGTGCGGGCGAAGGAGACGTGCGCACCGGCGGGCACCAGGTAGACGGCGCCCGCGATCCGGGCCAGCTCCAGTCCGCCGGTGACGTAGTCGTTGTGGATGTGGGTCTCCACCACGTGCGAGATACGCACCCCGCGCCGGGCGGCCGCTGCCAGCACCTGATCGATGTCCCGGGGCGGATCGACAGCCACCGCGGCCGCCGGACCGCCGGCGAGATAGCTGCGGTTGCCCAGCCCCTCCAGCTCGATCACGTCAACGAAAAACACCGCGATGCTCCTTCCGTACGAAAATTACCCCCCGGGGTATGCAATCCACCGTAGCACTCTTACCCCCGGGGGTATATTTCGACTCGGGTGGCAGCAGTCATCCGTACTGCGGACCGGCCGCTTCGCCGGCCGACCGCTCCCGCGAACGAGGAGGCAGGCAATGGGCTACGACCGCACCGTGAGCGTGAAGGGGTCGTTCGAGCAGGTTCAGCGCGAGGTCCGTGACGCACTGGCCGAGCAGGGCTTCGGGGTCCTGACGGAGATCGACGTGCAGGCCACGCTGAAGGCGAAGCTCGGGCATGACATGGAGCCCTACCTGATCCTCGGCGCCTGCAACCCGCCCCTCGCACACCAGGCCCTGGAAGCCGACCGCTCGATCGGTCTGCTGCTGCCGTGCAACGTCGTCGTGCGCGCCGACGGCGACCAGGTGGTCGTGCAGGCCGTCGATCCCGGCACCATGGTCACGCTGACCGGACTCGATGCGATGGCGCCCGTGGCCCGGGAAGCCACCCTCCGGCTGGACGCCGCTCTCGCCTCCCTGAAGGGGACCGGCGCATGAGGACCGACACCGAGAACCACGCACAGACGGACCACTGACCAGCTGGACCGGGCCGCGCCCGGGCCGGGGCGGGCCGCAGGGAAGGCGGTGCCGGCCCCAGTGCGTGATGCACTGGCCCCTGCCTCGGTGAGGGATACCTCGAACCCGGCTCGTGAGAAGCCCCGCAGAGGCTCTTCGGGATCCACGGAGCGGGTCAGGGCTTCGGGAGGCGGTCCTGTTCGCGTTGCAGGGCGGCGAAGTCGTCAAAGACGGTGTAGGTGCGCGGGAGTGGGGCGCCTTGTTCGTGGCGGACGGTGCGGGGGACGTAAAGGCTGTTGAGCATCCAGGGTTTCGTCTTCCCGGTGATGTCCCGCACGGATGCCTTGCCCTGCACCACGCCGTAGGTGGCTGCGGCCAGACGGCCCGTCTCCCGGTACGCGGTCACCTGGTCCCGCATGAAGTGCTTCTGGCTCTCGAACCACGGGCTCATCCGCAGGAAGTCCCGCCACTGCTCCTCGGTGAGCGGGCGTTCGGCGGCTGCCTTGAGGAACTGCCATACCCGGGTGTCACGACCGAGGCCGAGTTCCTTGCCGTGGGCGGTGACGAAGGGGGCGGGCAGGGGTTTCGGCATCTGCCGCTGATAGTGGTTGACCAGGGAGAACTCGGTGACGAGGAACTTCTTGCCGTCGTCGAGCCGGGGCAGGACGTAGTCCAGGTACTTCCGGGCGGCCCCGGCCGAGGTGACGTGCGGGTGCATGTCCAGTCCGTCGAGCTGCGGGGTCCGGTTGACGAAGTCGATCCACTCCCCGGTGGCGTCCGAGAGCATCGCGGGGTCGTCCAGATGGTTGAGGGCGCCCATGTGCAGCCGGGTGCGGCACCCCTCGGGGAAGTGCTCGTCGCGGTAGTCGATGACGTGCTTCGCGACGGCCTGGTAGAAGGGGTTGAGTTTGCTCCCCCTCTCCTGCGGACGGGTTTCCAGGAAGGGTTCGTTGCCGAGGGTGAGGATCGCCACCTTGTCCAGCACGGCCTCAAGGACCTTGTCCACGGCCGCCAGTTCGGCCCGCATCTCCCTGCTCCCCGGGACCGGGACCGTCCGGCCCTCCTTCCTGAACTGGAACTTCAGCGCCAGAATGGTGCCGAAGCCCTGGCCGTGCAGGTCCAGGAGCGATTCGACCGCCCGCAGGCGCTCCGCGGCCGTGCCCTGTTTGACGCGGTCCAGCACGGTGAAGCCACGCACCCAGCTGGTCCCCAGGCCGTCCAGGGCCTCTTTGTCCACGTAGGTGGGGTCCTCGTTGAAGTTCGCGCCCAGGGCACCGTCCGGCACGGCTTCGCGGGGCTTCACGGACTCCGTGCTCTCCGGTTTGCCCGAGGCGCCGTTCCCCTGGTCGTCGCGGTCCGCGCCGCCGGTGCACCCGGCAGCCAGAAGGGCCCCGGCGGAAAGCCCGAAGAGCCGTCGCCGCGAGAGAGGCGCGTGGGGTACCGGGGGCCGGTCGCTCTGCACGGATACTCCTTGTCGTCGGGTACGGGCGTACAGCTTGATGCGGTGGGTGGAAGTGTCCCGGGTCAGTCTTCAGCACGTTCCTGTGCGGCGAGGCCCACAAGTATCGCGACCTTCACGACGCCTTCGACTCCCTCACCCGCGGCCTCATCCGCCGCCGAATCGGGCAACCGCGGTGTCACGAGTTTCAACTGCGCTCCGTGAACGCCGAGGCGGGCGCGAGTTCACCAGCCAGGCGAGCGTGCAACCTGTCGCAGCTTCTGGGCCTCCACGACGCGGCTGCGTCTTGCGCCTTCGGCGGCTGGAGGATGTGCCCGCGGGGAGAAGGTTGTGCCCGGCTTGTGCCCGTGTGTCCCGTGAACTCGGCAGGGGTGTCATCACCTTGTAACTGCTCTTTCGTCACGATCACCGCAGCAGGAAGGCTGTTGATCGACCGAGTGCACAGCCGTTCCGCGCATTGCGCCGGCTGGCCGCACATCAGTAGCAGCCACAGGAAGAGGCCACATGCTTCGCAGCCACCGCAAGTCCGTCCTCACCGCCGCCGCCCTGATCGCTACGACCACGCTTCTTACGGCCTGTCAGGACGGTGGCTCCGGGGACGACAAGGCGCACACCTCCAGTTCCTCGTCCTCGGAGACGAAGGCGATGTCAGGCAGTGACACCAAGGCTTCCGGCAGCGACGAGGAACAGGCCGACGGCACCACCGGGAACAAGTCCGACGGCAAGGAGGTGACCGGTACCTGGTTCGGCACGGTTTCCTATCTCGCCCCCGGCAAGTACACCGTCTCCGATCTCAAGGACACCAAGCAGCAGTTCTTCACCTCCACGGACACCGACATCCAGGGCGCCGGGAAGATCTGCGGGGACGCGGCCGGCCAGGCAGCCACGCCCTGCAGCGAGGACGAGCTCGAGGCCGCCGCCAGGGACGGAGTCTCCGCCACGGTCAAACTGAAGAACGGCATCGCCGTCAGCGTCATCGAGGACCACTCCGGCAGCAATGACGGCAAGACGTCCGGCCTGTGGAGCGGGAAGCTCGCGTACCTGGCGCCGAACAAGTACACCGTCGCGAACGACGAGGGCCGGCGGGCGTTCCTCACCTCCAACGAGACCGTCATCAACGGAGCCGGCTTGATCTGCGGCGACCGCGAGGAAATCAAGCAGTGCACCGAGGACGAGCTCGAGGCCGCCGCTGAGAAGAGCATCGATGTGGTCGTCAAAGTCGAAAACGGCATCGCCGTCACCATCGACGAGAACCACAACTGACCCGGCGTAGCTCCGTCAGGGGCCGTTTCCATCGGATGTTCCATCCCGGGAACGCCAGGCCGTAAGACCGGTCATAGCGAGGTCAATCATGGCTTCGGGGCGGGTGGGCAGGGTTTCGCAGTCGCGGGCCAGGCGCCGGTGGAGCATGAGCCAGCCGTAGGTTCGCTCGACCGCCCACCGTTCGGAGATGCGAGTGAAGCCCCTGGTCCCGGGTTTGCGGGTGGTGATCTCCACGTCGATACCGAGGAGGCCGGCGTGCTCGACGAGGTACTGGCAGTAGACGCCGTCGCCGCACGCCTTGCGGATACCTGGGTGGTCGGCGGCGACTTGGTCGAGCAGTGCGGTCCCGGCCACGGAGCCCCTGGACGCCGGCTGCGGGGACCGGCGGCGCCCGACCAGATCACTGAGGCGATCCGCGACCTGCTGCTTTGCTGAGCCCCCGCCCGGGCCGGAGAAGGCCGACCCCGAGAACCGGTTGGCCTGTCGCCGGCGCCCGCATCAGCAAGCGGCGGGGTGCTCGAACTCCTGCTCGCCCACCACGACGCCGTCCTCGTTCCCGAGCGGCCGGGGGAGCAAGTCGAACTGCGGTCGGCTGTTGACCGGATCGAGAAGAGGAAGCCCCGCCGACGGCGCTGGGAGCGGGTTCGTCCTTGATGGCGCCTCGGTTGGTAGTTAGTGGCTGATTCTGTTCGTTCATGTCCGTGTTCTGCCACGGAGGGTCGGGTCGGCACAACCCGCCTTGTTTCGCGCCTGTCTTGAGATGTGAGGGACCGCAGTTCGTTGTTCCCTGCACCACCAGCCCCACGATTGAAGGACTTCCATGCGCATCTCAGATTCCCGTAGCCGCACCCTGCGCGGCGGGACCGCCGCCGTGGCCGCCGCAGCGCTGGTGGCGCTCGGCGCCGTGCCGGCGCTCGCCGCCGACCCGGAGCCGGATCTCGGCGTCGGAACGATCGCACCGGTCAAGGGGGTTCAGCCCGGAAGCTCGTTCTCCACCCCGCTCACCTTCCTCAACAAGGGAACGGCGGAAGTACCCGCGGTCTGGGTGACGTACGCCGTGCCGCCGGGCCTGAAGGCGGACGAGACGTACAAGAACTGCACGTACTACACCGTCCCCTCGTACGACGAGATGCCCGCGTCGAACGTCGCTTCCTGCAAGATCGAGCAGCCGCTGAAGCCGGGTGT
Source organism: Streptomyces durocortorensis (assembly GCF_016901035.1). Lineage (GTDB taxonomy): Bacteria > Actinomycetota > Actinomycetes > Streptomycetales > Streptomycetaceae > Streptomyces > Streptomyces durocortorensis. The sequence continues at coordinate 105,101 of NZ_JAFEUF010000001.1, forward strand.
CGTCTACGGCACGGCGAAGCCCGTCTCGCTCAAGGCGCTCGGCTCCGCGTTCCGGGAGGACCTGCGGGTCACGATCGGCACGGACGCGCCGGACCCGGGCGACGGCGGCTCCAGCGAGCCCGTGCCGGGCACCGGCGACCCGCTCACCCTCGTGGAGAAGAATCCGGCCACCGACGCGGACCGGCAGAACCACCCCGGGCCCGTCGCCAAGGCCAAGGTGAACGTTGCGAACACCGCAGACTTCGCCCTGACCGGCACCGAGGCGAAGGGGAAGGTGGGCGACAAGGTCACCGCGACGGTGAAGTTCGCCAACAAGGGCCCCGCCCGCGTCCAGGGCAACCGCGACGAGAGCGTCACCACCGTCGACGTCCACATCCCGAAGGGCACCTCCGTCGTCAAGGCCCACGGATTCTGCGACGCGGTCACCACGACCCACTACCGCTGCGGCACCTCCCAGTCCTGGGTCGACGTGAACGGCGGCGAGAGCTACCCCTTCGTCCTGCGCATCGACAAGGCCGTCGGCCGCACCACCGGCGAAGTCTCCTTCACCGGCCAGGAGCGCCCCTTCGACCACAACGCGACCAACGACACCGCGCAGATCCTGATCGAGACGGGTAAGGACGCCAGCACCGCCACCGGCCCGACCGGTACGGGACTCAGACGGCGGGCGGGGTGTCACTCCAGGCCGTAACCGACAGATCACCGTTGTCCACGTCTTGTTCGAAGGGGACGGTGCTGTGCGCGTTGCCGCCCGTGGGCGATATCTGCAGGTAGTGGGCGGCTGCCGTATCAGCTCCGGTGTGCGTCCACACGAGGTCGGCGTAGGCCGAGTCGCCGGCCTGCAGGGTGACATCGTGCGGCCCGGGGTCCGTGGCGAAGTAGGTGTCACCGTGTTCCGTCTGCGTCGGCAGCGCGGTGTGGCCGCCGCCTTCCAGGGCGAGGCCCGCGTAGCCGGAAAGCACGCATGTGACGTTCCCGGTGTTGGTGAGCTTCAGGAACGTCCCGGCATGGTTCATACCCGCCTGTTCGGTCCCGAGCTGCGTCGTGGTCGCCTTCAGAGTGCCAGGCTGGCATTCCTGCGTAGCTCGCGCCGTGGACGATGTGGCGTCAGATGCAAAAGCCGCCCCCGTTCCTGCGGCAGCGAAAGCGACCGCAGCGGTGACGGCGATGGTGGCTCGCGAGATGACCATGTTCGTTCCTCCTTGCAGTTCGTGCTCACGTACGGAGGCAGTCGGAACTTCCTCTGACAGTCGCCTTGCCGCGAGGATCGGCGCCAATGTCACTGAACAGTCACAAGAGGACAGGAAGCGAATGACCGGACCGAGGTGACCGGATATCTGCTTCCACACGGGCCTACCGGCTGCGAGAGCTCGGCAAAGCGATCGCTCACGCGTACACCCGCAGCGCGACGCACGCATTCACCGCGACCGGGGCTGAGCCCTACTCGGCCTCAGCAGGTCGGCCCTCCGGCAACACCCAATCACTTCACTTCCGCAACGCGACCAGCCCCTGCGGGTTCAAATCCCGCCACCCCGACAGCTGAGTAGCAGGTCAGAGGGCCGGTACTGATTCCAGGACGGGGCCTCTGCTGTTGTGCGTGTCGCGGAGCCGCTTCCGCACGGGCACCACGAGCATCCAGCACGAAGGGGGCCGGCGCGGGAACCCATGGGTCAGCCGGGCACTCCCGGATGGCCCCAGGCAGCCTCTTGGGAAACGTGGTCTCACGCAGGTCGGGGTCATGGTAATAAGATCCGCATGCGCCCAGACATCACTCCACCTGTCACCACTCAAGAGCTGGCCTCGGCGGTGCAGGAACCCCTCGGTTTCGACGACGAGGGCAAGCGTCAGACCTCGAACGAGGAGCTGGCCGATCAGGTCTCGGCCATCCTCCGAGTGGATCATGACCGAGCAGCGTTCATAGTCGCGGAATCTGAGCGCCTTTATGTGAATCGCATGCGTGAAAGGTTCTCAAAGCTCAGGGTTTCCGAGCGCCTGAAGAGAACCAATCCGTTTCTTTTGCGGATTCGCGGCGCGGAAACAGTTCGCGACTGGGCAGTGATTCAGGTACAGAGCGCCTTGTACGCCTCGGAGGAGGAGGCCGTCGGGCATCTCCTCGAAGCCATCATCAAAGCTTGTTTCCCTGGAGCGTCGGAGCCTGGACTTCCCGATGATTTCGACTTCGAAAGCATCGAATCAAGTGAGGTGATTCATGGGTATCAGGTCAAGATGAGCTGGGACTGCATGCCCATGAGTTCACGGAAGAACCTGTCGAACACCATCGTCAGAGTGAGAGAGCAGTACCGAAGCCAAGGGAAGACTTTCGTAGGATATTTCGCCCCCTGCTACGGAAGAGCCCGGACCACGAAGCCGCCCGGCCAGGAATACATTACGCTTGCCAGTAAGGAGTTCTGGCAGCAAGTCGGAGGAGGTGAGACCGACTTCGACGTGAAGGTGGGAGAGGTGTGCGCTCTCCTGTGCTCCGAGTTTCGATCCGAAGTGCTCGACACCCTGGTTCCGGACCTGCTGGACAGACTTACCCATGCGGCACATCCAGAGATCGGGAATCGGGATGGCCAGATCGACTATGCAAAGCTCTTCCGCAGAGTGAACAGGTAACCGGCTGCGGTTCCAGTAGCGCCAGTCCTTGCGCACAGGGATGACGCTACTGCCGCCCGCCTAAGCGGAAGGTACGGCTGCGCACGAATCCAGCGTCGACTTCACGTGCTCACCGATGGCCTGCGCCAGCAGCACAGGGACGGCGTTCCCTACGAGCTTGTATTGATCACGGCCCGGGCCGTGAAACTTCCAGTCGTCCGGGAAGGTCTGGATACGGGCGCACTCCCGAACAGTGAGCGGCCTGTCCTCCACCGGGTGGCAGAGGGCCGTGCTTGCATTCTGCGGCTCGGTGAGGATAGTCGGGGAGGGAGAGCTGAAGGACAGGCGTCGCCAGTAACCCGAACGCCCTCCCTTGGCATAGAAGGCGCGCCCCATGGACTCTTTCTGAATCTCCTCCGGGAGGTGCCTCCAGTTGCCGCCCTCAGGAACCATGCGCAGATATTTCAACTTACGCTCACTGAATTTGGCGCAGAATGAATCATCATCAACCAAGCCGTCGAGGGCGTCGCCGATGGTGCGCCAAGGCTCCAGGAACAGGCTTGACTCTTTCGCATGGGTGGGCTCGGGGAAGGACACAGGTGAACCGTCCCTGTACCCGATCAGGAAGACCCGCTGCCTGGCCTGAGGGACTCCGTAGTCAGCCGAATTGAATTCACGATATTTGAGGCTGTAACCAAGCTCCTCCAGCTGGGAGCAGAGCTCACGGAGAAGCGACCCGTGCAGCTGATCGATAACCTTTCCATTGTTGTTGTAAGGGAGCTGTCGCCACGTGACGGAAGCAGACAGCAAGCCCTTGACATTCTCCATGAGGAATGCCTTGGGCTGCAGTTCTTTCACCAGGCGCACGAATTCAAATACGAGTGGCCCTTTTTCCGAGTCGTCGAGACCGAGCCGCTTGCCGGCCGTGCTGAAACTCTGACAGGGCGGGCCGCCGGCCAGTAGGTCCACTTCCCCCTCGGCCAACCCGGCCGACTGCCGGATGTCCTCTGCCGAGAGAGTCCTGATGTCGTTGCCGTAGAAGGGCATGCGTGGACGGTTCGCCTGAGCCGTGGCAACGGCGGCGGGCATGCTGTCCGCGCCGAAACGAATATCGAACCCGGCTTGCTCCAGTCCGAGGTCCAGCCCCATCCCGCCCGAGAAGAGGGACACGCAATTTGGTGCACCCATGGTTCGGCAGCCACTCCTCATGTTTTTCATTCTCCACAATTTTTGTGGCAGCCTCGGAGATGCACCGATGTGCCGCCCTGCATTCTACACTGTCCGGGCAAATCTCCATCAGGGGAAAGTGAAATCCATATTGCGCTCATGAGATCACTACTGCGCTGCGTCAAACTTGACGACTGCCGACCATGCCGGCAGACGGATATCCCTTTCGGGCCGTTGCTCAGCAGGCCGCCTTGTCCGGTGCGGTCGACTCGCGCTGGGCGGTTCGGGCCACGCGGGAGAGCAGGGTGCGCAGTCGGCTCGCGTCGTCGTCGAGGTCGGTGAGGAGACGCGCTTCGGTGGCGGCGAGGCTGTGGCGCACCTCGGTGAGGCGGGTGCGGCCGGTGGTGATCAGGACCTGTCGGGCGCGGCGGTCGCGCGGGCAGACAGAACATCTGCGATCCATAGTGGCTTGCGTGGCGGCGCCCCGTGGGTGATCCACGCGGCGCGCCACGATCCGCACCGGATCCGCACCGGAGAGAAGACCATGACAATGACAGCAACACCGCACTTCAGGGCCGTATCGCACTGGTGACCGGCGCGATGTCGGGTATCGGCAAAGCTGTCGCGCAGAACCTGGCCCGCCAGGGCGCGCACGTCGTTCTGCACGGACGGGACCAGGCCCGGGGCGAGGCCCTGGTGGACAGTGGCCGGCTTCCTCGCCTTATGTGTTTCGTCGGGGGCCGGGTGTGAGGTCGTCGGAGCGTCCGGCCTCGATGCGGGACCACTGGGGGATGGGCCGCCCGTTGGTGCGCATGGGGTGCTCGGGAGGTGCGTCCATGGTCTGCGGCCAGCCGGAGGGCGAGTCCTCCCAGAGTTCCTGGCGGCCGTACACGGTCAGGTCGATCAGCGCGTAGTCGTAGTCCATCACCTCCACCCCGCGCAGCGTCGTCCAGTACGTCTCGTAGACCCGGTCGCCCTCGCGGAGGTAGCAGACAATGTGCATGCTGCCGACCTGGCGTCCGGTCAGCAGCTCGTCGTTCGAGGGGAGTGCGGAGTACCAGGGCATCTCCCAGCCCATGAAGTCCCGGTAGCGGCGGCTCTCCTCGTACGGGCCCTGGCAGAAGACGGCGTACGTGATGTCACGGGAGTGCAGGAACTCCAGCTCCCGCACCTGGTTGGTGACCCAGGTGCAGCCCTCGCACTGGTCGGCCGCCTCGTGGCCGTCGTGCCACATGAAGTAGTACGCGATCAGCTGTCGGCGTCCTTCGAACGCGTCGAGCAGCGTCACCGGCCCGTCCGGCCCGGTCAGTTCGAGGCCGGCGTCCACCTCGACCATGGGCAGCCGGCGCCTGGCCGCCGCGATCGCGTCGCCCTCCCGGGTGTGCGCCTTCTCGCGGATCCGCAGTGCGTGCAGTTCGGCCTCGAAGGCGGCCCGGTCGGCCACCGGCGGCAGGGCCGGTGCGCGGTCGGGGGCCGGTGCGCTGCTGTCGTTCTCGGTCACGGTCGTGTCCCGTCGTCGTACGCCATCAGCCGCCCCCTCTGTCAGCCGCCCCCTCTGTCAGCCGCCCCCTCTGTCAGCCGGAGGCCGAGTGGGCCGCGGCAGGTGAGTTTCCCAGGAGCTGTCGGTCCGATCCAGCTCCTGGGGCGGCACGGCGAGCCGCAAGCTCCTCGGGGCCGTCTCTGTGGGGACGGTCCGGCCGGTTCGGCGTCGCCGCCGTGGGCGCGGAGCGTCTTTCGGCCCAGGGGGTGTCCGGCACCCCCTGGAGTGCCTCCGTGCCGACGTACAGCATCGGCCGGGCCGCGGAGCTGCTCGGCGTCAGTTCGGAGACCGTCCGCCGCCGGGCCGACGGGGGCAGCTCGCCATGGAACGGGACGGGTCGGGGAACCGGGTGATCGACGGGGTCGGGCTCGCCGCGTTCGCCAAGGACCGGGACGCCGGGCTGCATCCCGTGCCCGGGGAGACCCGGACCTCGGTGCGTTGCTCGTTCGCCGGAATCGTCACCGCGGTCACCGTCGACGACATCGTGGCCCAGGTGGAGATCCAGTCCGGGCCGCACCGGCTCGTCTCCCTGTTGAGCCGCGAGGCGGTCGACGAACTCGGCATCGCGGTCGGGGTGACCGCCACGGCCCGGGTGAAGTCGACCAACGTGCACATCGACCGGACGTAGGGCCGAAAGCCCCGGCTCAGCGGCAGAGCAACGCCGTCTTCAAGTTCAGTTTGTGGTCCAGCCGGGCCAGGTCGCTTCGGCGACGCGCCCGTCCTGCTCGCGACCCGCATGGACGACCGGCCGCTGGAGCCGGACGGCAGCCAGCTGGTGATGCCGCGGGACCGGTGCGGGGCTCGTTACGTCAGCGCCATCACCCGGGTCTGGGTCGGGGCCGCACTTCTTCCCCCGTACACCGGAGGCTGAACCTCAGCGCCCGTCCGCGGAACCGGCGTTGGACCGTCCGGATGAACCGGCGGGTCTCTTGAGGCTCGCCGGGGCGCACAGAATTCCCCCGAACTTGCTTACCTCATCACCGAGTTGAGGTTTATCTACGCGCGGAGCACGACCCACCGAACGATCCTTCGGGCATATCAGACGACTTCTTGCACGGCCATTACCGGCGGGTACCGGGAGCTGCTAGAAACTGAATTCCCCACATCCCCCCACGCTTCGAAGGGCTGGCAGCCATGTCAGTACGGAGAATTCGGGCATCCCTCACCACTCTCGCGCTCGCCGCAATCGCGGCCATCGGTGTCGCGGGGCCGGCTTCCGCGACCGACTCGGCCGCCGCGGGCGGCTATGTCGCGCTCGGCGATTCCTACTCCTCCGGCGTCGGCGCCGGGGGCTACCTCCCCGACAGCGGCGACTGCCGGCGCAGCACCGCCGCCTACCCCTACCTGTGGCAGGCGGCGAACTCCCCCGCCTCGTTCGACTTCGTCGCCTGCTCGGGGGCGACGACCTCGTCGGTGGCGAGCAGTCAGCTCGGCGTGCTCAGCGCGTCCACCTCGCTGGTCAGCGTCACCGCCGGAGGCAATGACGTCGGGTTCGCCGACGTCATGCAGGACTGCGTGCTCGGCAGCGAGGCCACCTGCCTCGCCGGCGTGGACGCGGCCGTCGGGCAGATGAACAGCACCCTGCCCGGCAGCCTGGACGCGCTGTACGACGGCATCCGGGCCGGCGCCCCGCAGGCGCAGGTCGTGGTCCTCGGCTACCCCCGCTTCTACCAGCTGTCCGGCAGCTGCATCGCCGGGCTCAGCGAGGCCGAACGGGCCGCGATCAACAACGCGTCGGACGTGCTGAACGACGTCCTCGCCAAGCGGTCCGCCGACGCCGGGTTCACCTTCTCCAGTGTGGTGGACGAGTTCACCGGACATGAGCTGTGCTCGGGCGACGCCTGGATCCACAGCGTCACCGTCCCGATCGAGAACTCCTACCACCCCAAGGCCGCAGGGCAGTCGGGCGGCTATCTGCCCGCCTTCCGCTCGGCGGTGTAGGACCGCTCGCGTCGTGGAGAGGCGGTTCACCGGGCGACCGGTGGGCCGCCTCTCTCAGTAGCGCTCGACCAGGTGCTCGCGGCCGGCCGGAGGCTCGTACGACTCGGGCCAGAAGTCCGTCACCCCGGTGATCAGCCCCTCCTCGTCGAACGTGAAGAAGTGAATGGCGTCCAACTCCTGCGCCGGCTCGCCCTCCTGCTCCCCCATCACGGTGAACCCGGTCCGGGCTGCGGCCTGCCGGCCCTCCGCGTCGGCGACGATCCGCTCGACCCGGACGTGCCAGTCGCCCGGATACTCCTGGTTGAACCGGAGATACCGCTCCTTGCCGCGGATCCGCTCGCGCGTCTGCGGCAGGTCGTACACCACGTCCTCGGCGAGGGTCGCCCCGAACGCGCCCCAGTCGCGCGCCTCGGCCGCCGACCAGTACGTCTCCACCGCCCCGCGCAGTGCGGCCGTCGTGATCCCGGAAGCCGTCCCGGGCGTGGTGCCGGGAGCGGTGTTGGAAGCAGTGCTGGAAACGGTGCTGGAAGCAGTCGCGGGCGTGGCTCCGCCCACCGTTCCGCCTGTCGTGTCGGTCATGGGAACGAGTCTGTACCCCGCCACTGACAATCGGCCGGAGAAGCTCCGCAGGGCGGCTGCGACCTGCGGTTATCCCTGACTCCCGGCAGGCCGCGACGCCTTGACCGAATACATCAGCGGGATCCTCGGCCGCCCCGCCGGGAAGCGGTAGTGGCCGTCCGCGTGGCGCTCCAGCGTGTCGAACCGCTGGACGAGGGAGACATCGTGCTCGTGGAGGAACTCGATCCGCAGCCCCGCCGAGGCGAGCGCCGTCACCACCCGGCCCACCGGGTGCTGCCACTCGACGCTGCGGTTGTGCACAGTGGGCGCGTCGAGGTCGGCGTACGTGCCCGGCGTCTCGTCCACCCAGGCGTCCCGGCTGAAGTAGTCGTCGGTGACCGTCGAACCGGTCGTGTCCATCGAGTCGGTCAGCGGGTGGAACTCCACCAGGTAGAGGAACCCGCCGGGCGCGACCAGCGACGCGGCGGTCTCGGCCCAGCGGTCGATGTCGGGCAGCCAGCCCAGCGCGCCGATGCCCGTGTAGACGATGTCGTACGCGGAGTCGGGGACGGCGGCCGGCGCGTCGTACACGTCGGCCACGACGAACGCCGCTCTGTCCGGGCCGAGACCCAGCGTCCCGGCAAGGTCCCGGGCGGTCTCGACGGCGGGCTCGGAGAAGTCGAGGCCCACGACCTGTGCGGCGCCGTGCCGCGCCCAGGACAGGGTGTCCAGGCCGAAATGGCACTGGAGATGCAGCAGGGTCTTGCCCCTGACGTCCCCGACCTCGGCCAGCTCGAAGGCGCGCAGCACGTCCTTGCCCGCCCGGAACGCGTCCAGCTCGTAGAAGTCGCTCGCCACGTGGATCGGCACGCGTTCGTCCCAGCGCGCGCGGTTGGTCTCGTGCCAGTCGTCCGGAGTCGGGGAGTACATGCCCGGGAAGTTACCCACAGGCGGGACGGGGGTGCGAGTGGTTATCCACAGGCTCCCCGGCAAAGTGGCCGATCGGGTTGGATGGGGGCATGAGCGAATCACAGAACGCCTCGACCACGCCGGAGTGGGAGCAGCGGTTCCGCGCGCCCCGGGTGTCCCTGCCCGACTGGGCCGAGGACGCCCCTGACCGCTCTCTGTTCGTCTCCAACGCCACCGGGACCTACGAGCTGTACGCGTGGGACCGGGCGGGCGGGCGGCAGCGGCAGGTGACCGACCGGCCCAACGGGACCACCGACGGTGTGCTGACGCCGGACGGGGAAGCGATCTGGTGGTTCAGCGACACCGACGGCGACGAGTTCGGCGTGTGGATGCGCCAGCCGTTCGGCGGTGGTCAGGACGAGCCGGCCGTGCCGGGTCTCGCCCCCTCCTACCCGGCGGGGCTGGCCATCGGGCGGGACGGTTCGGCGGTGGTAGGCCGCTCGACCGACGAGGACGGCACGACGGTCCACCTGATGCGGACGCCGGGCGCCGAGCCCGTGGAGATCTACCGGCACCGGGAGTCCGCGGGCGTCGGGGACCTCTCCCACGACGGGACGCTGATCGCGCTGGAGCACACGGAGCACGGTGACGCCATGCACTCCGCGCTGCGCGTGGTGCGCCCGGACGGCTCGACGGTGGCCGAGCTGGACGACACCGAGGGCGGCACGAAGGAGCTGGGGCTCGCCGTGCTGGGCTTCGCGCCCGTGGCCGGGGACAGCCGGCTGCTCGTCGGGCATCAGCGCCGGGGCCGGTGGGAGCCGATGATCTGGGATCCGGTCGCGGGCACGGAGACCGCGCTGCCGGTCGACCTGCCGGGCGACGTGGGGGCCGAGTGGTATCCGGACGGCTCCGCGCTGCTCATCGAGCACAGCTTCGAGGCCCGCAGCGAGCTGTGGCGGTACGAGCCGGGGGCGGCGGAGCCCGTACGCGTGGAGACCCCCGCCGGTACGGTGTCGGGCGCCACGGCCCGCCCGGACGGCACCGTGGAGTACCTGTGGTCCTCCGCCGCGCTGCCGCCCGTGGTGCGGTCGACGAGCGGCGCGGTGGTCCTGGACCCGCCGGGGGCGAAGGCCCCGCCGTCGGTGCCCGTCGAGGACGCGTGGGTGGAGGGGCCGGGCGGCCGGATCCACGCCCTCGTGCAGAAGCCGGCTGCCGGGGACGGCCCGTTCCCGACGATCTTCGAGATCCACGGCGGGCCGACCTGGCACGACAGTGACGCCTTCGCCTCCGGACCCGCCGCCTGGGTGGACCACGGCTTCGCGGTCGTCCGGGTCAACTACCGGGGCTCCACCGGATACGGCCGCGCCTGGACGGACGCGCTGAAGCACCGGGTCGGCCTGATCGAGCTGGAGGACATCGCAGCCGTACGGGACTGGTCGGTGAAGTCCGGGCTCGCCGACCCGGACCGCCTGGTCCTGGCCGGCGGCTCCTGGGGCGGCTATCTGACGCTCCTCGGGCTGGGCACCCAGCCCGACGCGTGGGCGCTGGGTCTGGCGGCCGTCCCCGTCGCGGACTACGTCACGGCGTACCACGACGAGATGGAGGCCCTGAAGGCGATGGACCGCACGCTGCTGGGCGGCACGCCGGAGGAGGTGCCCGAGCGCTTCGAGGCCTCGTCCCCGCTGACGTACGTCGACGCGGTGCGCGCCCCCGTGTACATCTCGGCGGGCGTCAACGATCCGCGCTGCCCCATCCGTCAGGTGGAGAACTACGTGGACCGGCTGGCGGCGCGCGACGCGGTCCACGAGGTCTACCGCTACGACGCCGGGCACGGCTCGCTGGTGGTGGAGGAGCGGATCAAGCAGGTGCGGCTGGAGCTGGAGTTCGCGCTGAAGCACCTGGGCGGGGGTGCCGTCCAAGGGGCGTAAGGGCCGGATAAATTACGGACCCCGCCCCGGGTGCCCGGGGCGGGGAACCGTACCGTGGAGGGGTGTACCGGTTCCTGCTGACCCCACGGTGGTGGGGGATCAACCTCTTCGTCGTGCTGGCCATCCCGTTCTGCGTGTTCATGGGCACCTGGCAGCTCGGCCGCTTCGAGGAGCGCGTCCAGTCGCACGAACAGGCGGAGAAGGCCCCCGATCCGAGCACCCGGGCCGCGAAACCCCTGGACGAGCTGCTGCCCGTCGACAAGGTGACGTCCGGCCGCCCGGCCATCGCCACGGGGACGTACGCCGACCAGTTCCTGGTGCCCGGCCGGAAGCTGGACGACCGTCAGGGCTTCTACGTCCTGAACATGCTGCGTACGGACAGCGGCAAGGCCCTGCCGGTGGTACGGGGCTGGCTGCCGGGGTCCGCGAGCGACGCCAAGGTGCCCGCCGCGCCGAAGGGCGAGGTCACGGTGACCGGCGACCTCCAGGCCTCCGAGAACACCCACAGCGACGGCGTCGATGTCCGGGGCGGGCTCCCCGGGGGCCAGATCGGCATGATCAGCGCGGCGACCCTGGTGAACCTCGTCCCGTACGACGTGTTCGACGCCTGGGTGACGCTTCCCGAGCCCGAGGCGGGTGGTACGGGCGGAGCCATGAAACCCGTGCCCGCGGCGGCCCCGGAGGGCAGCGGCCTCGATCTGAAGGCCTTCCAGAACCTGGGGTACACGGGCGAGTGGTTCGTCTTCGCCGCCTTCGTGCTCTTCATGTGGTTCCGGCTGGTGCGGCGCGAGGCCGAGGCCGAGCGGGACATCGCGCTCGGCCTCGTACCGGAGGAACCCGCTCCGGGGTCGGAGGACGCCCCGGAGGACCCGACTGCCCGGGATGCCCCGGAGGACGCCGCTCCGGGCTCGAAGGCCCCCCAGGACGCGCAGAGCGCCCCGGAGGACCCGTCTTCGCCGGACTACGACGTGGCGAGCACGCCCGTGCGGTAGATCGTGCCCGAGCAGGCGTTGGGGATCTCCGTCTGCGCCGTGGGCGCGCCCGTCTCCGGGGTGTGCGTCACGGCGACGCTGCCCTCGGCCGTGGTCCCGCCGTCGTCGTACAGCGACTGCGCGTCGACGCCGGACTGGTTGTCGGAGCCCTCGCCCACCGAGCCTCCCGCGCCGTCCGCCGAGGGGGTCGGGCTCGGTGAGGGGCCCACGGTCGGACAGGTGTCGGTCGGCACCCAGGCGAACCGCACCTCGTACGCCATGGCCGGCTTCAGCAGCACCGTGCCCGGCTCCTGGGACGGGTCGGGCAGGCCGGGGGCCGCGTCGCCGGCGGCGTGCTGGACGACGACGATCTTCTGCGAGTCGGCGGCGCCGAGGGCGGTGAAGCCCACCGTGCCGTTGCTGCTGACCGTGCAGTCCTTGCCGGACACGTTGGCGATCCTGAAGCTGCCGTAGACCGTGCCGTCTGCTCCCGGCGCGTCGGTGCCCGCGGACGCGACGCCGAGCTGGCTCGGGTCGCAGACCGGCAGGGACGCGAAATCCACGCTCGGGGAGTCGGGCTTCTCGCCCGCCACCGCCCCGTCCGGGTCGCTTCCCTCGCCCTGGGAGGGGCTCGGGTCCGGGGAGGCGTCTCCCGCGCTGCCCTCGCTCTCGCGCTCGGTGGGCTCCACGCTCCGCCGGCCCGGCTCCTCGGGCCCGGTCTCGTCCCCGTTGCCGCCCTGGGCCTGCTCGCCGTGTCCGGCGATGGCGGGGCGGGCGGTGGACGGGCCGTCCGAGGCCGCGACATGGACGAAGGCGGGGACGGCGGTGCCGATCAGCAGGGCCGCCGCGGCCGCCCCGACGACGGCCTGCCGCCGCCTGGCCCGGCGGGCGGGGACGGCGCGGTGGAGGTGGTCGAGGGTTCCATCGGAGGGGGCGATGTCGCGCACCGCACCGTGCAGCAGGCGGCGCAGGGCGACCTCGTCCAGCTCGCCCGGCTGGTCGGACGCGGGGGCGCGTCTGCCTTCGGCGAAGAGGTCGGTCAGCGTGGCGAGGACGTCGTCGTCGGACGTGCCGGAGGCGTTGTCGGACGTGCCGGGGGTGCTGCCGGTGGTGTTGTCGGGTGTGCTGCCGGTGGTGTTGTCGGGGGTGCTGCCAGGGGCCTTGTCTGGGGCGTTGCCCGCGTTGGGGCGGCCCTCACCGGCGCCCTCATCGGGGCCCCCACCGGCGTCGGTGGTCGCGGGAGTGTCCGTCACCGCGTCCGAGGAGGTTTCCGTGCCCGCGTCCGCCGGCGCCGGGGCTCGTTCGCCCGCGTCCCGCTCGTCGGGGTCCTCGGCGGCCTCGTTGTCCACCCGCACGGGCGGCGCGGGTTCCGGGGTCTCACCCTGTCCGGGACTCGGGCTCTGTCCGGGACTCGGGCTCTCGCCGTGCGGTCGGTCATCCGGATCGGTGTGCGGAGTCTTCTCCGGCCCGTGGTTCACAATTCCGTTTCCCGTCGGGTCATTCTCGTGCCTGTGCTCAGGGATATCGGAGTGCTGGTCGGACCCGCTCATGCCTGGGCCTCCATCACCACACGCAGCGCCGCGATGCCCCGCGAACCGTATGCCTTCACCGACCCCAGCGAGACGCCCAGCGTCTCGGCCACCTGGGCCTCCGTCATGTCCGCGAAGTAGCGCAGCACCAGCACCTCGCGCTGGCGTCGCTGGAGCCCCTTCATCGCCTTGATCAGCGCGTCCCGCTCCAGCTGGTCGTAGGCGCCCTCCTCCGCACTCGCCATGTCCGGCATCGGCTTGGAGAGCAGCTTCAGCCCGAGGATGCGGCGGCGGAGCGCGGAGCGCGAGAGGTTGACGACGGTCTGCCGGAGGTAGGCCAGGGTCTTCTCGGGCTCGCGGACGCGGTTGCGCGCGGAGTGCACCCGGATGAACGCCTCCTGCACCACGTCCTCGCAGGACGCGGTGTCGTCCAGCAGCAGGGCCGCGAGGCCGAGCAGGGAGCGGTAGTGGGCGCGGTAGGTCTCGGTGAGATGGTCGACTGTGGTTCCTGCTGCCACCGTCTCGTCAGCACCCCCGCGCTGCGAGGGCAGCGAGGCCGGGCGCGCAGCGGGCATGGGCGCGATCACCGGCATGCCGCCGGGCGCGCGGGGCCGCCGGAGCGGACGCACCGAAGCGCCTCGCAACGGGCCCACCACTGTGATGTCGAGAACCTCTGCCACGCCTGTTGGACACGCTGCCCCCCATCAGGGTTGTACGCGGACGGCGCCACGTTCGACGCTGTGCGACATGCCCTCATACGTACCTGCTCTTCCCCAAATGCCCCGTAATAGCGTCCGGCCACGCACAAAGTGACGGCATAGACGCAGCCCGGCCGAGGCGCGGTTGCAGATGGCCGGGAGATCATCGTCGGATACGACAACGTCCCAGCTCAAGAGGTTCAGACCAGCGAATTCCTCATAGGGCGTTCACAGATCCTACAAAAGAGGTTCGATCATCACCGGGGGAATTCCGCGGCGACCGATTCGGCGATCTGCGCCACGTTCAAAGCCGCACCTTTTCGGAGATTGTCGCCGCAAAGGAACATTTCCAGGGCATGCGGGTCGTCCATCGACCGCCGGACGCGGCCCACCCAGGTGGGGTCGGTACCGACCACGTCGGACGGGGTCGGGAAATCTCCGGAGGCCGGGCTGTCGAACAGCACCACGCCGGGGGCGGTCGCCAGGATCTCGTGCGCCTTGTCGACGGCGACCTCGTTCTCGAAGCGGGCGTGGACGGACATCGAGTGGGTGGCGACGACAGGGACGTACACGCAGGTCGCGGTGGTCTTCAGGTCCGGCATGCCGAGCACCTTGCGGCACTCCTCGCGGATGGCGATCTCCTCGGAGGACCAGCCGTCCCCGGCGTCCGTACCGGCCCAGGGCACGACGTTCAGGGCGACGGGCGCGGCGAACGGGCTCTTGGCCGTGGATGCCTCGTCGCCCAGGGCCCGGCGTACGTCTCCGGGCTGGGTGCCCAGTTCCGTACCGGCGACCAGGGCAAGCTGTTCGCGCAGCGCGGCGACGCCGTCCCGGCCCACGGCGCTGACGGCCTGGTACGAGGAGACGATCAGCTCGCGGAGCCCGAACTCGGCGTGCAGCGCGCCGACCGCGACGATCAGCGACAGCGTGGTGCAGTTCGGGGACGCGACGATGCCGCGCGGCCTGAGCCGTGCGGCATGGGGGTTGATCTCCGGGACGACCAGCGGCACGTCGTCGTCGAGCCGGAAGGCCGCGGAGTCGTCGATGACGACGACGCCCTTGGCGGCGGCGATCGGGGCCCAGCGGGCGGACACCTCGTCCGGCACCAGGAAGAGGGCCACGTCGATGCCGTCGAACACGTCCTCGGCGAGCGCGAGGACCTCGCTCTCCTCACCGCGCACGACCAGCTTCCGGCCGGCCGAGCGCGGTGAGGCGACGAGTCTGACCTCGCCCCAGACGTCCGCGTGCTGCGAGAGGATCCGGAGCATGACACCGCCGATCGCCCCGGTCGCACCGACGACCGCGAGCGAAGGGCGGTGTTCCGTCATCGGCCGGTGCCTCCGTAGACGACGGCCTCGTCGGAGTCGCTGTCGAGCCCGAAGGCGGTGTGCACGGCGCGCACGGCCTCGTTGACGTCGTCGGCGCGGGTGACCACCGAGATGCGGATCTCGGATGTCGAGATCAGCTCGATGTTCACGCCCGCGTCGGAGAGCGCCTCGAAGAAGCCGGCGGTGACGCCCGGGTTGGTCTTCATACCCGCGCCGACCAGGGAGATCTTGGCGATCTGGTCGTCGTAGCGGAGCGAGTCGAAACCGATGGTGCTCCGGGTCCGCTCCAGGGCGTCGATGGCCTTGCGGCCCTCGGCCTTGGGCAGGGTGAAGGAGATGTCCGTCAGGCCGGTCGTCGCGGCGGAGACGTTCTGCACCACCATGTCGATGTTGACCTCGGCGTTCGCGATGGCGCGGAAGATCGCGGCCGCCTCGCCCGGCTTGTCCGGGACGCCGACGACGGTGACCTTGGCCTCCGAGACGTCGTGGGCGACTCCGGAGATGATCGCGTGCTCCACCTGCTGGTCCCCTTGCGGCTCGTTGCTGACCCAGGTGCCGCGCAGTCCGGAGAAGGACGAGCGGACGTGGATCGGGATGTTGTAACGGCGTGCGTACTCGACGCAGCGGTGCAGCAGCACCTTGGAGCCGGACGCGGCCAGCTCCAGCATGTCCTCGAAGGAGATCCAGTCGATCTTCTTCGCCTTCTTCACGACCCGGGGGTCCGCGGTGAAGACGCCGTCGACGTCGGTGTAGATCTCACAGACCTCGGCGTCCAGCGCGGCGGCCAGCGCGACGGCGGTCGTGTCCGATCCGCCGCGGCCGAGGGTGGTGATGTTCTTGCCCTCCTGGGACACGCCCTGGAACCCGGCGACGATGGCGATGTTGCCCTCGTCGATCGAGGTCCGGATGCGGCCCGGGGTGACGTCGATGATGCGCGCTTTGTTGTGGACCGAGTCGGTGATGACACCGGCCTGGCTGCCCGTGAACGACTGGGCCTCGTGGCCCAGGTTCTTGATCGCCATGGCCAGCAGGGCCATGGAGATCCGCTCACCCGCGGTCAGCAGCATGTCGAACTCTCGACCGGTAGGCATCGGAGACACCTGCTCGGCGAGATCTATCAACTCGTCCGTCGTGTCGCCCATCGCGGACACCACGACAACCACCTGGTTGCCGTTCCTCTTGGCGTCGACGACTCGCTTGGCGACCCGCTTGATGCCCTCGGCATCGGCTACGGAGGAGCCTCCGTACTTCTGCACGACAAGGCCCACGTGCGCTCCTCGCTCAGTCATTACTGCGGTCGGCTCAGTTTAACGAGCAGTCCGGAATCGACCCGTCCACTACCAGATGGTGAGATGTCCCGCTCACCACCCGGTACGGCGTGTCGCTCCGAACTGCTCGTACGAGGCTGCTGCCCAGCCCGACCGCCGGGCACTCCCGTTTGTGTCCCAGCCCACACCCTCCGTACGGAAAGCGCGAGCCGGGACACACCTGGTTACGGCAGCTGACTGATCTGCGTCTCGGACAGCACGCCCTCGTAGGCGTACACGCCGTCCACCACGCCCTTCAGCTGCTCGCCCCAGCCGTCGGCGGTGCGGCCCCGGCCGAGCTGGAGCCCGCCGGTGCTCTTCCAGGCCGTGTCGAGGGCCGCGGTGCCGCCCTCGGCGTCCTTCGACCCGTCCACGTAGAAGGACACCTGGTTGGCGGACGCGTCGTGCACGACGGTGACCCGGTGGCCCGACCCGATGTCCCCGTCGGGCCACTCGATCCGGCGGAGCACGGTCTCCGGGGCGCCCGGCTCGTCGGCGTGCGCCAGCACCAGGTCCCAGCTGGAGTTCTCCGGGTCGAAGCGCACCTTGAAGGCGTCGCCGTGCTCGCCGCCCTGGGAGAAGGCGGTCATCGGCGTCGCCGGGGCGTCGTCGGTGAGCCGGACGCGGGCGCTGACCGTGAAGCTCCCCGAGGTGTCGACCACCGGGGCCTCCGTGGCCGCGTGGCCCGCGACGCCGTCGAGACGCAGGTGTCCGTCGCCCTCCAGCGGCCAGTCCCGGTCGCAGAACGGGTCGAAGGGGTCACAGGGGTCGTCGTCGAGGCGGTAGACCGAGGCCCCCGCGCCCAGCTTCAGCGGCGCTCCCCCGTCCGACTCCGGGGCGAGGCCGTCCGGCGCGGTGTCCAGCGCCCAGTGGCCGACGCGCTGCGCGGCCCGGGTGGCGAGGGCCGTCAGCTCCTCGGGCACGACGATCCGGTCGTACGCCCGTACGTCACCGATCTCGCCCTGCCAGCGGTCGCGGTAGCCCTGCGCCCCGCGCGCCCGGCCGATCTGGAAGTCGCCCTGGCCCGCCACGGGGACGGCTGCGGTCTCCTCGCCGACCGCGCGGCCGTTCACGTACAGCCGGGCCGTGCCGGTCTCCGCGTCGTACTGGCCGAGCACGTACGCCCAGTCGCCGGTCTCGGGCAGCCCGCCCGTGATCCGCGCCCCGCCGACGGCGAAGGACCAGGCGGGTCCGGAACCGGCCTGGGTGAGCCCCAGAGTGAAGGCGCGTGCCGCGCCCGCGTCCTGGGAGAGGACCGTACGGGTGCCGTCCACGCGCTCCGGCCGGACCCAGCCGCCCACGTCGAAGTCCTTCGCGGTGTCGGCGACGACCGGGGCCCCCGGCGTCAGGAAGCCGTGGCCCGTTCCGTCGAGCGAGGCGGTGGAGGTGAGCGGGGTGCCGGAGGGCGCGGGCGCGCCGAACGCGGCCCCCGCGCCGGCCCGGGCGGCGGTGCCCGTCTCGGCGGCGGCCGAACGGGAGCCCGCCGCGTCGGCGAGCTTCCACCGGGCCACCGGGGCGGGCCCTTCCCCGATCAGGAAGGTGTAGTCGGCGCGCGCACTGCGATTGCCCGCCCGGTCCTGCGCCTGTACCGAGAGAATCTGGCGGCCGGACTTCCGCGGCACGAAGCGGATCTCGGCCGAACCGTCGGGCCGGACGTCTGCCGTGCGCGGTGGCTCACCCATGAACTCGTAGGCGAAGGCGACGATGTCCTCGGCCTGCGCCGTGAACCGGAAGGTGCCCCGGACACCGACACCGGGCGTCCACGTGTCGTCGTCCGGATAGTCGGAGGACGTGACGACCGGGGCGTCGGGCCTTGTGCGGTCGTAGACGAACTCGCAGGGTGCGCCCGCCCCTTCGCTGCTCCAGGCGGAGGCCCCCGCGTCGTTGACGGCCCGCACCCGCCAGGACACGACGGTCTCGTCGGGGACGGTGCTCGGCAGCTGCCACGTGAACGGGGCGGTGTCGTGCATCGTGGTGGTGGTCATGGACACGCGCTCCTCGGCGCCGCCCTCGCCCTGCCACCACGCCTCGAACTCGCCCCGGACCCGGCTCGCTTCACCCGGCTGCCCGCCCCCGGGCCCGTACAGCCGCGCCGTCACCTGCGGAACGGTCTCCACATACGGCCGGTCCTCCCCGGGGGCGCATTCCGCGCCGCCCGTCGCCAGATCGGCGATCCGCGGCTGCTTCGGCAGCCCGTCACCCGCCGCCGCCAGTACGGTGCCCGGCGTCGCCAGCACCGTCCCGGCGGCGATCACCGCCGCGGCGGCCGCCCGTCTCGCTCGTCCCGCCTGTCTCTGTCCTGTACGTCCTGTCATGCGCGTTCCCCTCCCCTGTCCGGCCCTTGAAGATCGGAGATCAAGAGCTGAGGGAGATTAACAACCGGGTGCGACAACCGCCTCCGGATATCCGCACGCCAGGACGACCGGCTCAGCCCGCCGTCAGCGTCTCCACGTCGAGGACCTGGGTGTTCTGCGCGGCCGCGACGCGCCAGATCCCGTCGTCCTTGGCGAGCACATAGGTCGGAGTGCCGGGGACCGCCTCGGGGTGGGCGGCCATGAGCGGATCGGGGTCTTCCTGGCCGTGGAAGATCTCGTCCAGGTACGCGCCTCCGGCACGGGCCGCCGGGCGCTGACGGATTTTCACGGCGGCCACGTCGGGGCGGATGAAGAGGATCAGGTCGACCGTGTACGTGGCGGCCACCGGGGAGTCCGCCTGCGGGGGCAGCACCTTGCGGGTGAAGGCGCTGATCTCCGGCAGGCCGGTCAGCCGCTTGCCGTGGGCCGTCGTCCAGACGGCGTCCTCGCGGAACCCGACGAGGAAGGCGTCGGGATCCGCGTTCAGCTGGGCCTCCTGCACGCCGGCGACGAACGCGACGATGGCGTCGACGTCCTCCTGCGGAGCGGGTACGCCGATGACGGTGGGGCGCGGGGGTGACGGGAGGCATGGCGCTCATGGCGAATCTCCTTGTGGGATGCGGCCGTTGCTTCGGCCGTTCCCCCGGAGCTTCTGCCCTCAGGCGCAGTTGAGGTCAAGGCCCCCCGGGCCTCCTCCAACGTCCCTGATCTCCAGGGTGGTTGAGGTCCTAGCGTCCTCGGTATCGAACAGGCCGTGACCGTGCAGGCCCTGACCGGGCAGAGGAGCGCTCAGCGATGATTTTGGTGACCGGTGCGACCGGGAACATCGGCAGGGAGCTGCTGCGGCAGCTGTACGCGGACGGGTTCGGAGCCGGCGTACGGGCGCTGACCCGCGACGCGGGACGCGCCGAGGCCTCGGTCCCCGACGGGATCGAGGTAGCGGAAGGAGATCTGGAACAGGCCGCGTCACTGAAGTCCGCACTGGGCGGGGCGCGTTCACTGTTCCTGATCACGTGGTGCTGGTCTCCTCCATCACCGTCGAGACCCAGGCTCTTCCCCAGCTACCGCGACACGCTCGCGGCCGTCGCGCGCACCGGGGTCCGTGCGCGACGAGTCCGTGGTGCGCGTGCCGTACGCGGACGTCGGGCTGCCGTCCGTCCACCCCGCTGACATCGCCTCGGCGGCCCACGCGGCGCTGACCGGACCGGGGCACCGGGGGCGGACGTACCAACTCACCGGACCGGAAAGGATCTCGCCCCGGCAGCAGGCCCATGAGCTGGGGCGGGTGCTGGGCCGGGAGGTGACCTGCGTCGGGATCGCGCGGGAGGAGGCGTACGGGTCGATGGCCGCCGTGATGGGCGCCGAGGTCGCGAACAGCGTCCTCGATCTGATGGGCGGCGACGTCAACGACGCATTGCCGGCCGTGCACGACACCGTGGCCCGCGTCACCGGCTCCCCCGCCCGCACCTTCCGCCGCTGGGCCGAGGAGAACACCGGCGCGTTCCGGTGAACCGGGGCGCGGGGCGCGGCAGTTGGGCGGCTACTTCACCGGCCGCAGCCCCAGCGGCCCCGCGATCTCCTGGAGCATCACGCGGCCCGCCTCCTCGGCGAGGTCCTCCTCGCCCGGGTCCTGGTCGATGTCCAGGCCGTCCAGCTCCTCCAGGGGCTGGCCGAGGCGGATGTGGGCGACCAGGGACTGGAGGGCGCGGAGGGTGGCGGAGGCGGTGGAGCCCCAGTTGGAGAAGTACGAGAACTGCCACCACCACAGCGCCTCGGCGGTGCGGTCCGCCTCGTAGTGCGCGAGGCCGTGGCCGAGGTCGGTGACCAGGTCGGCCAGGTCGTCGGAGATGCGGTGCGGGACCGGGGCCTTGCGGGGCTCGTACGGGTCGAAGACCTCGGAGTAGACGTCGATCGGCTCCAGCAGCACCGCGAACCGCTCGCGCAGGCCGTCCGCGTCCGGCTCCGCGCCGAGGTCCGGCTCGTACCGCTCGTCGGGCAGGACGTCCTCGTACGCGCCGAGGCGGCCGCCCGCAAGCAGGAGCTGGGAGACCTGGAGGAGCAGGACCGGGACGGCCTCTTCCGGCTCGTCGACCTTGGACACCTCGGCGACCGCGACGATGAACGTCTTGATCTGGTCCGCGATCTGGACGGCGAAGTCGCCCGGGTCCTGCGTGACGGAGTTCAGCGTGGCGTCAGACATCGAGGGGACCTCCCGTGGGCGCGGTCACAGACGGCGAAGCGGACGGCAGAGCGGAGTGCGGTACGTACAGGGGGCGTACGGCGGGGGTGTCGGTGCCGTTGTCAGACATCCAGCAGCCGCCTTCCCTCGAAGGCGCGGCCCAGAGTGACCTCGTCGGCGTACTCCAGGTCGCCGCCGACCGGCAGACCGCTGGCCAGCCGGGTCACCTTGAGGCCCATCGGCTTGACCATCCGCGCCAGGTACGTCGCGGTGGCCTCGCCCTCCAGATTGGGGTCGGTCGCAAGGATCAGCTCCGTGATGGAACCGTCCGCGAGCCGCGCCAGCAGCTCGCGGATGCGCAGGTCGTCCGGGCCGACGCCCTCGATGGGGCTGATCGCCCCGCCCAGGACGTGATAGCGACCCCGGAACTCACGCGTCCGCTCGATCGCCACGACGTCCTTGGGCTCCTCGACCACGCAGATGACGCTCTGGTCGCGGCGCGCGTCCCGGCAGATCCCGCACTGCTCCTGCTGCGCGACATTGCCGCACACGGCGCAGAACCGGACCTTGTCCTTGACCTCCAGAAGGGCGTGGGCGAGCCGGCGTACGTCCGTGGGCTCGGCCTGCAGGACGTGGAAGGCGATCCGCTGCGCGCTCTTGGGACCGACGCCGGGCAGCCTGCCCAGTTCGTCGATGAGGTCCTGAACAACGCCTTCGTACAACGGAACGCCTTTCTTTGCTTCCTGCTCCGTACCGTAGTGGGTACGGGTCGGTACCAGTAGGCCTCGCGGGCCTGTGAGACCCCAGGTGCTGTGAGGTCTACCGGCCTGTGAGACCTACGGGCCTGTGGCCGGTCCGGTCAGAACGGCAGGCCCGGGATGCCGCCCCCGCCGCCCAGGCCCTGTGCCAGCGGGCCGAGCTTCTCCTGCTGGAGCGCCTGCGCGTTCTCGTTGGCCGCCTGGACGGCCGCGACGACGAGATCGGCGAGCGTCTCGGTGTCCTCCGGGTCCACCGCCTTCGGGTCGATCACCAGGGCGCGGAGCTCGCCGGAACCGGTCACGGTGGCCTTCACCAGACCGCCGCCCGCCTGTCCGTCGACCTCGGTCCTGGCCAGTTCCTCCTGGGCCGCGGCGAGATCCTGCTGCATCTTCTGGGCCTGCTGGAGCAACTGCTGCATATCGGGCTGGCCACCACCGGGAATCACGGTCACTCCTGGCATTTCGACGACAAATGTTTCGGTAAGCCGAGCCTACGTGTTCCTTGGTCACCGCGCTCCACCCGCCGGGGGGCAACTCTTTCGAGTGAGATCTCAGAACCGGCGTGAGTGCTCCTATACCTGACCAGCGGCCCTGCGCAGGCGGGAATCCCGCGATTTCGACCCCGCGGCCCACCATTCGGCGGTAGGAAGGGCATGCACATCGACACACGAGCGTGCATGTCCAGTGACGCAGAGTTACAGCACGGGAGCCTTCCCGTCCGTCAGAGTGCAGAGGAGTGCCCCGGTGAGTCAGCCGGAGATGCAGCCCGAAGGGCCGCCCCGCAAGGAGTCCGATGCGGGATCCGGTGAGAACGGAGCAGATGGTTCCGCTACCGGGAACGGGGCCAGGACCGCGGACAGCGCCAACGGTCGCGTCGGTGGACGTGCCGAGGGACGTGCCGGGGGGCGCGATCTGACCGGGCGACCCTTCCCCCTCGGGGACTGGGGCGAGCCTGCCGAGCGGCTGGACGAGCTCTACCGCTGGGTCGAGACCGGGGCCCTGGAGACCGCCGACTGGTATCTGAACGACCGCGTCTGGAAGCGCCGCGCCGCGAGGACGTTACGGATCGGGACGGCCGCCGGGGTGGTCGCCGGGGCCGCTCTGCCGCTGCTCGACCTGACCGGCGCGCTGAGCGGCTCGGCGGGCTGGGGCTATCTGTCGCTGCTGCTGGGGGCCGCCTGCATGGCCTGCGACCGGTATTTCGGCCTCACCTCCGGGTGGATAAGGAACCTCGCCACGGCCCAGGCGGTGCAGCGGCGGCTCCAGGTGCTCCAGTTCGACTGGGCCTCGGAGTGCGTACGGGAGATGCTCGGGCCGACCGAGGGCACGGCCAGCGAGGCGGCCGAGCGGTGCCTGGGGGTGCTGCGGAGGTTCTCCGAGGACGTGACCGAGCTGGTGCGGTCGGAGACGGCGGACTGGATGGTGGAGTTCCGGGCGGGGCCCGCGCCGATGGGGATGCAGGCGCTGGCGACGGGGAGTGCGGGACGGGGGGAGCC
>NZ_JAFEUF010000192.1 GCF_016901035.1 Streptomyces durocortorensis
GGACGGCGTCGGGGTCCGGGGCGACGGGGTGGGTGGAGGGACGCTGGTCGGCGTCGTAGCCCCAGCCCTTGCGGGCGACGCCGAAGTCGACCCAGGTGTCGG
The DNA here is from genome assembly GCF_016901035.1 of Streptomyces durocortorensis. GTDB lineage: Bacteria > Actinomycetota > Actinomycetes > Streptomycetales > Streptomycetaceae > Streptomyces > Streptomyces durocortorensis. The sequence goes on from NZ_JAFEUF010000192.1 coordinate 103, forward strand.
TGAACCGGGTGGCTTCGGTGAGGGTCTGGTAGCCCATGTACTCGGCGAAGGACTCGTTCAGCCAGATGTCGTCCCACCAGGTCAGCGTGACGAGGTCGCCGAACCACATGTGGGCCATCTCGTGGGCGATGACCATGGCGCGGGTCTGGCGCTCGGTGTCGGTGACGGCGGAGCGGTAGACGAACTCGTCGCGGAAGGTGACGAGTCCGGGGTTCTCCATGGCGCCCGCGTTGAACTCGGGGACGAAGGCCTGGTCGTAGGAGTCGAACGGGTAGGGCTCGTCGAACTTCTCGTGGTAGCGGTCGTAGCAGGCGCGCGTGATGTCGAGGATCTCGTCGGCGTCGGCGTCCAGGTACGGGGCGAGGGAGCGGCGGCAGTGGATGCCGAAGGGCAGTCCGGCGTGCTCGGTGGTGATCGAGTGCCAGGGGCCTGCGGCGACGGCGACGAGGTAGGTGGAGATGAGCGGGGTGGGGGCGATGGTCCAGCGCCCCTCCCCCGTGTGTTCGGCGACCCCGTTGCCGAGGACGGTCCAGCCTTCGGGGGCGGTGACGTCGATGGCGAAGACGGACTTGAGGTCGGGCTGGTCGAAGGCGGCGAAGACGCGCTGGACGTCCTCCATGAACAGCTGGGTGTAGAGGTACGTCTCGCCGTCGGTGGGGTCGGTGAAGCGGTGCATGCCCTCGCCGGTGCGGGAGTAGTGCATCGCGGCGTCGACGCGCAGTTCGTGGGGGCCTGCGGTGAGTCCGGTGAGGGGGTAGCGGTTGCCGTCGAGGAGGGCGGGGTCCAGGGGCTGTCCGTCGAGGCTGATCGAGCGCAGGGTGGCGGGCTTGACCTCGACGAAGGTGTCTCCGGCCGCGCGGGCGGTGAACCGGATGGCGGTGGCGGAGTCGAAGGTCTCCTCGCCGGTGGTGAGGTCGAGGGCGATCGTGTACCGCTCCACGTCGAGGATCTGGGCTCGGGTCTGCGCTTCGTCGCGCGTCAGTACGGACATGGCCCCATGCTGCCGTACGGGGGACGGCGGGCGCAGCGGGGTTCTCCCTGGGCGGACGGGCGGTTCCGGGGCCCACGGATACCCCCTGGGGGCTGTTGCCGCTTACCATCTCCTCGGCGCGGCACACCGAGTACCGAGGACGTCCCTCATGACGCTCACGCCTGCGCCCGAACCTGTCGTTCCGAGACCCGGGCCCGACGCCCCGCGGCCGCCCGCCGCGAACGGTCCCCGGACACCGGAGCCCCCGCACGGCCCCGGTCCCGTTGTCGTTCTCGTTCCCGTGCTGCCCCGGGCCGTGTGCGAGGCGGCGCTGACCGCGCTGTTGCTGTTCCTGATCGTGTCGAGTGTGCGGTGGCTCGTCGGCCCGGACCCGGGGGCCATGGCCGCCCGTCCAGCCGTGCTGGGGTGCGTCGTCGGAACCCTGCTGGCCCTGTTCATGCTGTCCCCGCCCGGCCGGTGCTCGGGCGGCCACCTGAACCCGGCCGTGACCCTTGCCCTGTGGCGGCTGGGGGCGTTCCCGGGCCGGGAGGTCGTGCCGTACGCCGTGGCGCAGCTGGCCGGTTCGGTGCTCGGGGTGTGGTGTGCCGGGCTGGTGTGGGGTCCGGCGGTCGGACGCCCGGCGGTCCGCCATGCCTCGGTGCGGGCGGATCCGGCGTGGGGCGACGCGGCGGTCCTGGCGGCGCAGGCGGGGGTGCTGGCGGCGTCGACGCTGATGCTCGGGGTGCTGCTCGCCTCGCCGGGCGGTCGGCGGGTGCTGCCGTACGCGGTGGGGCTGACGACGGCCCTGGTGATCGGGGTGCTCGGGCCGTTGAGCGGCGGATCGGCCAACCCGGCACGGCAGTTCGGCCCGGCGCTGCTGGCCGGGGACGCCGGGCGGCTGTGGGTGTACGTGCTGGGGCCGGTCCTGGGGGCGCTGCTCGGCGCGTGGCTCGCGGGGCGGATCGGGCTCCGGCGGGCGGCCCGGTAAGGGGCGTCGCCCTTCCCGGGACGGGGGCGGCACTCAGCCGTCCGCCGCCTCGCCGTTCTCCGCCCCGCCGTTCTCCGCCTCGTCGGCGATGCGCTCGTGGTGGCGGATCACCTCGGCGATGATGAAGTTCAGCAGCTTCTCGGCGAACGCCGGGTCCAGGTTGGCGCTCTGTGCCAGTTGCCGGAGCCGGGCGATCTGGCGGGTCTCGCGGGCCGGGTCGGCGGGCGGCAGCTTGTGGTCGGCCTTGAGGCGGCCGACCTGCTGGGTGGCCTTGAAGCGTTCGGCCAGCATGTGGACGACGGCGGCGTCGATGTTGTCGATGCTCTCGCGGAGCCGGTTCAGCTCGGCCCGGACGGACGCGTCGATCTCGCTCGTACTCATGGTCAGCGAGCTTAGACGGCCGCGTTCACGGCCCGATCGTCGGCGGGTCGTCGGGGTCGGGCACCCGGTCGCTCCAGCCGCCGGGCACGCTGCGGCCCTGCTGTTCGCGGAAGCGGACGGGGGCGGTGCCGACCCGGCGGGCGAAGAGCCGGGAGAAGTAGGCGGGGTCGTCGTAGCCGACGCGGCGGGCCACGGCGGCGACCGGGAGGTCGGTGGCGGCGAGGAGTTCCTTGGCCCGGCCTAGGCGGATGCCGAGAAGGTAGTCCTTGGGGCTGCACCCTGCGCCGCGCCGTACGGCGGTGCGCAGTTCGGCGGGGGTCATGCCGTGCCGGGAGGCGTGCTGGGCGACGGTGAGCGGCTGGTAGGCGTCGCGGGCGAGCGCCTGGAGCACGGGGTCGCCGTCCGGGCCGATGTCGGCGCGGGCGCGGCGCAGGGAGACGAGGAGTTCGTGGACGGCGGCCCCGGTCTCGACCTCCAGGAGAGGGTTGCCGCGGCGGGCGGCGCGCACGATGCGTCCGACGGCGGCGCGGGGGGCGGCGGTGTCGGCGAGCGGGACGAGGGGGCGGTCGGGCTCGATGTAGCCGAGTTCGGTGTACGTGGTGGTGGCGGGGCCGGTGAAGTCGACGAAGCTCTCGTCCCAGCCGGTGCCGGGGTCTGCGCCGTAGTGGTGGGGGGTGCCGGGGGTCAGCCAGATGAGGCTGGGGCCGGTGACGGGGGTACGGCGGCCGTCCGGGCCCTTGAACCAGCCGGTGCCGGAGTTGACGATCACGGCGACGTGGTGGTCGAGGGTGCGGGGGCCGACGGTGGGCAGCGCGCCGTGCTGGAGGCCGACGCCGAGGCAGACGAGGCCCAGGCGGTGGTGGAGCGGGCTGGGGGTGAAGAAGCGCATCCAGGTGTGGTACATCGCGGCCTTCCTCTCCCTGGGCGGTGCGTTGCGTCCAATCAGCAGCGATCTTTGTCCATGGACCCGGTGCGCGCCAGGGGTGAAGGTGGTCGGACCCATTCACCCCCGGGCCGCCGGGTGCGGCGGAGCACAGGAGCGTAACTGCACGATGACCGACTTCACCGTGGGGGACGACGGCTTCCGGCTCGACGGGAAGCCCGTACGGCTGCTGTCGGGCGCCCTGCACTACTTCCGGGTGCACGAGGAGCAGTGGGAGCACCGGCTCGGGATGCTCGCCGCGATGGGCCTGAACTGCGTGGAGACGTACGTTCCGTGGAATCTGCACGAGCCCCGGGAGGGCGAGGTCCGGGACGTGGGGGCGCTCGGCCGGTTCCTGGACGCGGTGGAGCGGGCGGGGCTGTGGGCGATCGTGCGGCCGGGTCCGTACATCTGCGCCGAGTGGGAGAACGGCGGTCTCCCGGTGTGGGTGACGGGCCGGTTCGGGCGGCGGGTGCGGACCCGGGACGCGGAGTACCGGGCGGTGGTGGAGCGGTGGTTCCGGGAGCTGCTGCCGCAGGTGGTGGAGCGGGAGATCGGCCGGGGCGGTCCGGTGGTCCTCGTCCAGGCGGAGAACGAGTACGGGAGTTTCGGCAGCGACGCGGTGTATCTGGAGTGGCTGGCGGGGCTGTTGCGGGAGTGCGGGGTGAGCGTCCCGCTGTTCACGTCGGACGGCCCGGAGGACCACATGCTGACCGGCGGTTCGGTGCCGGGGCTGCTCGCGACGGCGAACTTCGGTTCGGGGGCGCGGGAGGGCTTCGAGGTGTTGCGCCGGCATCAGCCGAAGGGCCCGCTGATGTGCATGGAGTTCTGGTGCGGCTGGTTCGACCACTGGGGGGCCGAGCCGGTGCTGCGGGACGCGGAGCAGGCGGCGGGGGCGCTGCGGGAGATCCTGGAGTGCGGGGCGTCGGTGAACATCTACATGGCGCACGGGGGGACGAACTTCGGCGGCTGGGCGGGGGCGAACCGCGGTGGCCCCCTGCAGGACGGGGAGTTCCAGCCGACGGTGACGTCGTACGACTACGACGCGCCCGTCGACGAGTACGGGCGGGCCACGGAGAAGTTCCACCTGTTCCGGAAGGTCCTGGAGGGGTACGCCGAGGGGCCGTTGCCCGCGCTGCCGCCGGAGCCGGTGGGGCCGGCCGGACCGGTGCGGGTGGAGCTGGACGGGTGGGCCGGGCTCGGTGACGTACTGGAGGCGCTGGGCGATCCGGAGACGGAGTCGGGGGTGCCGCCGACGTTCGAGGAGCTGGGCGTGGACCGGGGGCTGGTGCGCTACCGGGTGGCGGTGCCGGGGCCGCGCCAGGCGTATCCGCTGGGCGCTTCGGGGCTGCGGGACCGGGCGGTGGTGTACGTGGACGGGGCGCGGGCCGGGGTGCTGACCGAGGAGTCCGGGCCGCTGCCGGAGCCGGTGGCGGGTCCGGCAGAGGTCGAGCTGTGGGTGGAGTCGCTGGGCCGGGTCAACTACGGGCCGCGGCTCGGCGAGCCGAAGGGGATCACGGGCGGGGTGCTGCACGAGCGGCAGTATCTGCACGGGGTACGGGCCCGGGGGCTGCGGCTGGACGCCTTCGAGGCGGCGGGCGCGGTGGCGGCGGTGCCGTTCGCGCGGGTGGACGCCGCCGCCGGGGCCGGTGACGCGGGGCGGACGGGGTTGTTCCGGGGGACGTTCACGATCGAGGGCGCGGCGGGTCTCGGTCACGCGGGGCTCGAACTGCCGGGCTGGGCACGTGGTTTCGTCTGGGTGAACGGCTTCTGCCTGGGCCGGTACTGGTCGGCGGGCCCGCAGCGGATCCTGTACGTGCCGGGCCCGGTGCTCCGCGAGGGCGCCAACGAGGTGTGGGTGCTGGAGCTGGAGGACGCGGGCGAGCCGTGGGTGGAACTGGGCCCGGGGGCACCCGGTCGAGCGGGCACCCCCGGGGTGGTTCAGCCGTGATCAGCGGCAGGCCGCTCCGAGCGGATCAGAGCGAGTCGGCCGCGGAGGCGATGTCGGCCGCGAAGTGCGAGACCTGGGTGTAGACGCCCGGGTAGTTCGGGCGGGCGCAGCCCTGGCCCCAGCTGACGATGCCGACCTGGACCCACTCGTCGGAGTCGTCCTTGCGGAACATCGGGCCGCCGGAGTCGCCCTGGCAGCTGTCGACGCCGCCGGTGTCGAGGAGGCCGGCGCACAGCTCCTCGTCGGCGACGAGGTTGCTGTAGGCGCCCTGGCAGTCGGCGTCGGAGACGAACGGGACGTCGGCCTTGAGCAGGTGCTGCTGCTGGCTGCCGCCTTCCTTGTCGGCGCCCCAGCCGGCGACGGTGAAGGTGCCCTCGTCGTAGGCGGCGTCGGTGGCGATCTTCAGGGTGGGCTGGTCGATCGGCTTGTCGAGCTTGATCAGCGCCCAGTCCTTGCCGGTGCCGTTGTAGCCGGGGGCCTGGAGGACCTTGGTGGAGTTGACCGTGATGGCGTCGGGCGATTCGAGGTCGGCGACGCCGCCGGTGACGCTGATCGAGGTGTCGTCGCCCGAGCCGTCCACGCAGTGGGCGGCGGTGAGGACGATGTCCTGGGTGTAGAGCGAGCCGCCGCAGCCCATGGAGAGCCGGACCATGAAGGGGAACTCACCCTGTTCGGCGCGTTCCCCGCCGACGATCGGCTGGGGGGCGGCGGAGGCGGGCTGGAGGCTGACGGTCGCGAGGGCGACGGCGGCTATGGCGACGGAACACCTTTTCAGCGCACTCAGAAGCTTCACAGATGCCTGCTTTCGTGGGGGGATTTCGTGTGGGGGGTTGCTGTGGGAGGTTGCCGTACCGCGTTGCCGTGCAGGAGTCCCTGTACGCGGTGCTGATGTACGGGACGTACCGGCACGCAAGACGAACTCGTCATGTACGCGACAAGAACACTCCGATTATCGGTACCGAGTGACCGCTGACACAAGGTGTAGTTTTCGGCCAAGATCACCAGGCGGCTTTCCGGCCCCTCCCCGGCCCTCCTCCCCGATCCCCTCCCCCGTCCGGCATACAGTGGAGATCCGTCGACCGTCGCGGATGGGGGATTCCGGCGTGACGAACAGCCCTCCGGGCGCACCCGTCGTCCATGGCTTTCCGCATCTGGACACGGTCCGCTCCGCCATCACCGCGCTCTACCGCCGGCTCTCCGCGGACGGCGTCCGCACCTACGCCACCAGCCTCGCGCCCGCCGACGCCGCGTTCGCGGACGAGGACGATCTGCACCTGGGAGCCCAGCGGGTGGCGCGTTCCCTGGTCCAGCACCTCCATCTGCCCGAGGCCCGCATGATCGTCGGCTTCCGGGCGATGGAGCACGCGGCGAGCGTGGAACTGACCGCGGGCCCCGAATACTTCATCGAGCTGAACGACCGCTTCCGCACCCACCGCAGGGACATCGGGGCGGCGCTCGCGCACGAGGTCACCCATGTGCTGCTGCACCGGCTCGACCTGGAGTTCCCCGGCACCCGCGCCAACGAGATCCTGACCGACACGACGACGGCGTACCTCGGCGCGGGCTGGCTGCTGCTGGACGCGTTCCGGGAGGACGCGACGTCCCGTCAGAAGCTCGGCTATCTGACCCCGGAGGAGTTCGGGTACGTCCTGGCCAAGCGGGCGTTCGCCTTCGACGAGGACCCCTCCCCGTGGTTCACCAGCCCCCAGGCGTACACCGCGTACACCAAGGGGCGTCAGCGGGCGCTGGACGATCTGCGCAGACCGCCGCTGACCGCCGCCGGCTGGTCGGGCCGCCGCCGCTACGCCAAGGACCGGCGGTACGCCCAGGACCACCCCGAAGCCGCCCCGGACCCGAACGTTCCGTACGTCTTCGAGACCGGCGGCGAGGGCCTGCGCGTCTCCTTCCCCTGCCCCACCTGCCACCAGCGCATCCGGCTTCCGGTCCGGGGCCGGGTCAGCGCACGCTGCGGGCTGTGCCGTACGCGCCTGGAGTGCGATACCTGACCTCGGGCGTTGTCCGTGTCCGGCCGTAGGGTCGAAGGATGACGAACGAGCCGATCAGGGACGAACCAAGCCTGTTCGACGCGCTGTACGAGGACGCGAACGCGGTCGTACGGGCGCTGCGCGCGGGTGCCCGGGCCGAGGCGAGCGACGAGGAGGGAACGACCGCGCTCTATCTGGCGTCGGTCCAGGACCGCCCCGAGACGGTGCGGCTGCTGCTCGCGGCCGGGGCCGACCCCGACCGGGCGAGCGGGCCCGAGGCCGGCGACCTGCCGCTGTGCGGGGCGGCGTGCGGCGGGCACACCGAGGTGGTGGAGGCGCTGCTGTCCGCCGGGGCGCGGCCGGATCTGCGCGAGGAGTTCGGCTTCACGGCGCTGCGGTGGGCGGTCGGCCTGGGGCACTCCGCGACGGTGGAACTGCTCCTCGCCGGGGGCGCGGACCCGCTGCTGCCGGGCCCGCGGGGCGAGGCGCCGCTGGTGCCGGCGGCGCAGCGCGGCTCGGTGCGTACGGTACGGGCGCTGCTCGCGTACGGCGCGGGGGCGACGGGGCAGGAGGCCGCGGTCGCCCTGGCGCTGGCCGAGGCGCGGGGCATCGCCGCACTCGATCCGGAGGAGGAGTTGGGGCGGCGGCTGGTGGAGGTGTACGGCTCCGACATCGAGACGGTGACGCTCCGCGACCGGAGGGACGGCGAGGAGACGATGGCGGTGGAGCTGCTCCGGGACGGGGTGCCGTCGGCGGGTGTGGACCAGCACCTGGGGCACGGGGAGATCGCGGCGCTGCTGGAGGCGCGGGTCCGCGCCGGACCGTCGCCTACCGGCCGCGCGCCTCTGTCTCCGTCGCCTCCCATGCCTCCCGGGTGAGTTCGTACTCGACCTCGCCGTGCTCGGAGCCCTCGATGGCCTCCGGCCAGTCGTCGACGTAGGCCCGCAGGAAGGTGAGGCCCGCCTTCTCCATCACGCGCCGGGATCCGGTGTTGACCGCCATCGTGTTCGCGGTGACCCGCCGGACGCCGAGGTCGGTGAACCCCTTGCCGATCAGGGCCCGCGCGCCCTCGGTGGCGTAACCGCGGCCCCAGGCGGCCCGGTTCAGCCGGTAGCCGAGTTCGACGACGGCGGGGTCGTGGTCGTCCAGCGGCCGGAGCTCGAACCAGCCGAGGAACGCTCCGGTGCCCTTGTGCCGCGCGGCCCAGTAGCCGCGGGTTCCGGTGCACGCGTGGTCGTGGAGGAGCCGGGGCAGGGTGCGGTCCCGGATGTCCTCGGCGCTGGTGGGCCAGCCGCCGTTGATGTACCGCATCACGGCGGGGTCGTTGTCGAGGGCGAGCAGGTCGGGGGCGTCGGCCGGCGTGACCGGGCGCAGGACGAGCCGGTCGGTCTCCAGGAAGGAATCCGTCTCCAGGAACGCCGGGGAGACCTCCGGCGCAGTGGTGATTCGGAGGGTCAGCCCCTCCGGGCTCGACAGCCGTGAAGTGCCTCCGGTGACGGTGACGAGTTCACCGCCGAGCTCGCGGGCCCGGGCGGCGACGCGGTCCGGGTCGCCCACGGCCACGGCCAGCTCCCATTGCGGCGTGGTGCCGGGGGCGGCTTCCAGGAACGTGGCCCGGGTGAGCGGAGCGCCGGTCGTCCCGGTGTAGAAATGCCGGGCACGCTCGGGGTCCGCGCAGGCCAGCACCATGTGCTGAGGGAACGCCCCGCCGTCGTCCGGAGGTGACACCGGCCACCCCGCGAACCCCTGCGGCCGCCAGAGGGAGACAGCCGCGCCCACCGGGTCGATGAGGGTGGCGATCCGGCCCTGGTCCCCCGCGTCGAAGGGCGGCAGGAGGATCTGTGCGCCTTTCTCCGCAGCCTCGGCCGTACGGTGGTCCACGTCGTCGACCGCCAGGTAGTAGGCGACATGGGCAGGCAGGCCGGGCGGGTAGACGGGCTGCGCGAGGTCGCTCACGCCGCCGATCCGGTGGTCCCCTGCCCAGAACACGACGGCCCGGCGCCAGTCCGTCTCGTCCACGGCGAACTCCCAGCCCAGCACCGCGGAGAAGAAGGCGGCGGTGCCGGAGGGGTCGCGGGTCTTCAGGTCCATCCAGCAGAACTCGTTCAGGGGGCCGTGCCGCGTCATCGTGCGCTCCTCGGGTGTCCTGTGCTGGATACCGGGCGCCCGGACATCCGCGCAAACGAGTTTCCCCCGAAGCCCCTGAGACTGCGGCTGCGACTGCGGCCCGCCTACGACGCCCCGTACACCTGCCCCGGCTTCTCCGCGTCCGCCAGCAGCCGGCGCACCGTCTCCCCCGCCTCGGCCGGGGACCTGTGCGCGCCCCGGTCGTCGGTGGGGCCGGGGCGCCAGCCCTCCATGACGGTGATGCGGCCCGCCTCGGCCTCGAAGACGCGGCCCGTCACCCCGTCGCTCGCGGCGGAGCCGAGCCAGACGACGAGGGGCGAGACGTTCTCGGGCGCCATGGCGTCGAACTCCCCCTCCCCCGGGGCCGCCATGGCCTCGGCGAAGGTCTGCTCGGTCATCCGGGTCCGGGCGGCGGGGGCGAGGGCGTTGACGTGGATCCCGTACCGGCCCAGCTCGGCCGCCGCGACCAGGGTCAGGGCGACGATGCCGGCTTTGGCGGCCGCGTAGTTGCCCTGGCCGACGCTGCCGAGGAGTCCGGCGCCGGAGCTGGTGTTGATCACCCGGGCGGCCGGCGGGCGGCCCGCCTTCGCCTCGGCGCGCCAGTGGGCGGCTGCGTGCTTCAGCGGCAGGAAGTGGCCCCTGAGGTGGACCCGTACCACCGCGTCCCAGTCGTCCTCGTCGAGGTTGACCAGCATCCGGTCGCGCAGGAAGCCCGCGTTGTTGACGAGCGTGTCGAGTCGCCCGAAGGCGGCGACGGCGGTGGTGACGAGGGATGCCGCGCCTTCGGTGGTGGCGATGTCGCCGCTGTGGACGACGGCTTCGCCGCCCGCCGCCACGATCTCGTCGACGACCTCCCGGGCCGGTCCACCGGGGTCCCCGCCCCCGTCCGGGCCGGCACCGAGGCCGTTCCCGTCCGGTCCGCCGGAGTCTTCACCCCCGCTCCCGTCCGGTCGGACGCCGAGGTCGTTGACGACGACGCGCGCGCCTTCGGCGGCGAAGGCCAGCGCGTGGGCCCGGCCGAGCCCCCGCCCGGCGCCCGTGACGGCGACGACCCGGTCCGCGCAGAGTCCTCCGCTGGTGGGTGCGCTCATCGCATCTCCCTTTCGCATGGGCCTGGTTGGCGGGCGGGGACGGGACTGCTACCGTCCACCTAACAAATGTTTGGTGGAAAGGTAGCTGATCCTCCGATGAGTGTCTCCACCGCATCGCCCCCCGAAAACGACGGCGTCCGCGTCGTCACCGTCGACCGTCCCCCCGTAAACGCGCTTTCCGTACAGGACTGGTACGACCTGGCGGACGCCGTCCGGTCGGCGGGCCGCGACCCGGAGGTGCGCTGCGTCGTCCTGACCGCCGCCGGACGCGGCTTCAACGCGGGCGTCGACATCAAGGAGTTGCAGCGCGACGCGGGGCACGGGGCCCTGATCGGCGCCAACCGGGGCTGCGCGGAGGCGTTCGCGGCGGTGTACGCGTGCGAGGTGCCGGTCGTCGCGGCGGTGCACGGCTTCTGCCTGGGCGGCGGCATCGGCCTCGTCGGGAACGCCGACGCGATCGTCGCGAGCGAGGACGCGGTCTTCGGCCTGCCGGAGCTGGACCGGGGCGCGCTCGGCGCCGCGACCCATCTGTCCCGGCTGGTCCCGCAGCACCTGATGCGCACGCTGTACTACACCTCGCGGACCGTCACGGCCACCGAACTGCACGCCCACGGCTCGGTCTGGCGCGTGGTCCCGCCCGCCGAACTCCACGATGCGGCACTGGCGTTGGCGGTGGAGATCGCCGCCAAGGACGGCCATCTGCTGCGGCTGGCCAAGGCCGCACTCAACGGCATCGACCCCGTCGACGTGCAGCGCAGCTACCGCTTCGAGCAGGGGTTCACCTTCGAGGCGAACCTCGCCGGGACCGCCGCCCGGGTCCGCGACACCTTCGGCAAGGAGGCCTGAACCGTGACCGCTCCCCCGCGCTCCCACGCCCCTGTACGCGACAAGACGATGACGCCCGAGGAGGTCGTCGACCGCCTGAGCAGCGGGATGACGATCGGGATCGGCGGCTGGGGGTCGCGCCGCAAGCCGATGGCCCTGGTCAGGGCGCTGCTCCGGTCATCGGTCACCGATCTGACAGTGATCTCCTACGGCGGTCCGGACGTCGGGCTGCTGGCGGCGGCGGGCCGGATCCGCCGCCTGGTGACGGCGTTCGTGACGCTCGACTCCATCCCGCTGGAGCCGCACTACCGGGCGGCCCGGCAGCGCGGCGCGTTCGCACTGACGGAGATCGACGAGGCGATGTTCATGTGGGGGCTGCACGCGGCGGCGAACCGGCTGCCGTTCCTGCCGGTGCGCGCGGGCATCGGATCGGATGTGATGCGGGTCAACCCCGAACTGCGCACGGTGACTTCGCCGTACGAGGACGGCGAGGAGTTCGTGGCGATGCCGGCCCTGCGGATGGACGCGGCGCTGGTCCACCTCAACCGGGCGGACCGGCTCGGCAACGGGCAGTACCTGGGCCCCGACCCGTACTTCGACGACCTGTTCTGCGAGGCGGCGGACACGGCGTACGTCTCCTGCGAACGCCTGTTGGAGACAAGGGAGTTGACCGAGGACACCGGGACGCTGCCGACCCTCCTCGTGCAACGGCACTCCGTCACCGGTGTCGTGGAGACGCCGGGCGGGGCGCACTTCACCTCCTGCGTACCCGACCATCCGCGCGACGAGCCGTTCCAGAAGGCGTACGCGGCCGCGGCGGCGGACCCGGCCGCCTGGGCGGAGTTCACAGCCCGTTTCCTGCCGCCGGACGGCGACGAGAAGAGCTACCGGGAAGCCGTCCGCATCTGGCACGAGGAGCAGAAGTGAACGCGTCCGCGACCGGGAGCGTCACCCGTGCCGAGCACTGCGTGATCGCCTGCGCGGAGGCCTGGCGGGGCGACGGGGAGATCCTGGCCAGTCCGATGGGCGCGGTGCCGTCGGTCGGGGCCCGGCTGGCCCGGCTGACCTTCGCCCCCGATCTGCTGCTCACGGACGGCGAGGCGACGCTCGTCGGCCCGGACGGCGAGACGGAGGGCTGGCTCCCCTACCGCAGGCATCTGGCGCTGGTGACGGGCGGACGGCGGCACGTGATGATGGGCGCGAGCCAGATCGACCGCTACGGCAACCAGAACATCTCGTGCATCGGCGACTGGGAGCAGCCCTCCCGGCAACTGCTGGGCGTGCGCGGCGCACCCGTCAACACCCTCAACAACCCGGTGAGTTACTGGATCCCCCGGCACTCCCCCCGGGTCTTCGTCGAACGCGTCGACATGATCTGCGGGGTCGGGCACGACAGCGCGCGGGCGGCGGGGCCGTCGGCCACCCGCTTCCACCGCATCCCGCGGGTCGTGAGCGATCTCGGGGTCTTCGACTTCGCGACGCCGGACCGTTCGATGCGGCTGGCCTCCCTCCACCCCGGCGTCACGGTCGACCAGGTCCGCGAGGCGACAGGCTTCGCGCTCACGGTCCCCGCCGACGGCCCGTACACCCGCGACGCCTCCCCCGCCGAACTCGCCCTGATCCGCGAGGTCGTGGACCCGGCGCACACCCGGGACCGGGAGGTCAGGGCCTGATGCGCACCGCCCTGACCGACCTGGTCGGCGTCCGGCACCCGATCGTGCAGACCGGGATGGGCTGGGTGGCGGGCTCCCGCCTGGTCACCGCGACGGCACGGGCCGGGGCGCTGGGCATCCTCGCCTCGGCGACCATGACGCCGGACCAACTGCGTTCCTCCGTAAGGGAGGTGAAGTCCCGCACGGACGCGCCGTTCGGGGTGAATCTGCGGGCGGACGCGGGGGACGCGCGGGAGCGGGTACGGATCATCGTCGAGGAGGGCGTGCGGGTGGCGTCGTTCGCGCTCGCCCCGTCGAGGGAGCTGATCGCGGAGCTGAAGGACGCGGGCGTTCTCGTCGTCCCGTCGGTGGGGGCGCGGCGGCACGCGGAGAAGGTCGCGGCGTGGGGTGCGGACGCCGTGATCGTGCAGGGCGGGGAGGGTGGCGGGCAGGTCGCGTTGCTCGGCGGGCGGGGCGACCAGGGTGATCGGCACCTTGCGCGGATCGGGCGCGTGGAAGGCGCCCATGTAGGAGAGGGCG
>NZ_JAFEUF010000193.1 GCF_016901035.1 Streptomyces durocortorensis
GACTATAAAGGGTGGGCGAGGGCAGCGAAAGGCCCCCCGCCCCGGGGGTTGTGGAATTGCGCACGGGGTAACCCCCCGGGGGCGGGGGGGGGGGGGGGGGGGTGATAAGGCCGCCCCCCCCCCCGACCCAAGGGTGTGCACCGCCGCCGCCCCCCGCGCGGCGGCGGACGCGTCGGCTGCCCCGTAGCCGGATCCGGGGTCTCCGCCGGGCTCGGCAGGGCTGCCCGGCCACTCCGTACGACGTGTCACGGCCTAGCTCTTGGCCGCCGCGGTCTTGGCCGGCTTGGCCTTGGCTGCCGTAGTGGTCGCCGGCTTCGCCGCCCCGTCGGCCGCCGGTGCCGCGGCGGCGTCCGCGGCAGGCTCGCCCGCAGCGTCGTCCGGACGGACGCCGACGCCCAGCTTCTCCAGGATCTTCTTCTCGATCTCGTTGGCGAGGTCGGGGTTGTCCTTGAGGAAGTTGCGGGCGTTCTCCTTGCCCTGGCCGAGCTGATCGCCCTCGTACGTGTACCAGGCACCGGCCTTGCGGACGAAGCCGTGCTCCACGCCCATGTCGATCAGTCCGCCCTCGCGGCTGATGCCCTGGCCGTAGAGGATGTCGAACTCCGCCTGCTTGAACGGCGGGGCGACCTTGTTCTTGACGACCTTGACGCGGGTACGGTTGCCGACCGCGTCGGTGCCGTCCTTGAGCGTCTCGATACGGCGGATGTCGAGGCGCACCGAGGCGTAGAACTTCAGCGCCCGGCCACCGGTGGTGGTCTCCGGGGAGCCGAACATCACGCCGATCTTCTCGCGGAGCTGGTTGATGAAGATCGCGGTGGTCTTGGACTGGTTGAGCGCACTGGTGATCTTGCGGAGCGCCTGGCTCATCAGGCGGGCCTGCAGACCCACGTGCGAGTCGCCCATCTCGCCCTCGATCTCCGCACGGGGCACCAGGGCCGCCACGGAGTCGATGACGATCAGGTCCAGGGCGCCGGAGCGCACCAGCATGTCGACGATCTCCAGCGCCTGCTCACCGTTGTCCGGCTGGGACAGGATGAGGCTGTCGATGTCGACGCCGAGCTTCTTCGCGTACTCGGGGTCCAGGGCGTGCTCGGCGTCGATGAACGCCACCGAGCCGCCGAGCTTCTGCGCGTTCGCCACGGCGTGCAGCGTCAGCGTCGTCTTACCGGAGGACTCCGGCCCGTACACCTCCACCACACGGCCGCGCGGCAGCCCGCCGACGCCGAGGGCGACATCGAGGGCGGTCGATCCCGTGGGGATGACCTCGATGGGCTCGTTCGGCCGCTCGCCGAGGCGCATCACCGCGCCCTTGCCGAACTGTCGTTCAATCTGTGCGAGTGCGGCGTCCAGCGCCTTCTCGCGGTCGGTTCCTGCCATGGGTTCCACCCGATTTGCTTGAGTCGATCGCTTCACGTCACAGACGCTAACCCCTGCCACTGACAATGGGCCTCGACGTCCTCCCGACCTGTGGACAACTCCAGGGCCGGGCCCGGGAAAACCCGGCCGGTAACTCCATCAGAATGGATGTTCGATTTTGGTGTCAAGCGCACCACGCGGGAAGCGGCAGCGCGGCGGCGCAATGACCGGACACACGACAGGCAGGGTGACCTGCGACCTCTCGATCTCCCTCGACGGGTACTCGGCCGGGCTCGACCAGAGCGAACAGCGCCCGTTCGGCGACGACGGCGGCGACGGCCGGGGCGACCGGCTGCACTCCTGGATGTTCGTGACTCCGGAGCTGCGCCAGGCCGAGCTCGACCGGCTGGCGACGGTCGGCGCCTTCATCATGGGCCGCAACATGTTCGGCCCCGTGCGCGGTGCGTGGGATCGGCAGTGGAAGGGCTGGTGGGGCGACGATCCCCCGTACCACGCGCCCGTCTTCGTGCTCACCCACCATCCCCGCGACCCGCAGCCGATGGAGGGCGGCACCACGTTCCACTTCGTCACCGACGGCATCGAGTCCGCGTTCCGTCAGGCCCGCGAGGCCGCCGGAGACCGCGACGTGTCGATCCACGGCGGCGCGAGGACCGTCAACCAGTATCTCGCCGCGGGCCTGATCGACGAGCTGCGGCTGCACATCGTGCCGTTCACGCTCGGCGCCGGCACCCGCCTCTTCGACGGCGTGCCTCCCCTGGATCTGGAACAGGTGGAGACGCGCGCGGGGGACTCGGTGACCCATGTGACCTACAGCGTGCTGTCCTGAGCGGCCACCGACCGCCTGCGCAGTTCGGCGGATCACCCTATATTCGGTCGGTATGGGAGCGACGGTGGAACCGGGAGCACCCGGCGGAGAGCAGACGCCCCGGCCCGACCTGGCCGGCCGCGTGGCGCTCGTCGCCGGAGGCACCCGCGGGGCCGGCAGGGGCATCGCCGTCCAGCTCGGCGCCGCCGGGGCGACCGTGTACGTGACCGGCCGTACCAGCGGCTCCGAGCGCTCCGAGATGGACCGGCCCGAGACGATCGAGGAGACCGCGGCCCTGGTCGACGCGGCGGGCGGTCGAGGGATCGCCGTCCAGGTCGACCATCTGGTTCCCGACCGGGTCAGGGCCCTCGTGGCCCGCATCGCGAACGAGCAGGGGGCCCTGCACATCCTGGTGAACGACATCTGGGGCGCCGAGATCGAGTGGAACAGGCCGGTGTGGGAGTCGTCGCTCGACACCGGGCTGCGCACCCTGCGGCTGGCCGTCGACACCCACGCCATCACCAGCCACTTCGCACTGCCGCTGCTGATCGAGACACCGGGCGGCCTGGTCGTCGAGATGACCGACGGGACGGACGAGTACAACGGCTCCCGCTACCGCGTCTCGTTCTTCTACGACCTGGCCAAGGCCGCGGTGAACCGGATGGCCTTCGCTCTCGGCCATGAACTCGCGCCGCACCGCGCGACGGCCGTGGCGCTCACCCCGGGCTGGCTCCGGTCCGAGGCCATGCTCCAGGCCCACGGAGTGACCGAGGCCACCTGGCGCGACGCCGTCGCGCACGCGCCCCACTTCGCGATCTCCGAGTCCCCCGCGTACGTCGGCCGCGCCGTGGCCGCCCTCGCCGGCGATCCCGAGGTGGCCCGCTGGAACGGCAGGACGCTCTCCAGCGGGCAGCTCGCCCAGGTGTACGGCTTCACCGACGTGGACGGCAGCCGGCCCGACGCCTGGCGGTACCTGACCGAGGTCCAGGACCCGGGACTGCCGGCCGATGTGACCGGTTACCGCTGAGACGACCCGCTGCGACGGACGACCGCCGAGGCCGACTGCTGCGACCGGCTACGGCCGGGGCGACCCGTCCGACCTGCCTTCCGCTCCCCCGCGTCCGACGCCCCGGCGGCCGTACACCAGGCGGCGCATCCGCGACGGCAACGGCCTGCCTGACGCGCGGCTGCTCCCCCCGTGCACGCGTGGGTCGTCGGTGACGTCGTACCGCTTCACATAGGCGCCGAGGAACGCCTGGAGCGTGGCGATCGCGGGGATGGCGACCAGCGCTCCGACCGCGCCGAGCAGGGCCGTGCCGGCGATGACCGATCCGAAGGCGACCGCGGGGTGGATGTCGACGGTCTTCGCGGTCAGCTTGGGCTGGAGCACGTAATTCTCGAACTGCTGGTAGATCACGACGAACCCGAGCACCCACAGCGCGTACCAGGGGTCGACCGTGAAGGCGATCAGCATGGGCAGGGCGCCCGCGAGATACGTGCCGATGGTGGGGATGAACTGCGAGACGAGCCCGACCCAGACCGCGAGCGCCGGGGCGTAGGGCACCTCCAGGATCTCCAGCAGGATGTAGTGCGCGACCCCGGAGATCAGCGCCATCAGGCCGCGCGAGTAGATGTATCCGCCGGTCTTGTCGACCGCGATCTCCCAGGCACGCAGCACCTCGATCTGCCGGGCCGGCGGCAGGACGGAGCACAGGGCGCGGCGGAGCCGGGGGCCGTCGGCCGCGAAGTAGAAGGAGAACAGGAAGATCGTCAGCAGCCGGAACAGCCCGCCGAGCACCGTCGTGGAGACGTCGAGCACTCCGGTGGCGCTGTTCTGGACGTACTTCTGCAACCAGTCGGAGTGCAGCAGGCTGTCCTGGACCTCGACCCGGGAGAGTTCGGTGCGGAAGGTCTGGTTGACCCAGTTGATCACCGAGTCGATGTACTTGGGGAACTCGTCGACCATGTCGACGATCTGGCCCGCGAGCATCGACCCCAGCAGCACCACGAATCCGACGCCGAAGATCATCACGCCGAGGAAGACGAGGAACGTGGCGAACCCGCGGCGCATGCCGCGAGCCGCCATCCGGCCGACCGCGGGCTCGATGGCGAGCGCGAGGAAGAACGCGATCAGTACGTTCGTCAGCAACCCGATGAGCTGGTCGAACGCCCAGCTGCCGAGCTGGAAGCACGCGTAGAGCGCCAGGGCCAGTGCCATCGCACGCGGCAGCCAGCCGGGCATGCGGACCCCACCGGCGCCGGACGGCGGCGCGGGTGGTGCGGCCGGCGGAGCGGGCGGGGAGGCGGACGGCTGGGCCGGGGCGCTCTCGTCTGTCGATGACACGGGACAAGTCTGGCCTATGCCGTCGGCCTGCGGTCCCCCGCCCCGAATCGACCTCTGCCGTTCCTCTCCCGCCGGGAAAACGGCCCCACGGCGTTCAGCGCTTGTCCGCCGGGACGTCCATCGCGGTGCAGACAGCGCGCCACACGTCCTTGGCGTCCCAGCCCGCGTCCAGGGCCTCGTGCACCGTACGGCCGCCGAGTTCGGCCATCACATGGTCACGGGCGAAGGAGTCCGCGTACTCCGCACCGAAGTGGTCGGCCATCCGCTCCCAGAAAATCGTCAACCGCATGCCATCAGTATCCCGCTCCTGAGAGTGCAGCAGGTCCACCTGGCATGTGCCCGGCCTCTCCGCGCTCTACGGTCGGTCCATGGCTGGAACCGGAGCACACACCCTCGCCCGTGCCGAGCAGTTCATCTGGCTCACCGCCCGCGTTCTCGAACAGCGGAGGTTCGCCCACGCCTTCCTGGACGGAGACCCCGACGCCGTCGAGACGGCCCTGACCGCCTACCTCAACAAGGACGGCGGCTACGGTCACGCGCTGGAACCCGATCTCCGGGGCCCGGTCAGCCAACCGCTGCACACCGCCCATGCGCTGAGCGTTCTTGACTCGATCGACCGCTGCGACGGACAGCGCGTGGAACGGATCTGTCGCTATCTGACCGAAGTGTCAACCAAAGTAGGCGCACTGCCCGCTCTGCTGCCCACACAGCGCGGCTATCCCGCGGCCCCGTTCATCCCGATCGTGGACGACCCGCCCGCGGAGCTGCTCGCGACCGGCCCGGTCGTGGGGCTGCTGCACGGCAATCAGGTGTGGCACGCCTGGCTGTTCCGGGCGACGGACTTCTGCTGGAGCGCCGTCGAAGCTCTGGAGCAGTCCCATCCCTACGAGGTCGAAGCCGCGGTCGCCTTTCTGGACGGCGCCCCGGACCGGGTCCGCGCCGAGGTCGCGGCGGACCGGCTCGGCCGTCTGGTGCGCGAACAACGGCTCGCGGTCCTCGCCCCCTCCCGGCGGGCGGAGTTCCCGGTGGCGACGGGCTATGCCCCGGGCGAGCACCACTTCCCGCACGACTACGCCCGTACGCCCGGATCCCTGGCCCGCCGCTGGTTCACGGACGAGGAGCTGGAGCGCTCGCTCGACCACCTGGCCGCCGAGCAGCAGGACGACGGCGGTTGGCCCGTGACCTGGCGTCAGTGGGCGCCGGGAACCGCGCTGGAGGGGCGTCCGCTGGTCACGCTCAGGGCCTTGGAGACGCTCCGCTCGTACGGTCGCCCGCTCGGCTGACCGCTCCGGAGGCACGCGGCCCTCCGCTCGGCCGACCGCACGCCTCTTCGCCCTCGTTTCCCGGGCCCTCGGCCCGCTCAGGCCAGCGCGCGCACGCCCGCCGTTACCAGGACGCCCGCGCCGACGACGACCAGGAAGGGAGCGCGGAGGACCAGGGCGAGTGCCGCCGCGGCGAGACCGGCGGCGCGGGCGTCGAGGACGAGCTGCTGGCCGTCGCCGAAGGTCTGCTGCGCGGTGAGGGCCGCCAGCAGCGCCACGGGCAGCAGGGCGGCCATCCGCTGGACGAGCGGCCGCTCCAGCACGCCCGCGGGCACCAGCAGGCCCAGGAGTTTGGCGAGGTAGCAGCCCGCCACGGTCAGTCCGATGGCGATCCAGACGTTCATGAGAGCCGCTCACCCTTCTTCCGCTGTGTCGCCGACCCCTTCTCGGTGCCCGGTCCCCGCTTGGTCCGTCCCATGAGGAACAGCACGACGGGGGCCGCCAGCGCGGACAGCAGAACGGGCACCCCCGCCGGCAGCACGGGCAGCAGCGCCAGGGCCAGCAAGACGGCCAGCCCCGCCGTGACGCGTTCGGTGGTGCTCTTGAGCATCGGCGCGAGCAGCGCGAGGAACACCGCGGGGCTCGCCGCGTCGAGGCCCCACGCGTCGGTGTCGCCCAGCGCCTCGGCGCCCAGAGCGCCGACCAGGGTGGTGAGGTTCCACAGCACGTAGAGGGTGAGTCCGGTGACCGTGAAGCCGATGCGCGCGGCCCGCCGGGTGGGCTGGGGCAGGGTGACGGCGGTCGTCTCGTCGATCACCCAGTGGGCCGCGAACGGCCGTACCGCGCGGGGAAGAGCGAGCAACTGGGAGAGGCGCAGACCGTAGAACGCGTTGCGGACGCCCAGGAAGAACGCCCCGGCCGCGGCGGTGTAGGGGTTGCCGCCCGCGGCCAGCGCCCCGACCAGGGCGAACTGCGAGGCGCCGGTGAAGACGAGAAGACTCAGGACGCAGGTCTGGAGCAGGCTGAGGCCGGAGCCGGCGGAGGTGACGCCGAAGGCGAAGCCGGAGAGTCCGACGGCGATGCCGACGCCGAGCGCGTCCCGGACGACGGCCGCGTCCGGCTTGTCCGGTCGGATCTCGGCCGCCGGTCCTGGCGGACCGGCGGCTATGGCACCGGGCGTGCCGGTGCTCTCTGGGAGTGCTGTCTGTTCTGCCACGCCCGGAACGCTACGGGGATCATTCGGGCCCGGTCTTGTACGTTCTTGCACGTACCGCCGTACGTTCTTGCGTTTCGAGGCCCTCACCGGCTCGTCCGCGGCACTCCGCGCTCGCGCTGGTAGGCGCCCGGCGGTACCCCCACGATCCGGGTGAAGTGCCGATTGAGGTGCGGCTGATCCGTGAAGCCGACGGCGGTCGCGGCCTCGGCGGGGGCGACGCCGGCGTCGAGCATGCGGCGGGCTCTGCGCACCCGGGCGTCGGTGAGCCAGGTGTGGGGCGGCATCCCGTACTCCTTCTTGAAGGCCCTCAGCAACGCGAAGGGGCCGGTGCCCAGCTCGGCGGCGAGCGTCTCCAGCGTGGGCGGGTCGGCCATGCGCTCCTCCAGCGCGGCCCGGGCGCGTCCAGCATTTCGCGCGCCCCCGGCGTGCGCGGTCAGTCCGGGCAACGGGGTGCCGTGCCGGCTCAGAAGCCGGGTGACCAGCACCCGCAGCAGGCTGTCGGCGGCCAGGGCGTTGCCCTCCTCCGCCGCCCGGTGCACCTCGGTGATCAGCCGAGAGGCGTGGGGGTCGGTCACCCGGGTCTCGGCGAAGCCGACCGTGCCGCGCAGGGACGTCACCTCGGCCGCGATGTCGTTGATCACCTGGGCCGACGGGTAGAGCGTGGCGTACGCCCAGCCCTCGGGCGCCCCGGAACGTGCGGTGTGCGGCACCTCCGGGTTGATCATGACGACGGTTCCGGGGACCGCGTGGACCGTGCCGCCCGGCAGCCCCACGTCCTCCACCCCGCCGGTGACCGCCCCGAAGACGTAGCCCTCGTGGCTGTGCCGGGGGAAGGTGTGGCGGACGTACCGGGCGCGCAGCAGATCGAGGTCGGGCAGCGCGGCGTACTGCCAGTGCCGTGCCCATTCCTCCGTGCCGTCCGCTCCCGTCATGGGGGCCATTCTCGCAGGTCCTGGCCGTGCGCCACCCGCTGAGTGGGCCGCCGCGGGCGGTGTCACCGGCCCGATGTCAGTGGCGGGGTGCACGATGGGGGACATGACCGGATCCGCGCTCGACGCGTTCTCGCCCGCGACCCGCAGTTGGTTCGCCGGGGCCTTCAGCGCGCCCACCTCGGCGCAGGAGGGCGCCTGGCGGGCCATCGGCGAGGGCAGTGACGTGCTGGTCGTAGCGCCGACCGGTTCCGGCAAGACGCTGGCCGCGTTCCTCGCCTCGCTGGACCGGCTGGCCGCCGGGCCGCCGCCCGCCGACGCCAAGAAGCGCTGCCGTGTGCTGTACGTGTCTCCCCTCAAGGCCCTCGCGGTCGACGTCGAGCGCAACCTCCGTTCGCCGCTGACCGGCATCCGCCAGGAGTCGGTGCGCCTGGGGCTGCCGGAGCCCGAGGTGCGGGTCGGCATCCGGTCCGGGGACACCCCGCCCGCCGAACGGCGCTCCATGGTGACCAGGCCGCCGGACATCCTGATCACCACGCCCGAGTCGCTGTTCCTGATGCTGACGTCCTCCGCCCGGGACGCGCTGGCCGGCGTGGAGACGGTGATCCTCGACGAGGTGCACGCGGTCGCCGGCACGAAGCGCGGCGCCCACCTCGCGCTCTCCCTGGAGCGGCTCGACGAGCTGCTGCCCCGCCCCGCCCGGCGCATCGGTCTGTCCGCGACGGTCCGGCCGGTCGACGAGGTGGCGCGTTTCCTGTCGCCGCAGCGCAAAGTGGAGATCGTCCAGCCCCGCTCCACCAAGGAGTTCGACCTCTCGGTCGTCGTCCCGGTCGAGGATCTGGGCGAGCTGGGCGGCTCCCCCGCCACGGACAGCGACTCCGGCCAGGCGGACAAGCCCTCGATCTGGCCGCATGTCGAGGAGCGCATCGCCGATCTCGTCCAGGCGCACCGCTCCACGATCGTCTTCGCCAACTCCCGGCGGCTGGCGGAGCGCCTGTGCAACCGGCTGAACGAGATCGCCTACGAGCGGGCGACCGGCACGACCTTCGATCCCGACGATCCGGCCCCCGCGCTCCCGGAGGCCCACGCCCCGGCGGAGGTCATGGCCCAGTCCGGCGCGGGCAGGGGCGCCCCCGCCCTGCTGGCCCGGGCCCACCACGGCTCGGTCTCCAAGGAGCAGCGGGCCCAGGTCGAGGAGGACCTCAAGGCGGGCCGGCTGCCCGCTGTGGTGGCCACCTCCAGCCTGGAGCTGGGCATCGACATGGGCGCTGTCGACCTGGTGGTCCAGGTGGAGTCCCCGCCCTCCGTCGCCTCAGGCCTCCAGCGGGTGGGCCGGGCCGGACACCAGGTGGGCGCGGTCTCGACCGGAGTGGTCTTCCCGAAGTACCGGGGCGACCTGGTGCAGGCCGCGGTCGTCACCGAGCGGATGCGCGAAGGGGCCATCGAGGCGCTGCGCATCCCGGCCAATCCGCTGGACGTCCTGGCCCAGCAGCTGGTCGCCATGGTGGCCCTGGACAGCTGGCAGGCCGACGACCTGCTGTCCCTGGTGCGGCGGGCCGCCCCCTTCGCCTCGCTGCCCGAGTCGGCCTTCACCGGCGTCCTCGACATGCTCGCCGGACGCTATCCCTCCGACGCCTTCGCGGAGCTGCGCCCCCGCGTGGTGTGGGACCGCGTGGGAGGTACGGTCACGGGCCGCCCCGGCGCGCAGCGGCTCGCCGTCACCTCGGGCGGCACCATCCCCGACCGGGGGCTCTTCGGGGTCTTCCTGGCCGGGGCCGACCCGAAGAAGGGCGGCGGCCGGGTCGGCGAGCTGGACGAGGAGATGGTCTACGAGTCCCGCGTCGGCGACGTCTTCACCCTGGGCACCACGTCCTGGCGGATCGAGGACATCACCCGGGACCGGGTCCTCGTATCGCCCGCCCCGGGCGTTCCGGGGAGGCTGCCGTTCTGGAAGGGCGACCAGCTGGGCCGGCCACTTGAGCTGGGCCGCGCGCTGGGGGCCTTTCTCCGGGAGATCGGCGGCCTGCCCGAGGAGGACGCCCGGCTCCGGCTGCTCGCCGCCGGACTCGACGTCTGGGCGGCGGACAACATCCTGGCCTACCTGGACGAGCAGCGCCGGGCCTGCGGCCATGTGCCGGACGACCGGACGATCCTGGTCGAGCGGTTCCGGGACGAGCTGGGCGACTGGCGGGTCGTCGTGCACTCCCCCTTCGGCGCCCAGGTGCACGCCCCGTGGGCGCTCGCCCTCTCCGCCCGCCTCGGCGAGCGTTACGGCATGGACGCCCAGGTCATGCACGCCGACGACGGGATCGTGCTGCGGCTGCCCGACGCGGACATGATGGGCCTGGATCTGCTCGATTTCGACGCCCCGCCGACATCAGGGGCATCGGAGGCCGAGAACAGCGGACCGCCGCCGGGAGCTGTGGCGTACGACAGCGACCAGCCCCCGGTGACGGCGGCCGACGTCGTCTTCGACAAGGGCGAAGTCCAGCAGATCGTCACCGACCAGGTGGGCGGGTCGGCCCTGTTCGCCGCCCGGTTCCGGGAGTGCGCCGCGCGTGCCCTGCTGCTGCCCCGGCGCTCCCCCGGGAAGCGCACCCCGCTCTGGCAGCAGCGCCAGCGGGCCTCCCAGCTGCTCCAGGTCGCCTCGGAGTTCGGCTCGTTCCCGATCGTTCTGGAGGCGGTCCGCGAATGCCTCCAGGACGTGTTCGACGTCCCCGGGCTCACGGAGCTGATGGGCGATCTGGAGGCGCGCCGGGTCCGGCTGGTCGAGGTGACCACCCAGGAGCCCTCCCCCTTCGCCCGCTCGCTCCTCTTCGGTTACGTCGCCCAGTTCCTGTACGAGGGCGACTCCCCGCTCGCCGAGCGGCGCGCCGCCGCCCTCTCCCTGGACTCCCATCTCCTCGCCGAGCTGCTGGGCCAGGCGGAGCTGCGGGAACTGCTCGACCCCGAGGTCCTCACCGAGCTGGAGCGGGAGCTGCAGTGGCTCACCGAGGACCGGCGCATCAAGGACGTCGAGGGGGTCGCCGACCTGCTGCGCGTGCTCGGTCCGCTGACCGACGCCGAGCTGGCCGAGCGGGGCGCCGAGCCGTCCTGGGCACCGGAGCTGGCGACGGCCCGCCGGGCGATCCAGGTCCGGATCGCGGGCACCGACCGCTGGGCGGCGATCGAGGACGCGGGCCGGCTGCGCGACGCCCTGGGCACCGCGCTTCCGGTCGGCGTCCCCGAGGCATTCACCGAGCCGGTGAAGGATCCGCTCGGCGACCTCCTCGCCCGGTACGCGCGGACGCACGGCCCGTTCACCGCCGCCCGGGCAGCCGAGCGCTTCGGGCTCGGCACCGCCGTCACCGACGGAGCGCTGCAACGCCTCTCGGCCTCCGGCAGGACCGTCCAGGGCGAGTTCCACCCGGCGGGCATCGGCCAGGAGTGGTGCGACGCCACGGTGCTGCGCCGGCTCCGCCGCCGTTCGCTGGCGGCGCTCCGCCAGGAGTTGGAGCCCGTGCCGCCCGCGGCCCTGGCCTCCTTCCTCCCCCAGTGGCAGCACTTCGGCTCCCACCGGCTGCGGGGCATCGACGGGCTGGCCCGCGCCGTCGAGCAGCTCCAGGGCGCGCCCGTGCCCGCGTCGGCGCTGGAGAAGCTGATCCTGCCGAGCCGGGTGATGGGCTACGCCCCGGCGATGCTCGACGAGCTGACGACCACCGGGGAGGTCGTCTGGGCCGGGGCGGGGGCGCTGCCCGGCAAGGACGGCTGGGTCTCCCTCTACCTCGCCGACAGCGCGCCGCTGCTCCTGCCTGCCCCGCACCCGCTGGAGCTGTCGGCGCTCCACGAGTCGGTGCTCACCACACTCTCCGGCGGATACGGCCTCTTCTTCCGCCAGATCGCCGATCAGGTCCGGGCCACCACCCATCCGGAGTGCACGGACCAGCAGCTGGCCGACGCCCTGTGGGACCTGGCCTGGTCCGGTCGGCTGACCAATGACACCCTGGCCCCGCTGCGTTCGCTCCTGGGCTCGGGACGGACGGCGGGCTCCACCGCCCACCGCTCGCGGCGCAGTGTCCCGCGCGGGCGATACGGCTCGCTCACCGCCGCCGCCCGCCCCGCGTCCCGCACCGGCCCGCCGACGGTCTCGGGCCGCTGGTCCCTGCTCCCCCCGGTCGAGCCGGAACGGACCCACCGGGCCCACGCCCTGGCCCGCACTCTCCTCGACCGGCACGGCGTGGTGACCCGCGGCGCGGTGCAGGCCGAGGGGGTGGAGGGCGGCTTCTCCGCGACGTACCGCATCCTGGCCGCCTTCGAGGACAACGGGCAGGCGCGGCGCGGCTATGTGGTCGAGGGTCTCGGGGCCGCCCAGTTCGCGATGGACGGCGCGGTGGACCGACTGCGGGCGGCCTCCACGGCGCGCGACCGCCGGGATCCGGACACCGCCCCCCAGGCCCTGGTGCTGGCCGCGGCCGACCCGGCCAACGCGTACGGCGCGGCACTGCCGTGGCCGGAGTCGCCGGACGGGGCCGGACACAAGCCGGGCCGCAAGGCGGGGGCGCTGGTGGTCCTCGTCGACGGCGAGCTGACGCTCTACATGGAGCGCGGCGGCAAGACCCTCCTGGCCTGGCCGTCCGACCCGGAGGCCCCGGCCCTGAGAGCGGCGGCCGAGGCCCTGGCCGACGCGGCCCGCGCCGGAGCCCTGGGCACGGTGACGGTGGAGCGGACGAACGGCGTCTCCGCCCTCACCTCGCCGCTGGGCCGGACGCTGGAGGCGGCCGGGTTCCTCGCCACCCCGAGAGGCCTGCGCCTGCGGGCCTGACCCGGGTCATCGGGCCCTGCCGCGGCCGATCGGCGGCCCCGGACCCACGCACAACCGCCCCCGCGCACCCATCATGGAGGCATGCCCGAAGGAGACACCGTCCTCCAGACCGCCACCCGGCTGCACGCGGCGCTGGCGAGGCGGGTGCTGACCCGGTCGGATCTGCGCGTCCCCCGCTTCGCCACCGCCGACCTCACCGGCCGGACCGTCCTGGACGTCACCGCGCGCGGCAAGCATCTGCTGACCCGGATCGAGGGCGGCCTGACCCTGCACAGCCACCTCCGGATGGACGGGGCCTGGCGGGTGTTCGCGCCGGACGAGCGCTGGCGGGGCGGCCCGGTCCACCAGATCCGCGCGATCCTGGGCAACGCGGAGCACACCGCGGTCGGCTACCGGCTCCCCGTGCTGGAGCTGCTGCGCACCAGCGAGGAGGACCGGGCCGTGGGGCACCTGGGGCCGGATCTGCTCGGCCCCGACTGGGATCCCGGCCTGGCCCTGGACCGACTGCTCGCCGCACCGGACCGCCCCCTCGGCGACGCCCTGCTGGACCAGCGCAATCTGGCGGGCATCGGCAACGTCTACAAGTGCGAGCTGTGCTTCCTGGCCCGCGTCACCCCCTGGCTCCCCGTGGGCGCCCTCCCCGACGGCGTGCTCCCCCGCCTCGTCGCCCTCGCCGAGCGCCTCCTGCACGCCAACCGCGACCGCCCCACCCGCACGACGACGATCACCTCCGAACTCCGTACGGCCCCGAGCGAAACCCCGGGCCCCGCGCGGGACGGGGG
>NZ_JAFEUF010000194.1 GCF_016901035.1 Streptomyces durocortorensis
CGGGGGGGCGGGGGGGGGGGGGGGGGGCGCGTGGGGCTGCGGCTCGTACGCCCCGTCGTGTCCGTCCCACAGGGCGCGGAAGGCCGCCCAGGTGTCCTCCTCGGCCCGGGGGTTGGCGCCCCAGTGGTGTACGGCCCTCGGGTCGGGCCCGTACAGCTCCTGGAGGAGCGGCAGCAGCGTCGGCTCGTTGCGCCGGACCCACTTCGCGCCGTTGTTGCGGGGGTGACCGGTGTAGGGGTCGGTGCCGGTGTTCGTGCCGAGGTAGGCGTTGGTGAGCTGGGCGAAGTACTCGAACTCGTCGCGCGCCGAGTAGTTGCGCCGGGTGCCGGAGCTGTCGTACAGCGGTCCGTCGGGCCAGGCACCGAAGCTGCCCGCCAGCACCTTGTCGTGGAATGCCTCGGTGATGAGCCGGCGCTGCTCGTCGGTGAGGCCGTGGCGGTGGAGGGCGTGCGCGAACTCGTGGGTCGCGGCGGAGTAGCCGTCGGCGTACAGCCCGGACCCGGGTACGGCCGTGGTGTCGCCCAGCAGGTTCTCCTCGCCGACGGCGGCCAGTCCGCCGGCCTCGACACCGCGCAGGATGTCGTAGGGGCGCGCGTTCTCGTCCGTCTCACCGCGCAGGAGGCCGAACGCGTCGAGCGAGGTCGTCGCGGCGTCCTTGGGGACCACGATCAGCCGCGCGCCCTCGTTCAGCATGCGCCCCCCCACGGCGGGCGAGCGCAGCATCCGGGCCACCTGCGCCCGCGCCTCGATGCCGGAGGAGACGGGGAGGTCCACGCCGGGCGGTACGTCGACCATCAGGAGGGCGGCGGTCCGGGCGAACTCGTCGGCGGGCAGGGTCCGGCGCAGCCCGGCGGTGAGGGCCGGGTCGGCGGCCAGGGCCTCGCGGTCGGCGGACGACAGGGGCAGCAGCCGGGAGGTGCGCTCGTCCTCGGTCATCGCGGCCAGCCCGGCGGCCAGTTCGGTGCGTTCGGCGACGGGCAGGCCGCGGCGCGGAGCGGGCGTCGGCGTCGCGGCGGCCGGCGGGGCCGTGGCGGTGGCCGTCGCCGACGTCTCGGGCGGCGGGGCGGGCAGGGGCTGTCCGCGCAGCCGCCCGGCGCGGGTCGGACGGGCGGGCGCGGAGGAGACGGTGGTGCGCAGGGACGGCCCGTCACCGAGCCCTTCGGCACGGCGGCCGGTCGCCAGCGCGTCCGTGAGGGCGGGCAGATCCTCCCACGCCTGGGTGTGGCGGCGCGCCTGCTCGCCCAACTCGTCCCGTACGTCGACCAGTTCGGCTTCGATGCCGTCGACCTGGCCCTGGATCGTGTCGCGTACGCCGGTCGCCCGGCGCAGCCCGGTCTCCGCCTCCCGGAAGACGCGGGCGGCATCGGCGACGGCCGTCTCGGCGCGGCGGAGGTTCCCGGCGAGGGTGGTCTCCCGGGCGACGGCCCGCTCCAGGCGGGTCCGCAGCCCGTCCGCCTCCTCGCGGGCGGTCTCCGCCGTGTCCAGGTCCTCCGCGCGCCGCTGGTGCAGTGCGCGGCCCCGGTCCCGGAGCGCGTCGGCCTGTTCGATCGCCGCGTCCAGGGCGTCCTGCCCGTCCGGGGACGCCGGGTCGGCGTCCGGAGCGGCGGCGACGAGCTCTTCGAGCCGGGCCACCTCGGCCCGCGCCCGCTGCCACCGGGCGTGGAGTCCGCGCTCCTCGTCGGCGGTGTCGTCGTAGCGGGCCTGTGCTTCCCGGGCCTCGGTGTCGAGCCGGGTGATCTCGTCCCGGGCCTCGGTGATCCGGCCCCGCAGCGTGGTGAGTTCCGTCCTTACCGTCGCGGCGTCGTGGCGGGCGGCCGTGTGGGCGCGGTCGGCGTCCCGGTGTGCGGTGGTGGCGGTGTCCACGGCCCGGTCGGCGGTGTCCAGCGCGGCGAGCGCGCCGGGCTGCCGGCGGGTGAGCCGCCCCTCGCGGTACCGGGCGGCCGCCTCGGCCCGTACGGCGGTGAGGTGGACGCCGATGGTGTCCGCCACGTTCTGCCAGGCCTCGTCGGTGGCGGCCGTGGTGTCGGCGAGCGAGCCGTCGGCGGCGAAGGGCCAGATCCGGAGCCCCTGGCCGGTGCGGATGACCAGTTCGACCGGCTTCCCGGCCCGGGCGGCCGTGAGCGAGCCGACGAACAGGGCGCGGGCCAGCCGGGTGCCGTCCGGGTCGGGGCCGAGCGCGAGCCACAGCTCGGCCGACGCGTCCTGCTCGTCGATGGCGTCCGCCAGCACGTCCGGCAGGTCGGTGACCGGGTGCTGGGCCCAGTCGCGCAGGTCGTCCGCTCCCTGGTCGGCCAGGATCGCGGGCAGGTCGTAGATCCGGGGGCCCGGTCGCGCCGGGGTGACGCCGAAGCCGAGGACGTCGCGTTCCCACAGGCGGGTGGTGGAGCTGCCGGTCACGTACCGGACGCCGTCGGGGCCGTCGACCTCGATGACGGTGTCGACCAGGGTCTCGTAGGTGCGGGGGATGCGCCGGTCGTCCGGATCGCTGGTCGCGCCGGTCCGCAGCCTGCTGAAGGAGAAGGCGGAGGCGTTGCCGCCCGAGGAGAGGGCGTGGGGCTGCTGCGCCGCCAGCGGGAAGGTCACTCCGAGCACCTGGCTCTTGCCGTCGGCAAGGTTGTAGGAGCCCTGCTGGTTGAGGACGAAGGAGCCGGCGGCGGACGAGGCCACGGCCGCGGTGCGGTTCTGCCGCCGCACCCGGTCGACGGCGACGTCGCCCGCCTCGGTGACCGGTCGCGGGTTGTGCAGGGAGATCCTCAGGGACGGTGCGGTGCCGGCGCTCTCGACCGGCCAGCTACCGGGCATCCTGTCGGTCAGGCCCGACGCCGAGCGGGAGGGGTCGAGGCTGATCTCGCCTGCCTGGACCAGCTCGGCGAGGCGGGCGGCCACGGCCTCCGCCGAGGCGTTGGCGGGCAGGCCCCACGAGGCGGCCATGCGCGGATCGACGTCGTACAGCGCCTGCATCAGCTGCGGGGCGGCGTTGTAGTCGTACACCGGTGTCGGGCCGGTGGTCTCCAGCCGGACGCCCTGCGGGAAGGGGGTGGTCCCCTGGGCCGCCGCGTCGGTGGCCGTGAGCAGCAGCGGGTCGGCCCCGAGCAACGCGGGTGCCCGGGGCCCCTCGTGCTGCTTGGGCCGGTCGGCCTCGGAGGCGACGAACCGCAGGGCCGTCGCGGCGGGTACGGAGGCGCGGCTGACCGGGCGGCCGCGCAGCAGGCGACCGGCCCAGCTGCGGACCCGCTGCGCCACGTCCCCTTCCAGGCCGGAGAGGTTGAGCAGGCCGGACTGGAAGAGGGCGCCGGGGATGTTGGCGGGCCACTGCCATACGGCCTGGGAGCGGACGGTGGCGGTGTAGCGGTAGTCGACGGCGAAGTCGGCGACGCTGCCCGAACGGGTCCAGAAGCGGTCCTCCGTGGCCACTTCGGAACGGGCCGTACGGGCCCGGGTCTCGGCCACCGCCAGGGACGGGCCGGCGCGGTCCGTCCAGCTGGTCGCGCCGGGGCGCGGATAGCGGGAGACCGGGTTGACCGTGCCCTGACGGGTGGTGGTGGTCCCGGAGGTGGTCACCCTGGACTGCGGGGTGTGGGTGTCGACGTGTTCCAGTCCGGTGCCCGCGCCCGCCCTGCGCCCGCGCAGGCCGCGCAGGGCGGGCGTCTGGAGCATCGGTTCGGCGGTCAGGGCGACCTCGACCAGGCGTGCCCCGCCGTAGGCGACGTGGAGGAAGTGGAAGCGCACCTGTCCGCCGGGGCCGCGTCCGGGCAGGGCGCGCAGCGCGGCGGGTTCGGTGACCCGGGCGATCTCGGTGGCCACGCCCGGCAGGTAGGAGGCGTGGCCGGGCCGGAGGGCGCCGGGCGCCTCGCTGTCCACCAGGGCCGTCAGCTCCTGGCGCATCCGGTCGCGGCGCTCCCGGCGGTTGGCCGTGTCGTCGAGCTGGGTGACCGTCAGGACGGTCGCCTTGCCCAGCTGCCGGGTCCGGGCGTACCGGTCGGGCAGCGGGACGTCGAGCGGGTTCAGGGTCAGCGCGGGGATGCCGGGCATGCCCTGGAACCAGGCCGCCAGTTGGGCCACGGCCTGGGCGGGGGCGAGGTACGTGACGGCGCGCGGCAGGTCGATGGCGACCGTGACCGGGGCGTAGGGGCCGAGGCCGACGGTGTTCCCCGCGACGTTGCGCACGCCCCAGCGGACGGTCAGCAGCAGCGTCAGGTCGTTGCCGATCCAGAGGGTGTCGCCGCTGTGCTCCGTGGCATGGGTGATCTTCGTGCCGGAGCCCACGGTGGCGGTGTCGTCGGTGCGGCGGGACTGGGAGTAGCGGCCGCCCGGGTTGGCCTGGTGGACCAGCAGCTCGGGCGGGGTCGGGGCCGCCTGCAACGCCGTGACCTGGAGGTTGCCCTGGTGGTTGACGCCGACGCCGCGCTGCCGGCCGGAGGTGTCGCCGCTCAGGACGTCCTGCTCCGAGTAGAGCGATTCGGAGCCCAGGTTGCGGGGGTTGGAGAGGTAGCCGGTGACCTCCAGCATCATGACCTGGTCGGCCGCCATACCGGGCAGCGTCAGCCCCTCCACCACATAGGCGCCGCCCAGGATCTGCGGGGCCCTGGAGATGAGCTGGCCGGGCCTGATCGCGTCCTGCCGGGCCTCGGCCGCCAGGGTGCCCCGGTCGTTCAGGGAGGCGCCCGCCACGGCGACGGAGGTCCACTTGTAGGTCGCCGCCGCCCCGTCCGTGGACGTCTTGGCCGCCCAGACCACCGGTGCGGCGGCCCAGTTGACGGCCGAGCCCGCCCGGTTGACGGCACCGGACAGGCCCGCCGGGAGCGCTTCCTTCATCGCGGAGCCCCGCCGTGCCGTCTCCGTGGCCAGCCCGGACAGCGTCGTGGAGGCGCGCTGGACGGCCCGCCCGACGCGGCCCCGGCCCGGACTGCCCGGGTAGGTGCCCGCGACGATTCTCCGCAGGGCCGTCATCAGCGCGCTGGTGCCCCGGAAGGTGTCGACGATGGCGCCTTCGGGGAGCCTGGTCAGGCCGGGCAGCGGACGGCCGCGGTCGTCGACCAGGGCGAGACGCCGCTGGTCGTCCCTCGGGCCGCCGTCGGTGACGGGCTGCCGGATCACATGTCCCGGAGCGGGTGCGGGGGCCGGGGCGGGGACGCGGGTGCGGTAGTGCGGCACCAGCAGCCGGACGCTCCCCGGCACGGTGGGCGTGGCGGCGGCCCCGATCTGCATCTCCAGGTCGTCCTCCGCCTCCGGCTCCGCCTCGGGCCGCGCCGGGTTCCCGTCGGCGTCGGTCTCGGCGAACCGGACGAGCGGGTCCTCGCCGGTGCCCTCGTACAGGTCGAGGCCCAGCCGGGCGGGCACCTCGAAGAGTTCGCTGCCGTTGCGGGTGGTCATGGTGAACTGGTCGTAGCCGACCTGGCCGGCGGTCGAGGAGGCGTCGGTGAGCTGCCGGGTGCCGAGGTAGTCCGGGGCCGTGTTCAGTCCCCAGGAGCCCTGGTCGATGGGGGCGTTGAGGCCGCCTCCGCCGCCGAGGGCGCCGCTCAGCGCGGTGCCCCGCTGGCGGGCGCCGCCCGACTCGTACGAGCTGGAGCCGACGTGCAGCACGTCGGGCAGGCGGCGGGTGTGGACGGCGGGCCGGGTGGTGTCCCGGGCGGCGGAGAAGACCAGTTGCACACGACGGGTGCCGGAGACCGCGTTCGGCCGCTCGAACCAGACCGACTCCCCGCCGTCCACGGCGTCCGGCGCCGACGAGGCGAGGCCGTAGGTCGAGCGCATCTGCCGCAGCCGCCGCAGGTTCTCCAACTGGGCGACCACGAGCGGCTCGTCCAGCCGGAACACCGCCGACCTGCTCCGGTGTCGGACGGGCGGCAGGAACCCCTCCCTGCGCAGCCAGGCCTCCGCGGCGGTGAACAGCGGGTCCGCCCCGTCCACCTTCAGCGGCGTCTCGGTGTACCCGATGCTTTCCAGGTTCTCCAGGTGCTCGGGGAGTTCGCGCAGTTCCGCCGGGGCCGGGCGGTGGCCCGCCATGGTGGCGCGCTGGGCGATCCGAAGCCGCAGGCCGTCCGTCCACGGGCCGAAGGTGGAGCTGACCAGGCCGCCGCCGGCCCGGTGCAGCGTCGCGGTGTAGGCGACCCGGCCGCTGGTCAGCAGGTGGCTGCTCTTGGTGCGGAGCCCGTGCATGAGCGTGGCGCTGCTGACGTTGCTGAGCTGGTCGGTCAGCTGCCAGTTGACGGCGGCCTTGCCCATGAGGTTGCCGCCGAAGGACGAGGCGGCGGCCGGGTGGCCGGGGGTGTGGTCGGTGGTGAACGCCGGCCCGCCCGCCGCCTCGACGCCCATACCGCTGGTGAGCTTCGCCGACTTGTCCACGCTGGACGCGTGGGAGAACCAGGTCTCCAGCGTGGACCTGCCGTCGGCGCTCTTGCGCATCGGCCGTCCCGGTTCGATCACCGCGGTCAGTTCCAGGACGCCGACCGCGTTGCCGTCGCCGTCCAGGAGGGTCGGCGAGAACACCCCGCCGTCGCGCTGGAGGTGCGGCGTGCCCTGGAGCATGCGCTGCGAGAGGAAGTTCTCCAGCGCCCGCTCCGAGTCCTCGTCGAGGTCCCGCAGCGCCGCGAACGTGTCGTCCTGGAGCAGTTCGGTCAGCAGGCGGCGCGGTTCGGCGACGCTGTCGCCGCCCCACAGCGGCAGGTCGTCCACGTCGCCGGGCTCCGGAAGCGCGGTGGTGTCGTCGCCGTCGAAGGCGAGGTGCTCGTGGAACCAGATGGTGAGGGCGCCGTGCGACTGCTCGGCCTGCCAGTTGTCGGTCTCACCCTCGCGAGGCGTGTCGACCTGGATCTGCCACCGCCCGTCCACGTCCATCGGGTGCGCGGGCTCCTCGGCCTGCTGCTTGCTCGTGACCAGGAAGGTCTCGCCGACGGTGACGGACTGGGTGAGCTGGTTGTGCGTCGCGGACACGTTGACGGTGCTGTCCCACCAGCGCAGCGCCCCGGCGCGGTCGTCCGGGAAGATCCCGCTCCACGGCACCGAGCCGGTGCGGATGTTGCCCGAGCCCTCGACGTGCGAGGTGGACTGCCCGCCGCCGGCCCGGGCCTCGACGCCCATGTCCGGGAGGGGCGGCGGGCGCCCGCCGGTGTCGCCGCCGTACTTCGTGGACCGTACGGGGTCGGCGTAGGAGAGGCGTACGTCCACCGTCCGGTCGCGGCCGCCGTGCCGGAGCGTGATCCGGTATCCCTGGCGGCTGCGCAGGTACGGGCGGTTCAGCTCGATCTCCTCGGCGCTCAGCACGTCCTGGAGCCGGGTCAGCAGCCGCTGTCCGCCGGTGGTCTCCGGGTCGGCGCCGAGGGCCTCGACGATGCTCCGGTGCAGTCCGTCCAGGACGGTTTCGGGGGTCGGCTCGTGGAGGACGAGGCCGACGTGCCCGTCGTGGCGTCGGCCGTGGTCGCGGATGTACTGCGAGAGCGGGGCGGGCGCGGCCGCGGTGGACGAGGTCGCCACCGCCGTGGACGACTCGGTCCCGGGGGCCCGTCCGGTGAACGTGTGGAGGGGGCCCTGCTGGGCGGAGGTACCGGGCAGGGCGGCGGGGCGCCGGGTCTGCCAGTGGTCGGGCCGGGCGGCCGTCCCCTCGGTCAGGACGATCGCGTTCCGGCCGTTCACCGGATGCGGGACGAGGGCGCTGGGCAGCTCGGACAGCAGGGTCGTGCGCGCCGTTCCCGCCCGCCCGGCGATGTGCTGCGCGAGGCTGCCGGGGTTGGTGTGGGAGCCGATCACCAGGAGCGGGGCGCGCAGGGCGATCTGCTGGTGGACCCGGTCGTGGCGGAGCAGGGCGGCGATCTCGCTGCCCGGCACCCAGCGGCTGGAGCCGTCGGTCCACGGCATGGCGACATGGCCGTTGGTGCTGTCCGCGGTGAGCACGTACGCCGTGGCGGCCGATCCCTTGGGGGCGTCCGGCCACGGCGCCGGGTGCGGGGTGGCGCCGTCCGGGCCGCCGTCGGGCGAGACGAGGTACCCCTCGGTCGCGATGTCCCCGGTGACGGTCCCGCGGGTCCAGTTGCGGCCGGTCGGCACGCCGTCGGCCGTCAGCAGGGTGCTGTCGTCGAGAGCGCCGTGCCGTACGAGGTCCCACGCGGCGAGTTCCGTCGGGTCCGCGGGGTCGAACCCGGTGACCGCCGCACCGGCCATCAGCCACAGCAGCCGGTCGCCCGCCTCGTCCGGGGTCGGTGCGGCGGAGCCGGGCAGGTGGAGCGCCTTCTTCGCCAGGGCGACGGGGTCGGTCACCGACCGCAGGGCCTCGGCGCCCTTGACCGCGCCCCACACCAGCCGGCTCACGTCCGCACGGGAGACCGCGCCCGCGTCCGGCAGCCGCAGCACGTCGGCGGCGAGCGCGGCCAGATCCCGCCCGGCCAGGCGCTTCAGCGCCCAGTCCAGCGACGGCATGGGCGTGTACTGGTGCAGCGTCAGCCGCCCGGCGGCGGCCTCCTCCCTCTTCCCGGCGGCGTCGAGCAGGACCCGCCGGACGTCGTCCCGGGACGGCGGGTCGTTGCTGGTGCGCTGGTGGCGGGCGTGCGTGACCAGGTGCAGGTGGTGGAGGGTGAACGGGCCCAGGACGCGCAGATGCGGGTCGGCCCGGCGCATGTTCTCCAGGGCGCCGATCCCTCTCAGCAGCGCCTCGAACCGGCCGTCCGACGCCACGTCGGCGCCGAACGACCGCCGCAGGGCCTTCACGAGGCGCAGCGTGGTGTCGAGGACGTCGGCCGGGACCGGCCCGTCCCCGGTGTGCAGGTGCGCGGTACGCGCCAGCGCCGCGAGCCCGGCCGGGCCCGGTTCGGGGAGCAGCAGGCTGCGCACGCCCTGCTCGCCCGAGGGGCTCGCCAGCGCACCCGCCTTCGGGGTCGCCCCGCGCATCAGCACATGGACGCGGTCCACCGCCATGACCCCGGCACCGCTGCCGTTGGCCACGCCCTGCGCGTACGAGGTGGTACCGAGGGTGTCGAAGACGTACGGGGGCTCGCCCGCGTCCGACAGATAGGGCAGGTCCTCCGCCGTGGCGTCGGCCCAGCACGAGCCGAGGTCGATGACGGCGTTCGGGCCGAGCTTGCGCATGCTGGGCCGGCGGCGGATGTAGCGGCCGGTCTCCTCTCCGCCCACCTGGACCGGCGGACTGCCGTCGGCCACCTCCATCACCCCGCGCAGCGGCTGTCCGTGCTGCGCGAAGTGATAGACCGGCCGCCCGTTCTCCAGCAGCGCGGCCGGTTCGCCGAGCGCCCCTTCCGACACCGGGTCGAACTGGACGAACTCGGTGATCTCCGCCATGGATTCGAGCATCGGCTCGTTCGTGACCAGGTCCGGGTCGGACATGGTGACGCGGCCGATGGACCGGCCGTCGTCGCCGATCGTCCGCGTCTTGAGGGCCGGGTCGGGGAGGATCGTGCCGTTCAGCGCGGTCACGAAGCCTTCGTCGGCGACTCCGCCGGGGCCCAGGTCGTCGGCGTCGCTGCCGAACCATCCGCCCAGGGGCAGGCCTTCGGACCGCCGGTTCTCCACGACGATCCGCTCGACGCCGGTGGCGGGGTCGGTGACCAGACCGACCTGACCGCTGTGCGCCCAGACGCCGTCGCGGCCCGTCCGGAACGCGAGGGTTCGGGGCAGGGCGAGGCCCTGGTCGCCACCGTGGGCGAGCACGAGGACGACGGGCGTGTCCGCCGGGAGTCCGACGACGCCGGGGTCATGGGCCACCAGCTCCACGAACTCCCGCCAGGGCACCTGGACCTGTCCCTGCCCCCACGGCAGCATGACGTGATCGTGTCCACCGTCGGCCACCACGACGTACGCGCCGGTACCGGCGTCCCACAGGGGATCGAGCGGGCCCTGGAACTGGCCGTTCCGGCGCTGCCACACCTGGGTGGTGTCCACCGGCCCGACGGGTCGCCCGGTGAGGTTCAGCCCCTGGTAGGCGCCGTTCGCCGCCATGATGTGGCGCCCGTGGTCCAGCGCCCCGCCGGTCGCCAGGTGGTAGGCGCCGAGCGCGTCGACGCTCGACGACCATCCGGCGGCCATCGCGTTCTCCACCGTGACGAGGAGCCGGTCCCGCTGCCCCGCCGAGACCTCGGAGTCTGCGGGCAGGTGCAGCACGCGCCGGGTCAGGCCGTCGATGTCCGGCGTGGCGCCGGGCTCCTCCAGCAGGGCCAGCCGCTCCAGTTCGGCGGCGGCGTACGACTGGTCCGACGCGGGGGCGCCGCCCGGCAGCCGTGGAGGCAGGCCGAGTTCACGCCGTACCCGGGCGGCCAGTTCCGTACCCGACACCGCGTCCGCACCGTGTACGGCGAGGTGCTGGGCCACCTGCCGTACGGCGTCGAGGTGGTCGCCGCGCGCGTGGCGGGAGTCGGCGAGCACGGGGTGCAGCTCCAGCGGCAGCACCAGCGATGTCGCCCGTCGCCACGCCTCGGCCGGATCGGTGCCGGCCGGCACGCCGGTGCCCCGGAGCGCGTCGAGCGCGAAGTTCTCGTGGGCGGCGCTCCAGGTGCGGCGGGAGGCGCGCGCCGCGATACCGTCGAGCGCCGCGGACCAGGGGCCCGGCCGGTCCATCAGCAGGCGCACCCGCTGGACCGGGTCGGTGATCCCGCTGTCCTCGAAGCGCACGGAGCCGTTGAGCTGGGCCTCCAGCGCGGGGCCCTGGTCCGGAGTGACCCCGGCGGCGGCCAGCTCCTCCGGAGTGACGAGGGCGTCGGGCGCGGGGCGCGGCGGGTCGGTCGGCAGGTCGTCGGCGGTCACCAGGGCGGCCGTGAGCCGCCGTTCGGCGGCCGTCCGGGACACGCGCGGCACGATCGACGCGACGGCGGCGTCGTGGGCGGCGTCCGCGCCGAGGTCGCGCAGCCGGTCCAGGGCGGCGTCGAGCCGCCGCTGCGCCGTGCTCAGGTCCTGCCAGGCGTCGTACAGCCGCGCGGTGTCGTCGGTGCCGCCCCGGCCGCTGGTCACCCGCGCGTCGAGCGTCGAGACGGTGCGGGCCGCCCGGCCGAAGGCGGCGACGGCGTCCTCGTGCTCGCGGCGGGCAGCGTCCACGGCATCGTCGACTGCCGCGCTGCCGGGGAAGTCCAGCAGGACCGGCTCGCCGGCGGACGCGGTCTCCTGGTCCGTGCTCCGGCCCTTGCCCTTGCCCGCTCCCGGGGTGGGCCCCCGGCCGTCGCCCCGGCCCTCGGTGGCGAGGGGAACGGCGGCGGGCGGGGTCTCCTCGACGCCCTGCGCGATGGCCTCCTGCCGGGCAGCCGGCCGAACGTCCGCGTCGGAGTCCGTGGCGGATGCCGGGGTCCGGGACGGCGTTCCGGTCTCCGTCGGCGCGGCGGAGGTGGTGCGGAAGGGGACGGCCGCCCGGACCGGGGCCTCGGGGTCCACGCTGCCGGGAGTCGGTGTTCGCAGGGCCTGCGCCGGGTTGTCGATGCCGCTCGGGGGCCGGGTGCCCCGCGCGGTGAGCGGGTGGTCGGCCACGGCGGCGCTGGTGACGACGGACTCGACCGCCTGGAGGAAGTGCTGCGGAACGGCCGGGCCGGGCGTACCGGTGCCCGTGTCGCTCTGCCGCACCAGTCGGCGCAGGAGTGCCTCGGCCGCCGGGCCCCGGTCCGGTATGCCTGCGTAGCCCAGCAGTTGCTGGAGCACCGCCGCGTCGTCGCGGGTCCGCCACTCCGCCGCTTCCTCCGGGGAGGTGGCCGGATCGGTGCTGTGCAGCCGCCAGTTGAGGTGGTCGGAGCCCTCCGGCTCGGCGGTCCGGCTCAGTTCGACGGCCTCGGCGTGGTCGGGCGCGGCCGTGAGCGTGACGTCGAGGTGGAGCTGGTCGCCCGAGCCCGGGAGCTGGAGACCGTGGTTCAGGTGGGTGTCCAGGAGCGTACGCATCCGCTCCTGGAGGGCGTTCAGTTCGGCCGGCGAGAACCCCTCCCCCGTCCGGACCGGCAGGTGGAGCGAGACGTTGCTCAGCCAGCGGCCGTCGTCGGCCTGGATGCGCTGGACCCAGGCCCGTACGGGGGTCTCCGGGCCGTCGAGCGGCGTCGTGTCCGCCGGGGCGCGGCCGGCATCGGACGGCGGGTCGATCCGTACGGCGGTGGCGGGGGCGTCGGTCCGCCCCGAACGCCACTGCTCGGGCCGCACGGGATCGGCCACCGGCACGGCGGACTCGGGCGTGGGACCGGCGGAGAGGCCTGTCCCGGTCTCGGCTCCCAGGTCCCCGGTGGTCTCGTCGGTGACCCCACCGGTGGAGAGGTCCGAGGAGGTGCGTACGGCCTCCGGCGCGGCCGGGGCCTCCTCGGGCCCGGTCGTGTTCCGTCCGCCGCCGGGGGTGCGGGCAGTGTCGTCGGAACCGGTGCCCCGGGGCTGCGGAGGAGCCGGGCTCTCCGTGCCGTCGGCCGTTTCCTGCCCGGCCTCCGCGTCCGCCTGGCCGGCCTCCTGCCCACCCGGCAGGACGTCGGCGTCGCCGGGCTCGGCCGGGCCGTTCTGGGAAGGCTGCTGCGAGGAGTTCCCCGTACCGGAGTTCCCCTGCTGTGTGCCCTGGTTCCCGGCTGCGGGCGCGGGGGTGTTCGATCCTGCCGAGGTGGCGACGGGGGTGGGCGGAGCCACGGCGTCGGCGTCCGCATCGGCCTGGTTCGGCACGCCGTCCGTCCGCTGGTGCGCGGTGTCGTCGAGCCCCGGCTGCCCGCCGGTGCTCCGGCCGCCCGTGCCGCGTCCGGGGGCCTCCTGACCGGTGCCGTCGTCCTGCCGCTCGCCCTGTACACCGTCCGCGTCCGTGTCGGCAGAGACGTCGTCGGAAAAGTTGGCACTGCCCGTGCCGTTCGAGCCGCCGATGGTGCTCGGGTCCGGTGCGGAGGACGAACCCTTGGGCCCGCCAAGGTTGTTGGGGAGGTCGTTCGTCGACCCCGACATGTCCGGAGACGTACCCGGCAGGAGGTCGGGCGCCAGCTCCGGCGACAGCTCGGGGGTGAGCTCCGGTGTGGTCTCCGGAGTCAGGTCGTACGAGGTGAGGTCGGTGTTCGTCCCGGTCCCGGACGTGCGCCCCGACGCCGGCGGGGGCGTCAGCGGCGTGCTGTCGGACAGGGACGAGGACGGCAGCGTGGACGGCGTGGACGAGGACGAGGGCAACGACGATGTGGGCGGCGGAAGTTGGGGAAGGGACGACCCGCTCGTACCGGTGATGCCGTTCGATCCCGTGACGCCGCCGGCCCCGATGACGCCGTTCGTACCGACCACGCTGTTGGGCCCGACGACGTTGCCGGGGTTGAGGAGGCTGTTCGGGCCGGTGAGGCCGTTCGGGCCGCTGGTGTTGCGCGGGGAGAAGTCGGTGGGGCGGGTCAGCGCGTCGGATCCCGCCTTCGGCAGGGTGTTCACGCCGGCCGGCGGCGACACGGCCGGCGGGGGCGTGTACGTGGTCGGCGGCAGGGTGCCGATCCCGCTGCCCGGACCGTTCGGCAGGTCGGCCGAGACCGTGTTGGGGTAGGGGGTCGCGG